>DAOLIO010000001.1:0-26847 GCA_035328505.1 Azonexus sp.
TCCCGGCCTTCTGTTTGTGTATGGGATTCGTTGTTATTCTTGGCCAAGTCCTTAATAGAAATGGAAATCTCGAGTTCCGATTTATGAATTCAAATTTGATTTCAGCGTGGCCGTCTACTGTACGTTATTCCAGATGCTCAACCATCAACTGCGGGTTTTCGACACCCATGTATTCGTTGATCGCCAGCCGATAGGCGGCGCGGGTGCGGTTGCCGGGCTGGGTCGTGAAATTGAACTGGATGGCATCGATACGGGTGTTGTCCTTGCGCAGACGTAGCTTCAAATGCTTGTCCTTGAGCACGCGTTGTTGCTCGACGTCGAATTCGTCCAGGAATAATGGTGCCGGAAATCCCTGCCCCCAGATTTCGTTGTCGAGTAGACGGGCCGTTTCAAGCGAAAAATAGGCGCCTTCGAGCTTGCCGTCGGTTTCCAGTGTGCGGGTCAGGTCAGATGGTGCGATGAGTTCGCCGGCAATCTGTGCAAACAATTCTTTGAATTTTTCAAAATTTTCGGCGTTGACCGTAGCACCGGCCGCCATGGCGTGACCGCCGAAGCGGATGAGCAGGCCGGGGGCCCGCTTGGCGACGAGGTCGAGCGCGTCGCGCAGATGCAGGCCGGGAATCGAGCGGCCAGAGCCCTTGATGATGCCGCCTTCACCGGGGGCGAATGCGAATACAGGGCGGTGCAGTTTTTCTTTGATGCGTGAAGCGAGAATACCGACGACGCCTTCGTGCCAGCTTTCGTCGAAAAGCGCGATGCCGGGCGATGCTTCGTTGGCGTCGAGCGATTCAAGCAGGGCTAGCGCCTGCTCCTGCATGCCGGACTCGATTTCGCGACGTTCGCGATTCAGGGCGTCGAGTTCCTGGGCAATTTGCAGGGCGCGGCTGGCATCGTCAGTGAGCAGGCATTCGACACCCAGGCGCATGTCGGCCAGGCGCCCGGCGGCATTCAGGCGCGGGCCGACGATGAAGCCGAGATCCATGGCCGTCGCTTTTTTGGGGTCGCGCCCGGCGGCCTTGAACAGGGCGGCGATGCCGGCCTGCATCTGACCGGCACGCATGCGCTTCAAACCCTGGCTGACAAGGATGCGGTTGTTGCGGTCGAGTTTGACAACGTCAGCCACGGTACCCAGTGCAACCAAGTCGAGCAGGCTGGCAAAATTGGGTTCCGGACGCTCGGCAAACCAGCCACGTTCGCGCAGTTCGGCGCGCAGGGCGAGCATGACGTAGAACATGACGCCGACGCCGGCGATGCACTTTGACGGGAATTCGCACCCGGGCTGGTTCGGATTGACGATGCAGTCGGCCGCCGGCAGGGTTTCAGCCGGCAGGTGGTGATCGGTGATCAGCGTCGCGATGCCGTGCTGCTGGGCGCGGGCGACGCCTTCGAGGCTGGCGATGCCATTGTCGACGGTGATGATCAGGTCGGGCGATTGTTGTGCGGCGACGTCGACGATTTCCGGCGACAGGCCGTAACCGAGTTTGAAACGATCCGGGAGCAGGAAATCGACATTGGCACCAAGCGCCTTCAGGGCGCGCATGCCGACGGCGGTGGCGGTGGCACCGTCGCAGTCATAGTCGCCAATGATCAGCATCTTTGCCTCGGCCTCGATGGCGTCGGCCAGCAGGTGGGCGGCTTCGGTAGCGTTGGTCAGGGTTGTCGGCGGGAGCAGCGACTTCAGTTCGTAGTCGAGCTCGGACTTGTCCTTGATGCCGCGTGCGGCGTAGAGCCGGGCGAGCAGCGGGTGCAGACCCTGTTGTTCAAGTTGCCAGACGACACGGGGCGGGCTGCTGCGGGTGGTGATGTTGGTGGTCACGAAGGCGTTCCTTCAGCCAGGAATTTGGCAAGCGCGGGAAGCGAGCGTGGCTTGCGCCAGAATTTCCAGCGATCCTTGCCTTGCAGCGTCCAGATGAGCTGGCCGTAAATGGTTGGAGCGACGATACGCAAGGTGTCAACGTTGCCGCCCAACGCAGTCCGCGGTGGTATGAACCAGTTGTTGTCCAGTGCTTGTGCGGCGGCGCGCCAGCCAGGGCCATCTTCATAAAGTACCGGTGGGAGCAGGTCGTCGAGAATGACGAGGTCGTGGCCATGGCCCGTCGTCTGTTCGAGCAGCTCGGCAAGATTGTTCGGGCAAGGCTGGGTTGGGGTGTCGCTGGCCATGGCAAGGCCGGTTGCCAGCGGGTTGTTGCTCCAAACCGACGCGTACGCCGGGTTACCCAGTACCGGCATGACGCCTCCACCCCATAGCCAGATGCTGTTAATGGCGGGTTTGCCTACAGACTGGCGCTGCTCGTTGACCGGGTGGCTGTGCAGGACCATTTGAACTTCATTAAGCCAGCGGGTCAGTGGGCCATTTTTGTCGGTCAGCTCGCCATCAATGCGACGGCCGGCAACTTTCGACATGGGGTCGGCATGATGGTTGACCGCGGCATTCAGTTTCAAATACCAGCGACGGGCCGTGGCAACGTGAAATTGACCAATATCGGCGAATTCCTGGTTGAGTGAGGTGGTGATTGCCCGAGCCTCGTCGATCTCGAGATCGAAGGCGCCGGCATCGGCGAGGATGATTCGTTCGTGGTGAAAGCGCAGGTGTACCGGGTCGGCGCAGAGCCAATGTCCATTGCCGGGGAGTTGCGCGGTTGCTTCGCCAAGCAGACGCAAGGGACCGAAAGGGGCGTCGACGAGACCGAATTGCTGGGCCAGTGCACTTTCAAAGGGGCACCGCGGCAGGCGTTCAAAGCTACCGTGAGCGGCCAGCCATTCGAAGCCCGGTTCGGAAAGTTTCCCGAGCGTAAAGTGGTCGTTTGGTTCGGGCCAGATCAGTTCAGGGACAAGCAGGGTGAGGCGCACGGGCGGCAGGCAGGGGAGTTGTGATGGAAAAGTGTACCATAGCGTCTTTCCACGCCCGGTGTTATCCGCATGGCATTGCCCTACGAACTGTTGATTGGCCTGCGTTACACGCGCGCCAAGAAACGTAACCACTTCATTTCATTCATATCGCTGATATCGATGCTGGGCATTGGTCTCGGTGTTGCCGCGCTCATTGTCGTGTTGTCGGTGATGAACGGTTTTCAGAAGGAGTTGCGAACGCGCATTCTTGGCGTTGCCTCGCATATCCAGATCACCGGCATCAATGGCGAATTGCCCAACTGGAGGCTGGTTGCCGAGCAGGCGATGAAGCACCCGGAAGTCAAGGCCAGCGCCCCTTTCGTCCAGTCGCAGGGAATGTTTACCGTCGATGGCGTGGTCAAGGGAGCGATTATTCGCGGCATCCTGCCGGATCAGGAAGATCGTGTCGCAGATTTTCGCAAGACCATTCAAAGTGGCAGTCTGGATGATCTTCGGCCGGGTGAGTTCGGGATCGTACTTGGGGCTGATCTGGCCCGTTCGCTCCGTGTTTTTACCGGCGACAAGGTGACCTTGATAGCGCCACAAGGAACCGTAACGCCAGCTGGCGTCGTGCCGCGATTGAAGTCTTTCAAGGTGGTCGGAATCTTCGAAGTTGGCATGTACGAATACGATTCCGGGCTGGCCCTGATCAATCTCGACGACGCGCAGAAACTCTACCAGATGGATGATCGGGTGACCGGTGTACGGCTGAAAGTGGATGATCTTTTTCAGGCACCGCGCATCGCCCGCGAACTGGTTCGTTACGTCGATGCCGATGCTTATCTGAGCGACTGGACAAAGAGTCATGCCAATTTTTTTCGCGCCGTGCAGATTGAGAAAAACATGATGTTCATCATCCTGTCCTTGATCGTTGCCGTGGCAGCTTTCAACCTGGTATCCACGCTGGTCATGGCCGTGACCGACAAGCAGGCCGACATCGCCATTCTGCGCACATTGGGTGCGCGGCCCTTGTCGATCATGGCAATCTTTGTCGTACAGGGTGCGCTGGTTGGCTTCATCGGACTTGGGTTGGGTATCGTCGGTGGCGTATTGCTGGCACTCAACATCGACGTTGTAGTGCCTTTCATCGAACATATGCTCGGCGTGCATTTCCTGTCGAAAGAGGTTTATTACATTTCGGATCTGCCCTCTGAATTGCAGTGGGGTGACGTCTGGGGCGTGACGCTGATTGCGTTTGTGCTTGCACTATTGGCAACGCTCTACCCAAGCTGGCGGGCGTCACGGGTCAATCCGGCGGAGGCATTGCGCTATGAGTGAAACCATTCTGGTGGCGCGCGGGGTTTCAAAGGTCTTTCGCGGAGGCGGCCTGGAAGTGCCGGTGTTGTCAGGCATCGATCTGACTGTGCAGCCCGGGGAGACGGTCGCCATTGTCGGTGCTTCAGGTTCTGGCAAAAGTACCTTGCTACATCTGCTTGGCGGACTCGATACGCCTACGTCGGGTGACGTAACGCTGATGGGCAGAAATTTCTCGTCATTGGGCGAGGTTGAACGGGGCGACTGGCGAAACCGCCATCTCGGATTCGTCTATCAATTCCATCACCTGCTGGCCGAGTTTTCGGCCTTGGAAAATGTCGCCATGCCCTTGTTGATTCGCCGCACGGATCGACAGCAAGCATTCGACAAAGCGACCGAGATACTGACGGCGGTTGGGCTCGGTCATCGTCTGGAACATCGCCCCGGTGAGTTGTCCGGCGGTGAGCGCCAGCGGGCGGCAATTGCCCGGGCGCTGGTCAGCGAACCATCTTGTCTGCTGGCAGATGAGCCTACCGGCAATCTCGACAGCCATACGGCATCAGTTGTATTTGGCTTGCTGATCGAACGGGTTCGCTTGCAGCAAGCCAGTCTTATCGTGGTCACCCATGATCAGCGATTAGCTGCCAAAGCAGATCGGGTACTCAATTTGAATGACGGCGGCTTTTGAAATAAGCCAATAAGTGATAGATTAGACAAAACTAACGTTATTGATAGTCTGCTTTCGGGCAATAATCGCTGAGGGGTCTAATAATGCAAGCACTGTTTTCACCAGCCGTTGCGCTGATGAACCGCATCCGCTACAACACGAAATTCCTGTTGATAGGGGGCGCGGTGACGCTGGTGATTCTGGTCCTGCTCTCCTCGGTGTACACCTCGTTGAATCGGGATATCGAGTCGGCAGTGGATGAGCAGAGCGGATTACGGATGCTCAAACCGATCAATCAGGTCGCCCGCGTCATGCAGCAGCACCGGGGATTGTCGGCCGGTGTGCTGAGCGGCAACGAAGCGATGAAGGACCAGCGAGCAGCCAAGGAAAAAGAGGTCAGCGACGCCGTCGCCGCTGCGGATGCAGCCCTCTCGGCAAAGCTACGCGAAACACCCGCCTGGAAGAGTATTCGGCAGGATTGGACGACCATTCAGACGCAGGGCCTGACATGGTCCCAACCGGACAATGTCAAGCGGCACACGGCTATGCTTACCAAGGTGCTGCAGTTCATGGTTGATGTGGCGGACGACACCGAGTTGACCCTCGATCCTGTGATGGATACCTATTACTTCATGGACACGATTGTGACCAAGATGCCGGCCATGCTGGAACAGATGGGTATCACGCGCGCCCGGGGTACGGCGCTACTGACCCGAAAAGAAATTTCACAGGCGCAACGGATCGAAATTTCTTCCACCATTGCGCAGATGGATGGGACGCTGAAAGCCCAGAATATCAATCTGGAAAAAGTGATTCGATTTGCTCCTTATCTTCAAGGAGCATTGTCGGTACCAACCAAGGCGTTTTCCGATGGTGCCGAGAAGATTTTTGCCTTGGTGCGAGACGATATTCTCGGTGAAAAATTCGGGACGAATCCGCAGGACTATTTTGCGCTGACTACCCAGGAAATCGATCTTGGCTACAAGGTCATGTTTGATACCCTGATTCCACAATTCGAGCAGCAATTGCAAGGGCGTGTGGACAAGGCGCGCAAGGTGCTGATGCTAGAAATCGGTTTGGCGATCCTGATAGCTGTTCTCGTCGCCTATCTTGGCTTGGGCACCTACTACTCGGTCATGAATAGCGTTGATGATTTTTCTTCGGGTGCTCGTCGACTGGCCGATGGTGATCTGACGGCGGAATTTGACACACATGGTGCGGATGAGCTGCATGCGGCAGGCAAGGATTTCAATGGCATGGCCCTCGCCTTTCGAAAATTGCTCGGCGGCATTCAGGGCGATGTTCGACAACTGAATATGGCGGCGGAGCAATTGGCCGCATCGAGTCAGCAGATTTCGGTCAGCACGGCGACGCAAAGCGATTCGGCGTCGAGCATGGCCGCCGCGGTTGAGCAGATGACGGTCGGTGTTGACCATATCTCGCGCAATGCGCAGGATGCACAGAATTATTCACGTGAATCCGATGAAGTTGCGGCGCAGGGAGGCCGTATCGTTCAAGCAGTGGTCAACGAGATTCAGGGCATTGCTGATACGGTTCACCAGTCAGCGGTTGCGGTCGAGGCACTGGGCAAACAGTCCGAGCAGATTTCGGCCATCGTCGGTACCATCAAGGATATCGCCGACCAAACCAACCTGTTGGCACTGAACGCCGCGATCGAGGCCGCACGAGCCGGTGAATCGGGCCGTGGTTTTGCCGTCGTGGCCGATGAGGTCAGAAAACTGGCCGAGCGGACCGCGAAGTCCACCCACGAAATTTCTGAAATGATTCTGGCGGTCCAGACCGGCACGGCGACGGCAGTATCCAGTATGAAGCAAGGCGTCGAGCGGGTGTCTGCCGGTGTCGAACAGGCGCAGCTGGCGGGTGAGGCCATTGCCAAGGTGCAATCGCAATCCCGTCAGGTGCTTGATGCAGTGTCTGAAATTACCGTTTCCTTGCGTGAGCAGGCAGCGGCCAGTACGGAAATTGCACAGAACGTTGAGCGCATCGCCCAGATGGCTGAAGAAAATAATGCAGCAGCCACTGGCAATGCCGCCACGTCGGAGACATTGCGAACATTGGCGCAGGCGCTCAATAGCGCTATTGCACGCTTCCGGACCTGAACGATTTTCGCCGCCGCCAGGCGGCGATCAAATACGCACGCCACGCCGCACGCGTGGCGATGTAACCTGCTATTGCCAAACCGCTGGCGAGCAGTACCAGCCCAATGCCCAATGGCTTGGCTGCTGCCAGCATCCAGCTCTGCATGGCAATCGTCCAGCCTGCCAGATCGCTGGCGTTGAAATCGGGCGGGGCGACAAAGCCATTGCTTTCCCCGAGGGTGAAGCGGCCAATTTCGTACGCCACAATGTAGAGCGGCACGATGGTGAACGGATTGGTGTAAAGCGTCACAAAAACAGCCAATGGCAAATTGACCCTGAACAGCAGTGCGCAGATGGCTGCACCCATCATTTGCAGCGGCCCGGGAATCAGCCCGCAGAAGAGGCCGGCGGCCACCGCACCGGCGGCAGAGTGGCGATTCAGATGCCATAGTCTGGGGTGCAGCAACGACGATTCGAACGGCTTCAACCAAGGGTTGTTGCGTATCGTTTCGTGATCAGGCAGGAATTTTTTCAGGTGCCGGCGCATCCTCGTATTATTGCAGCATGCGCCTGAATATTCTCGCCTTCGCTGCCGGTGTGCTGGGTTTGCAGATGCAGCCGGCGCTGCCAGCTTGGGTGCCGCTGGCTGTTGGCGGACTGCTTTTGTGCTTGCCGCGACTGCGCTGGTCGAACGGCATAGCGCGGGTCATGGTAGCGCTTGGCTGCCTGGTTCTGGGGGTTGCCTGGGCAAGCTGGCGGGCGGAGATTCGGCTGGCCGACCAGCTCGCTGCCGACTGGGAAGGGCGCGATGTCGAAGTAGTGGGCGTCATAGCAGGATTGCCGCAGGATTTCAGCCACGGCACACGTTTCGAATTTGACGTAAAAACCCGGTTGACCGCAGCAGTGCACATTCCCGATCACATCATGCTTTCCTGGTATCAGGGGAGGCGTGATGACGAGCAATTCGAGCGTCTGCCGGTTCGCCCCGGTGAGATGTGGCGCTTTACGGTCCGCCTGAAGCGCCCGCATGGCAATGCCAACCCTGGCGGTTTCGATTACGAAGCCTGGTTGCTCGAGCGCGATATCCGAGCCACCGGCTATATCCGGCAGAATCCGCCACAGCGCATCGTCGACATGGTCTGGCGGCCGGATTACGCCATCGAGCGCTTACGCTTCGCCATCCGCGCCTCGTTTGCGCGAATCCTGCCGGAAGAAAACTATCCGTGGGCAGGTGTGCTGGTGGCACTCACGATTGGTGACCAGAAGGCGATTCAAGGGGAATTGTGGACGACGTTCAACCGGACAGGGACAACCCATCTGATGTCGATTTCCGGGCTCCATGTGACGATGGTGGCCACGCTGTTCGGCTGGTTGGTGTCCTTCGGCTGGCGTCGGATGCCGGCTCTGGCGCTTCGCTTGCCGGCGCAAAAGGCAGGATTGCTGGCGGCATGTTTCGGGGCACTGGGCTATACGTTGCTGGCGGGCTTTGCCGTGCCGGCCCAGCGTACGCTTTACATGTTGCTGGTGGCTGCGACAGCCATGCTTTCCGGGCGCATCGTTGCGCCCAGCAGGGTGTTGGCACTTGCGTTGCTGGTGGTGCTGTTGATTGATCCGTGGGCGGTACTGGCGGCTGGGTTCTGGCTCTCATTCGGGGCAGTTGCTGCCTTGTTGTATATCAGTGCTGCTTCGGTGGGAGAGCGGCTCGATTGGGCGGGACGGCTACGGGCATGGGGGATGGTCCAGTGGGCTGCGACACTGGCGTCGTTGCCGATCTTGTTGCTTGTCTTCCAGCAGCTTTCATTAGTCTCGCCATTGGCCAATGCGGTAGCCATACCGGTCATCAGTTTCATCGTGACGCCACTTGCTTTATTGGGGGCGGTGGTGCCGTGGTGGCCTATCCTGGCCTTGGCGCATCGGGTCATGGCATGGTTGATGGTGTTTCTGGACTGGTGTGCGACGTGGCCAGTCTGGCTGGGGCCGGCGCCGCCCGTATGGGCTGGTCTGGTGGCGGGCATTGGTGTGGCTGTTTGTCTGTTGCCACGCGGTGCACCGGGCCGTGGGCTGGGGGTTGTGCTGCTTGTGCCCGCGCTGTTCTGGCCAGTACAAAAGCCGGCCTTGGGCGAGGCGTGGGTTGACATTCTGGATGTCGGCCAAGGACTGGCCAGTGTGGTGCGGACTCGTGAACATACGATGATCTATGATCCCGGACCGCTGTACAGTGCCGAGTCCGATGCCGGCCAGCGGGTGGTGGTTCCGTATCTGCGAGCCTTGGGCCTTGGTCATATCGACATGTTGATGGTGACTCACCGCGATACTGACCATTCCGGGGGCACGTCCTCCGTCACGGCAGCGCTGGCAGTTGATGAAATCCGTTCGTCGGTTGCCGGATTGTCGGGACAGCGCTGCCTGGCCGGTCAGCGCTGGGTGTGGGATGGTGTTGCTTTTGAAGTGATGCACCCGTCAGCGGAGGGCTATGCTGTGGACGGAAAGCCCAATCACGTGTCCTGCGTTTTGATGATTGACGCTGGCGGTCGTCGCATGATGTTGACCTCGGACATCGAGGCGCCCGACGAGGCGGCCATGCTCCAGCGTTATCCGGAGGGGTTGACGGCGGATGTGCTGCTGATGCCGCATCATGGATCCAAAACTTCTTCGACGCCCTTGTTTCTGCAAGCAGTTGGCGCACCTGTGGCGGTCATCCCCGTGGGCTATCGCAGTCGCTTCGGACACCCGAAGGCAGAGGTGCTGGCCCGCTATGAGGCGATGGGGACGGCAGTCTGGCGCACGGATCTTGATGGTGCTGTCAGCGTCAGTTTATCGGACAAGGGGGCAGCCATCTCAGGATGGCGGCATGAACGTCGTCGTTATTGGTTCGAGCGGTGATACAGTGGCAGTGGAGGAAAGAAAGACATGAAATTCAAACAACAGGTCGTTCAATGTCTCGCGCCATCGGGCCTGCACCGTATGGCTTATACGGAGTGGGGTGCCCGCGACAATCCTCGCGTGCTGGTGTGCGTTCATGGCCTGACTCGCAATGGTCGGGATTTCGATGCGCTGGCCGACGCGATGTCGGCGCATTACCGGGTCATCTGTCCGGACGTCGTCGGTCGGGGGCAGAGCAGCCACCTGCGTGACCCTTCTGCTTACGGCATCCCGCAATATGTTGCCGACATGGTGACGCTGATCGCCCGCCTGAATGTCGAGTCAGTCCATTGGGTCGGCACATCGATGGGCGGACTGATTGGCATGGCCCTGGCGGCCCTGGAGGGTACGCCGATTCGAAAGCTGGTGCTCAACGATGTCGGCCCGGTTATCACGGCCGAATCGCTCCAGCGTATCGGTACCTATGTGGGCACCAACCCCGATTGGGCGACTTTCGACGAGGCGCTGGCCTTCGTCAAATTTGTTAGTGAACCGTTCGGGGAGTTGACCGAGGCTCAGTGGCATCACCTGACCGAAACCAGCGTGATGCAGCGATCGGACGGTCGCTGGGTGTTTCGCTACGATCCGCTGATCACTGCGCCGTTCAAGGCTGCATTTGCCGACAAGGATGTCGACCTATGGCCGCTGTACGAGCAGATCAAATGTTCGACATTGGCCATACGCGGTGCGCTCTCGGACTTGCTGACACGCGATACCTGGCAAAAGATGGGTTCCTGCGGTCCACTGGCAAAATTGGCCGAAATTGAAAAGGTCGGGCATGCGCCGATGTTCCAGTCGGCCGATCAGATTGCCATCGTCCGAGATTTCCTGTTGAGCGCATGAAGCATATTGTCGTAAGCGGGCTGAAGCTCGAATATCGCGATTATCCTGCCACCCGTGAAGGGCGTCCGACCCTGATGCTGCTACATGAGGGCTTGGGCTGCGTCACCATGTGGCGGCATTTTCCGGAAAAGCTGGCTGCGGCGACCGGGTGCCGGCTCATTGTCTGGTCACGGGCTGGCTATGGCGGCTCGGAAGCCTACGTTGCGCCACGTACGCCGCGCTACATGCATCGCGAGGCAGAAGAAATGTTGCCGGCGTTGATTGCCGCGCTGGGCATTGATCGACCACTGCTGATTGGCCACAGCGATGGCGGCAGCATTGCACTGATTTTTGCCGGGGCCTATCCCGATGTGCCGGTTGGCGTTGCCGTGATGGCACCACACGAGTTCGTCGAGGCGGTCACTTTGGCCGGAATTCGTGAAGCCAGGGTGGCCTGGGAAACGACTGACTTGCCGAAAAAGCTGGCACGCTATCACCACGCGCAGACCGAACGCGTCTTCACCGACTGGAACGACACCTGGCTGTCACCCGCCTATCGCGACTGGAATATCGAGGCATATCTGCCGAAAATCCGTTGCCCGGTGCTCGCCATCCAGGGGGAGCAGGATGAGTACGCAACGATGCGCCAGATTGAGGTCATTGCCGAGAACGTGTCTGGTACGCAACTGGTGAAGTTGCCGCAATGTGGCCATTCGCCGCATCGCGATCAGGAGGCAGCGGTGCTCGACGCGCTGGCTGCTTTTGTCATTCGCGTCAGCGGGTCCTGAAGGTAGTAGCGGCAGAGCAGACCATAGATTGCCGGATATTCTCCGGCAATGACCGCGGGCATTTCGAAAAAGCTCTCTGACATGACGGCGAAAAATTCGGCCGGGTCGGTGCTGGCATAAGGATCAATTGGCGTCTCTTCGCCGCTGTCCACGCGCAGGGAAAAGTCGTCATAGGCAGCGGAAAACTTGGCTTCCCATTCCGCTTCGGTGATGCCTGAATGCAACGCGGGCATGCCGTCCGCTGCGCCGTTCAACATGTCCAGCTTGTGGGCAAATTCGTGGATGACCACGTTGTACCCATCGCCGGCCATTTGGACGTCGTGCCAGGAAATGATCAGCGGGCCGCCCTCCCAAGCTTCACCGGAAAGCACATCATCGAATTCGTGGATCACGCCGGATTCATCCTCGATGCGCCGCGGTACGACGAATTCATCAGGATAGACAACGATGCCTATCCACTCGCGATAGGCGCCCAGGCCAAGGTTGAGGATGGGTAGGCAGCCTTGGGCGGCGATGGAAACGCAGATGTCGTCAGTCAATTCCAGACTGCCAGCCGTGCTGAATTCCTTCTCGGCGAGGAAGGCTTCAACTTTTGTTTTCAGCGCATTTTTCTCGTTGACCGTGAGCGCCTTGAGAAACGGGTACGCTGCGATGGTCTTGTACCAAAGCGCCTCAGGAATACGGGCGGGTCGCTTTCCGCGCAACCGGTCAATCCAGCTCGTCATTTTTTCATCGTCAGCCAGATGCCTGAAAAAATCAGGCCGATCCCGAAGTAGTGGTACCAGAACGGCACTTCGCCGAGGAAGAGGAAGGAGAGCAGGGTGCCGAAAACCGGCATCAGGTGAATGAACAGGCTGGCCTTGTTGGCGCCGATTTCGGCCACCCCCTTGTTGTAGAAAATGTACCCAATGAAACTGGGAAATATGCCGACATAGGCGAGCGCAGTCAGTGAGCCAAGGTGGAGGTTGATGTGCCGGTCCTGCGCCAATTCCCAGGCGTAGGCCGGCGCCAGGGCGCAAAGGCCGATGGCGGTGGTGGCGCCCAGCATCAGCATGGGGTGCACACCTGCCGGTCGCCAGGCAAGCGCAATGGTGTAAATGGCCCAGTCAAGCACGGCAGCCAGCATCCAGACGTCGCCGACATTGAGATTCAGATGGGCGAGGACTGCCGGATCGCCGCGCGAGACAATGGTCAGCGCACCGCATAGGGAGACCAGTACGCCGATGCCTTCCGCGCGGCGCAGATGTTTGCCCAGAAATGCCCAGGAAATGGCGATGGTGGCGACCGGGATGAAGGAGTTCAGCAGCGTCGCATTGGTCGCTGTCGTATATTGCAGCGCCAGGTAGGCAAAGGTGTTGTAGCCGCCGACACCGAGCAGTCCGAGGACCAGCAGTGGTCGCCAGCCTTTTTTCAGGAGCGGCCACTGCGCGTTGAGATGGGGCAGGGCCAGTGGCAGGATAAACAGGAAGGCGATGAACCATCGCCAGAATGAGAAAGTCAGCGGTGGAATGTCGCCGCGGGCGCCGCGACCTACGACCATGTTTCCCGACCAGAACAGGACAGTCAGCATCAGCAGCAGGTAAGGGTTGGCGAACAGTTTTTTCATGGTCGCGGGATTATGCCTGATCGCGAGGCATGGCGCGTCGTGCCGGGCGTCAAGGCGATTTCAGACGCCGCGCTTGGATGGGTTCGGCCGTATAATTCGAGCTATGGTTTCCGTCGTCCATTCTGTCGCCGCACTGAGCGATTTCGATCAGTTCCTGTCCACGCTGGCAGTGGGTTTGCAACCCGCTGAATCTGATCGCCTCAAGTCTGCTGTCGAGTATGCGTGGCAGACTTACGGTGACCGGGTGCTGGGCAGTGGCGAGCGCATCTGGTCCCATGCGCTGGGTATGGCCGTCATCATTGCCGGACTCAAGCTTGATGTCGAATCGCGCATAGCCGCCTTGCTCTTCGCCATCCCGGCACAAGATGAGCACGGGGTTGCCAACATTGAAACCCATTTCGGCAAGCCGGCAGCCCATCTGGTCTATGGCATTTCGCGGCTGAATCGCCTGCGGCCGATCACCAAGGGTTTCGTCGCGACCAACATCGAGGCGGGCGAGATCAATCCGGTCGAGATGAAGGCGCAGATCGAAGTACTGCGCAAGATGCTGCTCGCCATGGTCGAGGATATTCGCGTCGTCTTGTTGCGCCTCGCCAGCCGCACGCAGACCTTGCGCTTTTATGCTGCCAATCCTGATGATCTGCGTGTCGAGGTGGCGCGGGAAACGCTGGAACTGTATTCACCGCTGGCCAATCGCCTCGGTGTCTGGGAACTGAAATGGGAACTGGAAGACCTGTCTTTCCGTTTCATCCATCCGGATATCTACAAGAAGCTGGCCAAGCTGCTTGACGAGAAGCGGAGCGAGCGAGAGCAATTCATCGTCGATGCTGTCGCCAAGGTGCGTGAGGAACTGGAAGCGGCAGGGGTCAGCAACGCCGAGATTTACGGTCGGCCGAAGCACATCTACAGCATCTGGAACAAGATGCGCAAGAAAGGCGTCGAGTTCTCCGAGGTCTATGATGTGCGCGCTTTGCGCATCATCGTTGAGGACTTGAAGGAGTGCTATACCGCGCTCGGTATCGTGCACAACCTGTGGGCGCCGATTCCCAAGGAGTTCGATGACTACATCTCGAATCCCAAGGGCAATTATTACCGGTCGCTGCATACGGCCGTGCGTTGTCCGGACGGGCGCAGCCTGGAAATCCAGATTCGTACCTGGGACATGCACAAGCACGCCGAACTCGGTGTGGCGGCCCACTGGCGCTACAAGGAAGGCAGCAAGCGTAACGCCGAAGACGATTATGACGAAAAGATCGCCTGGCTGCGCCAGCTGCTGACCTGGAAGAACGAAGTTGCCGACAGCTCGGACTGGGTCAAGCACTATAAACAGGCGGCGCTCGACGAAACGATTTACGTCATCACGCCCCAAGGCAAGGTGGTCGACCTGCCGGCCGGCTCGACCCCCGTCGATTTTGCTTACCGCGTTCATACCGATCTGGGCCACCGCTGTCGTGGTGCCAAGGTGGGCGGCAATCTGGTCCCGCTCAACACATCGCTGGAAACCGGGCAGGAAGTCGAAATCGTCACCGCCAAGGTGGGTGGGCCATCGCGTGACTGGCTCAACCCCAGCTTGGGCTATATCCACACCAAGAGCGCCCGGGTCAAGGTGCGCGGCTGGTTCTCGAACCTGGCGCTGGAAGAAACCTTGTCCGAAGGGCGCGGCATAATTTCCAAGGAACTGCAGCGTGCGGGGCAGACCGGGGCGAATATCGAGGAGCTGTCGCACAAGCTTGGCTTTGCCCGTGCCGACGATCTCTACATCGCTGCCGCCCGCGGTGACTTGAACCAGCGGCAGTTCCAGGCGGTGGCCAAAGGCGGCGACCTGCTGTCTGAAACCCAGTTGCCGGACGAGGTGCTGACCAAGCCGAGCAAGCCGGTCGAGGGCAACCAGGGCATCCTGATCGTTGGGGTCGACAAGTTGCTGACCCAGCTCGCCCGTTGCTGCAAGCCGGCTCCACCGGATGAAATTCAGGGTTTCATCACGCGTGGCAAGGGCATTTCCATTCACCGCATGGATTGTTCCAATTTCGCCAATCTGGCTGCGCTGCACCCCGAGCGGGTCATCGAAACCGATTGGGGTCTGACGACCACCGGGGTCTTTGCCGCCGACATCATTGTCGACGCGCACGACCGTCAGGGTTTGCTGCGCGATATTTCTGAAATTTTCACCCGCGAAAAACTCAATGTGATTGGCGTCAATACACAGTCCAAGCAGGGCAAGGCACACATGAGCTTCACGGTCGAAATCACCAACCTGCAGCAGATGCAGAAGACGTTGACGCTAATCCACGACGTTGAAGGCGTTGTGGGCGTCCGGCGTGCCTGAAAATCAAGGAGTCGGCATGAAGGGTAATTTTGCAGCCATAGCACTGCTTGTGATCGGTGCGCTGGCCTTGGCGGTGAATCTCGACTTGCTGGAGATCGACCTCGTGAACCTGATGCGAAAATGGTGGCCGCTGGCCTTGATCGCTATTGGTGTTGCCCTGTTCTTTACGCCTGGCGATACGCCGCGTAAATCCGGTTAGCCGGGCAGGCCATCAGCTGAATTACTCTTTCAGCATCTCGATCAGTCCGAACAGGCGGTAATAAAAGTCGGGGTCGGTGATCGTTTCTTCGCCGACCTTGACGAGTGAATTTTTGTCGGTCGGCCAGGGCACCGAGATTGAGCCCAGCCCCGCCACTGACAGGCCGGTGCTGCTACCACCGGACTTCAGTTCGTTGCGGGTTTGCAGCGCGCTGGCATAGATGGTCGAGTCTTTTCCGGTTTCCAGGCAGACTAGCGTGATACGCAGCTGAATTTGAAGTTCGGGTTGTGGCTGGAAAAACTTGGAGCCGCGTATCTTGCTGGGCGACGACGCGTCGACTTCGTAGCCCTGACTCAGCAGGGCGCGTTTGCCATGCTCACAGAGGACCAGCGGTGGCAAGTCGATGCGATACTCGAATGGCGTTTGCACATCGAATGATTCCGTGTGATAGGCCGCTGGCGGGGTCGAAGCGCAGGCCGCGAGGGTGAGGGCAATCAGGCCGGCAAGAACGGGTTTGTACTGCATTTGAAGCATTGAGCGGACGGCAAGACGATGATTCAGGATCGGTATCTTACCGCACCGCGGGTTTGGGACGGACCGGTGCTTTTGATTTTGGCGATTTTTTCCGGTCGACCATGGCAGTCGGCCTCAGCCATTGCCGAGCAGCGCCATCAGTTCGCCCTGCGCATTGTGCGGCTTGCTGCGTGACGAGCGGCGGCGCTGGTATGCACCCTGGCTGTTCATTTCCCAACCTTGCTGGTTGTCAGCCAGATAGAATTTCAGCCCTTCGGTGATGACACGCTTTTTCAGTTTGGGATCGAGGATGGGGAAGGCCAGTTCGATGCGCTTGAAGAAATTGCGCTCCATCCAGTCGGCACTCGACAGATAGACGACATCCTGGCCGCCGGCCAGAAAGTAGAAAATCCGGTGGTGCTCCAGGAAGCGGCCGATGATCGAGCGGACGCGAATATTGTCGGACAGGCCTGGTACTCCCGGCCGCAGCATGCAAACGCCACGCACGATCAGGTCGATCTCGACGCCGGCTTGTGACGCTTCGTACATGGCGTTGATGACTTCCGGTTCGACCAGCGAGTTCATCTTGGCGACGATGCGTCCCTTGCCACCGGCGCGGGCGATGTCCATCTCGCCCTGGATGCCGGCGACGACATTCGGCTGCAGCGTAAACGGCGCTTGCCAGAGGTGCTTCAAGGTACGGGCCTTGCCCAGTCCGGTCAGCTGCTTGAATACTTCGCTGACGTCGTGGGTGATTTCCTCGTTGGCCGTCATTAATCCGAAGTCGGAATAGAGGCGGGCGGTGCGCGGGTGATAGTTGCCGGTGCCGAGGTGGGCGTAGCGCTTGAGGCCGCCTTCTTCACGGCGGACGATGAGCAATGCCTTGGCATGTGTCTTGTAGCCGACGACGCCATATACGACGTGGGCACCGACGTCCTCCAGCTTGGTTGCCCAGCTGATGTTGGCTTCTTCGTCAAAACGCGCCATCAGTTCGACGACGACGGTAACTTCCTTGCCGTTCTGGGCGGCGCGGATCAGCGACTCCATCAGCACGGAGTCTGTCCCGGTTCGGTACACGGTCATCTTGATGGCGACGACCTGCGGGTCGGTAGCCGCCTGGCTGAGAAATTCGATGACCGGTGCGAATGACTGGTAGGGGTGATGCAGCAGCACGTCGTTTTTGCGAATGCTGTCGAAAATGTTGACGCCCTTGCCCACCGCCTTGGGCAGGCCGGGGACGAAGGGCGAGAATTTCATGTCCGGTCGGTCGACCCAGTCCGGTACCTGCATCAGCCGAACGAGATTGACCGGCCCGTTGACACGGTACAGATCGGCAGGTTTCAGGCCAAATTGGGCGAGCAGGAATTCGGTCATGGTCGGCGAGCAGTTTTCGGCCACTTCCAGCCGAACGGCGTTGCCGAAATGGCGTTGCGGCAATTCGCCTTGCAGTTTGGTACGCAGATTGGTGACCTCTTCCTCGTCAACGAAGAGGTCTGAATTGCGCGTGGCGCGGAACTGGTAGCAGCCAAGAACGGTCATGCCGGTAAACAACTCGTCGACAAATTCGTGCAGGATCGACGACAGGAAAACGAAGCCGTAGGCATAACCCGCCAGTTCTTCCGGCAACTGGATGACGCGGGGCAGCACCCGCGGTGCCTGAACGATGGCGGCGTTCGAGCTGCGTCCAAAGGCATCCTTGCCTTCAAGCTCGATGGCAAAGTTGAGGCTCTTGTTGAGCACTTTCGGGAACGGATGCGATGGATCGAGTCCGATCGGTGTCAGTACCGGCACCATTTCACGGATGAAATAATTCCGGATCCATTCGCGCTGCGCTTCGTTCCAGGTGGCGCGGCGCAGAAAGCGGATGCCTTCGGCTGCCAATGCCGGCAGGATGATGTCGTTGAGATGTTGATACTGCTCGGTGACGATCGCGTGGGCCTCGGCCGATACCAGGCGATAAGCCTCCTGCGCCGTTTTGCCGTCGGTGGTCGTGCCCGTGGCATGCGCCTTGACCTGTTCCTTGAGACCGGCCATGCGGATTTCGAAAAATTCATCCAGATTGCTGGAGACGATACACAGGAAGCGCAGACGTTCAAGCAGGGGCACACGCTCGTCTTCCGCCTGGGCCAGAACGCGTCGGTTGAACGCCAGAAGACCCAACTCGCGGTTGAGATAATTCTCGGTCGGAAAGCGGGGTTTCTGTTGGGGATGAGTCATCGCGCTAGCTCCATGTGATTCCTGAAGTATATGCTTCAAGCCCATCATTTTGTTACGCAAATATTTCAGCGCGATGACACTCAAACACTAATTGCCGCGGTCAACGGGGAAAAAGCCGGCATTTTTCAAAGTCATTTTCTGGCGTCTCGATCAACCCTGTTGCGCCAGCCACGGTGACGGCAGATCGACGGTCGACAATGTCCGGTGCACGAGGATTGCGATGATCTGCAATGTCCTTAAAAGCGTGGCGGGTCGCCAATGAGAAGGCGATGGGTTGGGTTGGCGGATCCGCTGCCAAGGCTGATTCGCTTGTCGTCCGCCGACGCTCAGGCGCCGTCTTGTGATGTGTGGAATTTGCTCGGCCGCCGGCAATCGCCGCGGTGTCGGGCCAAACTGGACAGGCAAATTCTCAGGCGGGCGGGGTATTGTCGATTTTTTCCGTTTGGCCTGTGGCCCGGTAATTCTGGCAACGTGCCAGATATTCGCGGGTGCTCTTGGGCATGGCCGTTCGTGCGCGGGCAATGTAGAAAATGAGGTCGCGGCCCTTGCGGATCAATTGCAGTCCGTCGGCAATGTTGTAGGTGACCGGGACGCGGTTGTTGAGTGGCTCGGAATGCCAGGAGATATCGGCAAGTCGCTCGCCGGCTGTGACCATGCGCGCCCAGACGTCGAATATATCGACGTCCGTACGCAGGGTTTCGGTCTTGATCTTGGCTGCCGTGGCGAGGTCGAGCACTGGCCCGACAATGCCGGAAAAAGCCGGAATGCCGCTGAAGTTGTCGATCATCGCCTTGGATATCTTGTCAATATCGCGCAGGACCTGACCAATCTTGATGTAGCGGCTTTCGTAGACGTCTTCGAGTGGAATCGAGAAGGCTCGGAAAGGTTCGCCCCAAAGTTCGTCGATGCCTTCCTCGCCACTGCGGTGCATGACGCACCGACCAAGCTCCATGGCTTCAAGCAGGCATCGGCCGCACTCACGCATGAGTGGGCTGTCGCTCAGAATTTCAATTCCACACGCCTGCAGTTCGACAAGTTTCCGGAAAATATCGGCAGCACGATTGAAGAGCGCGCCGGCCAGCATGGCACCCTTGACACGCTTGCGGGCGGGATCTGTCTCGCTTTCGAAACTGCTGCGCGCCTCGTTCAGGCGCGTACCCGGAATATTCAGGCCGTGCTCGGTGTGGTTGAACAACCGACGCGTCAATGCCTCGATCAGCTTTTTCTTGGCTTCCAGTGAATCCGTGGGAACCTTGTAGGTCTTGATCCAGTAACCATCGTAGAACACGCGCTCCAGTCCATCCACGATACGGCGCGTACCTTCGGGCGGATTGTCGGCAGGGTTGGTAACTTGATTCAGTTGTTGCGCAATGGTCATCATCATCTACAAGAATGCTCGGTGGCTGACCGACTCTATATTGTGCGCCTTTTTGCGCATGGTCATTCGTCAGATGGGAATTTTACCCCAGCCACTAATCCTTTAGGCATAGATGATTCTTCAAGCTGTAAATGAGTGCCATGCAATTCGGCAATACGGCTGACGATCGCCAGTCCCAGGCCGCTGCCCGGCTGGCTACCGTGGTTCAGGCGGTGAAAACGGCGGAGGACGGATTTTCTTTCTTCCGGGGGTATGCCGGGGCCGCTATCGCTGACCGAAAAATCGACCTGGCCATTGGATTTGCTCACGCTGACCCGTACCTCACCGCCATCAGGCGTGTAGCGAACGGCGTTGTCGACCAGGTTGCGGATCAGTACGCGCAGCCACTCGGCTTGCCCGATCACCTGGCAGCCGGGCGCGGCATCGAGGTCGAAATTGAGGTTTTTGGCCAGAATCTGAGGACCGATGTCGGCACACACGGATTCCGCCAGCATGGAAAGGTCCACCGGTTGAGGGTCGGGCAGGCCGGATTCCGGATCAAGGCGGGCCAGATGCAGCATCTGGTCGACCAGATGCACCGCCCGGGTCAGGCCGCTTTGCAACTGGCTGAGCGAGCGGTCGCGCTCCTCGTCGTCGCGGGCGCGCTGGGCGACCTGCAACTGGGCTTGAAGGGCGGCGAGCGGAGTACGTAGTTCGTGGGCGGCATCGGCGGTAAAGCGACGCTCGGATTCCAGGGCGTTTTCGACACGCCGGAACAGGCCGTTCAGCGCTTCAAGCAGGGTACGGATTTCTTCCGGCGCTGCGGATGGATGGAGCGGTTGCAGTTGTTGGGGTTCGCGACTGGCGATCTGGCGGGCAATGCCATCAAGCGAGGCAAATCCGTGCCGGGTGGCAAGCCAGACCCAGAGTCCGATCAGTGGCAGGCCGAAGAGCGCGGGGAAGAGCAGGCGCCAGGCAATGTGCCCGATCAGCTCGTCGCGGATATCGTGATTCTCGCTGACTTGGACCTGGGTGCTGCGATCCTGGTTCCACCGGCTGAAATGTCGCCAATGGCCGTGCTGGTCGCGGGTTTCGGAAAAATCATCGGCGCTGGTCAGCGGTGTTTCCGGCGCATTGTGCGAGCGCATCAGCAATGTGCCATCGGCTCGCCAGAGCTGGAAACGCAAGCTGCGCTGGTACTTGTGCGTGGCATTGCCGATATCGTCTTCCATATCGTGGTCGGTGTCGTGGCTGGCGAGCGCGAGCAGTGTTTGGGCCGCTTGGGCGAGCTGGGCATCGAACAGTTCGTCGACTTCGTGATGAGCGTCGATGTAGCTGAAAATCATGGTCACCAGCCAGGCGACGGTTACGCCTCCCAGCAGCAAGGCAAGCAGGCGACGACGCAGCGAAAACCAGACGGTTGTAGCGGCGTCGCTCATTTTGAAATCGTGTAGCCAACGCCGCGCAGGGTACGGATCAGATCGCTGCCCAGCTTTTTGCGCAAATGATGGATATGGACTTCAAGTGCGTTGCTGTCCGGCTCGTCGCGCCAGCCGTAGATGGATTGTTCGAGCTGGGTGCGGGTCAGCACGCGGCCGGCATTTTCGATCAGGATCTGCAACAGCGAAAATTCGCGGCTGGACAATTCGATTTCCTGGCCAGCGAGCGAGACGCTGTGCGCGGCCAGATCGATACTCAGGTCGCCATGGGTCAGGAGTGGCGAGGCGCGGCCGGCGCTGCGCCGGGTCAGGGCGCGGATGCGGGCACTGAGTTCGTCGAGGTCGATCGGCTTGACAAGATAGTCGTCGGCCCCGGCATCAAGGCCCGACACCTTGTCGCCGGTCGCATCGCGGGCGGTCAGGATAAGAATGGGCATGGTCTGCCCACGGCTGCGGGCGCGATTCAGGACTTCCATCCCGGACAGCCGCGGCAGGCCAAGGTCAAGGACGATCAGGTCGAAGCTCTCGTTCTGCAATGCCTGATCTGCAGAATGACCATCCCGCAACCAGTCGACCGCAAAGCCAGACTGGCGCAGGCCGACCGTCAGGCCATCGCCCAGTTCTGGATCATCTTCGACTAAAAGGATGCGCATGGCGGGATTCTATCAGCTTGCCATCCACCAGCTGGCGGCGGCGACCCAGGCCAGCAGAATGATGGCGGCAATTGGACGCGCCGACGGAATGGCTTCGTCGGGCATGCCGTTTTTTCGTCCTGTGAGCATGGCGCGCACCAGATTTTCGCCATGCAGCACGCTGCCGGAGATGACGCCCGCAACGTGAACGATGACCACTGCCAGCATGGTGGCGGCCAGTCCTTCGTGAACATCATCCAGCCAACCGCCGCCGATTTCATTGTAAGTGGCCCAGCCGGTGACGCCGCATGCAATGCCGAGCGCGAGCAGGATGACAATGGCCCAGGCACCCGCCGGGTTGTGGCCGGTATGCGGTGCAGGTTGCAGTTTGAGCAGGCTGCTCAGGTAGCCGATGACCGAACCAGGGCCGCGCACGAAATCGACGAAGCGGGCATAACGCGAGCCGATGAAACCCCAGGGCACCCGAAAGAGGGCGACGGCGATGACGATGGCGCCAGACCAGGCATGAACCAGGCGCCAGGTTTCGCTTTCAGAGGTCAGCCAGGCGACGATAAAGCCGCCAACCATTAACCAGTGACCGATGCGGACCGGCCAGTCCCAAACCAATATCTTCTGCATGATTACTCCCGTAGTTCCGGAATGGCGATGTCGTGTTCGCTGTAATTGCCGCTTGCTGCACCGCCATGACAAGCCTCGCAATTGGCCGCCGACTTGACTCGCGGGTCGCGCCAGAATCTGGCAGGCACCTCACGATGCTTGCGGATGAAGTGTGTCGTCTGGGTGATACGCGGCGGATTGCCGGCGGTGCCCAGGCGTTTGGCATCGCCTGCATTGCTGACCAGAAAAGTTTCGATTTCCTGGCTTTTTTTCCGGTCGACCGTAGCATCGCTGCCGAAATGATCGTTCAGGCCAGTCATGATCTTTTTCCAATCGTTGGCGGCCAGCAACGCGGGTTGATAGGCAATGTGACAGCTGCTGCACTCGGCCTTGAAACTGGCGGGGGCATTGGCTGGCATCGGCAGGCGATCAGCCAGCGCCGGGAAGGCGCAGCCGAGCAGGGCGATCAGGGTGATGGTTTTCATGTCAGCGTACCTCGCTCAAATAGGTCATGAAGTCAGCCTTTTCAGCCGGTGTGCAGGCACGGCCAGTGACTTCCTTGCAGTTACGGCCAAACCATTTTTCGACCTTGGCCGGATCACTGAATCGTTCAGCGTTGGCCGTCATGGCCATCGGCTTGATCGTCTTCCCGGTCACCGCATGCTGGCCAGCACTCAACGGGTTGTCGGTATGGCAGCTTGCACAACCCGGCATCTTTTCGTTGACGGCAAAACGTTTGTGGAAAAAAGTCTCGCCGCGTTTGGCGGAAGGGGTGAAGCCAGCCTGCTGACTACTGGCTTCGGTAATGTAGGTTTGACGAATCTGTTGCGGAGTTTCAGCGTGGCTGGCCAGACTGGCGAGCAGCAGGACTGCGGCGGTGATGGATCTCATTGACGTTCTCCTTGGGGTGTCCATGGAGAAGCAGTGTAGAGAGCAAGTCTTAAAGGGGACTTAGGTGAAACTTAAGCGCAGATTAAGTAGATGAAATCTGGCTATGTCTTTTGGCTGGCGCGTGAAACAGGCTTGGCGCAGGTTGCCGGGGACAAACAAAGTGCAGGGCCAGAACCCTGCACCTTTGTTGGTTACTGGCCGACCTTACTGGCCCAGATGCTGCAGGACAGTGTGCAGACGCTCTGTTGCATTGGCTGCTTCCGGGTCGTTTTCCGTGAGCTTCAGCACATCCGACCAGTTGATGTAACGGTCAAGGCGAGCAAGGGCCTTGGCGCTGACCGAGTCCAGCTTGATGTCCAGCGTAATTGCATCACCGCTGCCGTCGAGCTTGTAAGCAAACAAACCTTGCATCTTTCGTTCTCCAGATTGTTGTTGTGGGATAAACGAAGGCAGTTTATAGATCAGCGGAGCGAATTGAAATGCCGTACTGCTGATTGGCGCTCTTTTTCTGGCCAAGCCGGATCAGGCTTGGCCTTGGGCAAGGCAATTTTGCGGGGTCATCAGGCAATGCCGAGATTGAAATCAGCTCTGAACAGCGCGCCCTTATCGTCCTGTCCGGCAGATTCCAGATACAGTGGAAAATAACCCGTCGCCGCATGCGCCATGACAAAGGTGCCGCCAGCCAGTTCGGTATTTTTCGGGGCATGGAAAATGAGCGTGAATTGCTCGTTGCGTTCGGTTGCGGGTCGGTCGAGCAGGGTCGACAACGTCAAATCGACTGCGCCAAGGACGGTGTGGTGCAGTTCGAAGACTGAATCAATGCATTTTGCAAATGTGGCCCGGCACAGCGGGCTGGCAGTCTTCAGTTCGGTGCTTGCGGCTGAGCCGGCAGCGCCGGTGAATTCCAGGGCGGCGGTCGACGCAAGTGCCAGAGAGGCGATGGTCACGCTGCCGGAGGCAAGAAAATCTCTTCTGTTCATGGAGCGCTCCTCGATTGATCGTAGATTGGACCGGTAAGTAGTTGCGGCTTGTGCTGGGCCGAATTACGGGCGTGGTGGATAAATGCCCTGCAGGGCAATGATGTAGTTGAGGGCCACGTAGGGCTGGCGGTTGTTGTGCGGCTGCCCGCCGCTATGAGGCTGCAGGACATTGGCGGCCATGGCGACCGGGTGGGTTGGCTCATGATAAATGTTCCCGCCATTCGATGGCGCAAGGCGCGTGGTGGCCGATGGCGCCGGCAAGTTTGGCGCATTGGCGGCGTGAAGTGCGTGGTTGTGACTGGGCATCTCGCCCGGACTCAGGGTGACGGAATCAACGCCGCCCATTTCGCCGAGAAATCGTTGCTGCAAGCCCGGCCCCGCACTTTGGCCGACGTGAAGCGGAGATCGCCCATTCAGGTTAGGCAGCGCAAAGGTCGACTTGCCATCGCCGCCGTAATAGGTGCCCAGAAGTGAAAATAGCGCGGTATTCTGGGATATAGGCAGCAACTGGCCGGCGCAGAACGCCCAGCCGGTGGGCGCGAAGTTTCCAGCAAACATGGTGATTTCGCCGACAAAAGGGTCGAGTGACATATTCCGGTCTCCAATTCAATTCGATTCGTTCGAGTCTATTCCCGCAAAAGCCTGCTCTGGCTGGGTTCCTCTCAGTTCTGCGACGGAAATACGCCAAACAGCGAGATGATGTAATTAATGCCCAGGTAAGGGGCCATGTTGTCGTGCGGCAGATTTCCGCCGGCAGTGCTGATGGCAGCCTGGCTCATGGTGACGGCGTCGTTGCCATCACCGTAGAAGTAGGCGGTTGTCGAGGCGCCTGTGGCTGCAGTCGGACCTGCGGCTGTGCTGACGAAGTTTGCCGAGGCCTGCATGACATGGCCATGGGAGGGCATCTGCGCCGAGGTTAAGGTGACGGTTTCAGTGCCTGCGGCTTCGCCAATGACGTGACCTTGGCCCACATGAACCGGAATTCTGCCGCGCATGTCGGGCAAGGCAAAAGTGGTTTGCCCATCTCCGCCGTAGGTGGTGCCAATCAGGTTGAACAAGACTTCATTTTCTGCGATGGACAACAATTGGCCATCACAGAATGCCCAGTCCTGCGGGGCAAAACCACCTGCAAACATGCGGATTTCACCAACGAATGGAGTCGACATTAATACTTCCTTTCATATATTTCCTGACCGCTGCCGGGAAGAAAGTTTTAGTTTCTCGAAGGGAAAACGCCAACCAGCGCGATGATGTAATTCAGCACCAGATACGGTTGCATGTTGTTATGCGCCTGATTGCCACCCGTCGCCTCAATGCTGCTCGGACTCAGTGGCTGCATCAGCGTGGCTGTGGCATAGGGATTGGTGCCTCCCCGTCCCTTGGCCCCCAGCACACGGTCGGTTGGATCGCTCGAGTTGGCAAAGTCCGTCGACGCATTGACCGAATGCGTATGACTGGGCAGTTGGGCCTGCGTCAGGGTTTCCGTACTCGATCCGGCGGCGAGGCCCAGCGGGATGACGTTCGAAAAACCGACGCCCGTTCTTCCCTGAAGGTTGGGAAGCGCGAAATTGGTTTGCCCGTTGCCACCATAGGTGGTACCGAGGATTGAGAAGAGGGCCTGATTCTGGTTGATTGGCAACAATTGACCATTGCAGAGCGCCCAGCCTTTTGGAGCGAAATTGAAACTGACCAGTTGGATTTCGCCAATATACGGTTCTATTGCTGCCATACCCACTCCTTTGTATTCGTGGCCACAGGGACCCAGTTGAAGATGGCTTCGTAGTGCGGTGTACCGGATTGACGATCCACTGTAACGAGGAATTCCAAGACTTTCCGCATACGGGGACGCTGCAACCGGCGGGTCAAATGCTGCTTATGCTTTCCGGCTTCTTGCGACGCCAGCCAAGGCTAGCGCGGCAACCAAAGCGAGGGCGAGACTGTTGGGTTCGGGGGCTTCGTTAAGTGGCGGCCTGATATTCGGGGTAACAATCAGATTGATGGTCAGCAGGCCGAAATTATTGGCTTCTCCATTGCCCTGATCTTGGAACTGCATGGTGTCCAAAGCAACTGAGATGGTGTGGGCATCAATGAAACTCACCCAGTTCGCATCGAAATTCTGGAAGAATGAACTCGATAGCGTGAATCCTGCAATTGTGCCAACTGAGTCGTCCAAGTCGCTAAAGGTGTATTTGGCGCCGCTGGCGTAGCCTGTGACGCAATTGCCTGATACGACCATTCCGCAGTTGGCTCGCAAGGAAATTGAGGCTGCCTGGAAATCGATGAACTCCTCGGCAAGCATGAAATTGTTACCGATGTCACCATTCCCAGCTCTGATTTCTTGGCCAGCACCGACGGTAACGGTGTCTGTCCCCGATAGGTTGGAGAGAGGAGGGTCACCCACCAATCCATTTGGGGCGCTCAGTGTGGCCGTCACTGAATCACCGACCAGCGTGGCGTGCGCATTGGAAGCCAAGGCACTGGATAAGCACAGGCCTAGCGTGCCGAGAAGGCGTGGAACGGCAGCTAGGCGCAGTGTTCCGTATTTGTATGGCTGCATCTGAAATCTCCTGGTTGAGGAACAGGCAAGCCAAGCAATACGGCGACTTGGCTAAACAAGATTGTGTCCAA
>DAOLIO010000001.1:26947-55906 GCA_035328505.1 Azonexus sp.
GATTCAATGGCTTACGAGTACGCGAAGACGTGGCTTTCTGTGGTCAGTTCGCGTTGCCAGATGGTCAAGCCGGGAGGTTTCAGCCAAAGGGTCCAGCTATGCTGAACATTCCGGAATGCTTCGTCGACACCGTTGAAAACCCGTGGCGTCAGAATGGCCAGACAACGGCCTTCGGGGTGTCGGACAGATTGGTAGCGAATCAGCTCGATCGCGGCCTGGCGGGCAGCACCTGCAAGATTCTGGGTAGCGCTGTAATCGACCGGATCAGTCCACCTGGCATGATCATCGGCCAGTGGGGGCTGGGTGAGGTCCAGGGCGCGGGGCGTTGCACCGTGAAATTCGAAGAGTGTGATGGGGATCGATGCCTCGCGGCTGGCAAGCCCTTCACTGTCCATCCAGAATCGCAGGCGCCAGTAACCGCATTCGGCGCAGGCGGTCTTTTCATCGTCGGCGCCATAGAAAACACCGGGGTCGGTCCGGGCGCGAAAGCGTGAACCGGATGGCGGTTTTGGCCAGTAGCGGAAGGGGGTTGCCAGCAGCCAGTGCAGGCCCTTGGCGTCGTGTGGCAGGACGGGTTTGGCTTCTTCGAGAATGTCTTCAAGCAGCGATTGGTCGGCCAGATCACCGCGGACCAGCGTCATTGTCGCCACCCGGTGCTGTGCTTCGACCGCCCGCCAGCCCTTGCCCAGCCAGGGCCGGGCCTCAGACGCGAGCGCGGTGGGCGTCCAGGTATTCACAGACATGCAGCAGACCGTCGACGCGCTTGACGATTTCCAGCGGATGGCGGTTATCGAAGGCTTGATTGCCGGATGTCAGCCAGCTGCGGGCGAGGTCGTCGTTGCCACCAACCAGTGAGGAAATCGAGCGATACAGGCGGACGAAATGGGCCGAAAGCTCCCAGGTCTTGCTGCCTTCAGGAATGAAGTATTTGCCGTTGAGCAGCCGTGACGCGGACGGCTGGCTGGTGCCGATGATGGCATTGAGATCGGTGGAGCCTAGCCCGAGGCGTCTGGCCGCTTCAACCACGGCTGTCGACAGCACGCGGGAACGGTCGGTGAGCGGGTTTGCCTGGAGTGCGGTGGGCATGTTTGGCCTTTCAAGAACGCTTATTTATTATTCTACAGAATAAATTATATTAATGAAGCGTTATTTGAATTGTATGTCTGATGTGGCAAAGAGCGATGAATGGATAGGGTCAATCGGCGTAAAATTTGGCTGATGAAACTATTGATGATCGTCTTCATTGGACTGGCAGCCTGCTCATCCTGGCATTGGGAAAAGCCCGGTGCGGCAGATGGCGAGCACGCCCAGGACGAGAAATTCTGCAAGCAGCAGGTTTATTCCGGTACCGACGGCATGGTGACTCAGGCGAGTGTTCGCCGAATGCACGCTTGCATGATGGCCAAAGGCTGGCAGAAAGTGCCTAACTGAGCGGCTGTATCGTCGCTTGAAGCCAAACTCGGCCGATTTCCCAAATTATTCGATGGTCAGCCCGCTGATCCAGCGCGATTTCGCTGGAATGTCCGTACGGTCAGCCGGGCTGAAAGGGGGAATGCTCGTGTCGACTGGCGGGGCGCCGATCTGGACGAGATCAATCGCTTGCGGTGTGCCGACGATGCCGTTCTCCGTTACCGTCATGTGGTAGTAAAGGCCATTCCACAACTTCGCACCAAAATCCTTGGGCTGCTTGTAAAGGAAGAGCAGTGAATGCTCCAGCCAGCGCAGGTCGTCACGACTGATGGTGCCGGGATTGGGGTAGGGGTAGGGAACGTGGCATTGAATTTCCTCACCTTCCAGGCACTTGAATTCCTTCATGGACAGAAAGAAATCTTTCATCCGGGCGTGGTCAAGGTGCACAGAGAAAGTGGTCTGGTCGCCTTTGGGGGTGAATTCCACCGTGCCCAGCACAATGGTTTGTCCATCCCGGGTTTGCAGCTTGATGAGCTTGCTTCCGGTCAGTTCCCAGGCCGCAGCAGGTAGTGCCACGAGTAAGGCGATCGTTCCGAAAAACAGGCTGGCAAGTTGGCGCAGATGACGGTTCATGGCGTTGTCTCATCCTGTGGCGAAGGTATGGTCATGATACGTCGCCTGTCGTTTGGGTGGGGCGAGATTGACTATCCCGTCCGCGGGGGCACGACGGCCGGCCAAGCGCTCGCCCGGTGCTGACCTGATGGAAAGCGATGTCGAACCCCGGCGAACGAGGCTAGTCCATGGCCCAGATCTGATGGGCGTCGAGTAGAAGCCGGTAGCGCAATTCCAGCGCGTCGAGTTGCATCAGGCGTGCCGACAGTTGCGCTTCATTGGCCAGGCGGCGGGCGGCCAACAGGTCGTTGAGGCTGCCCTCGCCGAGCTGGTAGGCGCGGGCCGTCATGTCGGCGGCACGGCTTTGGCGCTCGGCAGCGATACGGCTGGCTTGCCAGGATGCATAGGCGGCCTTTGCCGACTGATAGAGCATGGCAGACTCGGCGGTGACTTTTTGCGTGGCAGCTGCTTCGCGGCGACCGGCAACGTCAGCTTGGGCCAGTGCTGCATCGGCGGTGGCGCGGCGGGCACCGCCCGCTAGCGGGATACTGATGTACGCGCCAAAAATCTTGTCTTCGCCGGCGCGCTCGCGGGAGACATGCAGGCCGATGGTCGGGTCGGGCAGGCGGTCACGGCCGGCGCGGCCGGCGAAGATTTGCGCCCTGTGGGTGTCGCCGCGCGCCAGTTCGAGTTCGTGGCTGTGTTCCAGAATGGCGTTGATCCAGTCCGTCTCGTTGCCCTCGATCGGCATCGGTTCGGCGATGTCGCCGGTGACCAGTGGCAGGCCGGGGTAACGACGACGCAGATCTTCACTGGCATTTTGCTGGCGGACGCGGGCCTGGGCCAATTGGGCTTCGGCCTGTGCTTGCGCTGCTTCGGCGAGAATGGTTTCGAGACGCGCGGCATCGCCCAGTTGCTGGCGGCGCTGAACGGCTTTTCCCTGTTTTTCGAGCAGCGCGAATTGCGCCGCCCATTGCGCTTCTGCGGCACTTTCCTTGAGCCAGACGAACCAGGATTTCAACAGGTTCCGGCTGTTTTCATGGAGCGCATCACCGTGTGCCGTTTCCGCCAGGGCGACGCCCGCGGCACCGAGTTCGCTGTCCAGCGAGCCCTTGCCGGGCAGACGTAGCGGCCGTTCGATGGCCGCGTTCCATTCATTGAAACGCTCATCGGGGCCGGTGGCTGGCGCGAAGCGGCGCTGTTGGGCGCCGAGGCGAACGTTCCATTCGTATTGGCCGGCTTCGAGGCGATCCCGGTTGGCTTCCTCGACGCGTATTTGTCCGGAGGCGGCCTGGACCGACGGGTTGGACAACAGAACGCGAGCAACGATTTCGCTCGGGGGCAGATTGGGTGTCGCTTCGCCCGCGAAACCGGAGCCGCCAATGCCACCCAGGCTCAATGCTGCGGTCAACCGGAAAAAAAGGCCAAAATCGAATTTCATAAACGCCCCATATCAATGACGGGAACCAGCCAGAAAAATACATTGGCGCGTGGCAGTTCGGTTTTGATCAGGTCGAGGACCGTGCGCATTCGATCCTCAGGCCCGACCATGCGAATCTGGGTACGCGGCGAATGGCCGCTGACCAGTTCATCCGGCTCAACCAGCGGGATGACGGCGCCGTGGCCCTCGGCCAGGCTGGCGGTAAAGCCACGGACCAGGTCGGGGTGGGAGAGGAGCAGATCCTCGACCAGCTGCGCGACGTCGTTGGGCATGGTCAGTGAAAGCAGGACATCAGCCATGGTGGGCCTCGGTAAATGAAACGGTGGTTTTGACACCAAAGCGACGGAACAGGATGGGCAGCAGGAGCAGGGTCAGTGCGGTCGAGGTGACCAGCCCGCCGATCACGACAATGGCCAGCGGTCGCTGGACTTCCGAGCCCGGGCCGCTGGCGAAGAGCATGGGCACCAGGCCAAAAGCCGCGATGCTGGCGGTCATCAGCACCGGGCGCAGGCGGCGTTTGGCACCTTCGACCACCACTTCGGCGACGGGCAGGCCACGGGCCAGCAACTGATTGAAGTAGGTGACCATTACCACGCCATTCAACACGGCAATGCCGAGCAGGGCGATGAAGCCGACCGACGCCGGCACCGAGAGATATTCGCCGGAAATCAGCAGGCCGAAGACGCCACCGATCATGGCGAACGGAATGTTGGAGAGCACCAGCAAGGCCTGGCGCACCGAGCCGAAGGTCGAGAAGAGCAGGAAGAAGATCAGCGCCAGTGCCACCGGCACGACCACCATCAACCGTGCGGCCGCCCGTTGCTGGTTTTCGAACTGGCCGCCCCAGGCCAGCCGATAGCCTTGCGGCAAGGGAACGTCGCGGGCGACGCTGGCTTTGGCATCCTCGACAAAACCGACCAGGTCACGGTCGCGGACATTGGACTGGATGACCACGTAGCGCTGGGCATTCTCGCGGTCGACTTTCACCGGGCCATCGATGCGCTGGATCTTGGCGACTGACGCAAGCTGCACGCTGCCGCCACCGGGCAGACTCAGGCGCAGGGCTTCAAAATCGGCCGGCGACGAACGCAGGTTGTCCGGGCCGCGGAGCACGACCGGCACGCGGCGTCCCTGTTCGATGACGGTACCGACATTGCGGCCTTCAAGCAGCGCTTTCAGATCATTCTGGATATCGTCGACGTTCAGCCCAAAGCGACCGGCGGCGAGACGATCGACGACGATTTTCAGATATTGCACACCGTCGTTTTTCAGGGTGAAGGTGTCTTCGGCGCCCTTTACCTTTTTGACCGTGTTTTCAACGTCGACCGCCAGCTTGTTCAGCGTTGCCAGGTCAGGGCCGAAAATCTTGATGGCCAGGTCGCCGCGGACGCCGGTCAGCATTTCGGATACCCGCATGTCGATCGGTTGGGTGAATGAGAAGCCGATGCCGGGGAAATCAATCATCACAGCGCGCAACTGGTCGGCCAGCCACGCAGGATCAGGCTTGCGCCAGGTGTCGCGCGGATGGAGCACCATGAAGGTGTCGGTCTGATTCAGGCCCATCGGATCGAGACCGAGTTCGTCAGAGCCGGCGCGGGCGACGATCGCTTTGACTTCTGGTACCTGCGCCAGGATGGCGCGTTGTACGGCGCTGTCGATGGCAATGGTCTGGTCAAGGCCGATGGAGGGCAGTTTTTCCAGTTGCATGATCAGGTCGCCCTCATCCATGGTCGGCATGAAACTCTTGCCGAGCAGCATGAAGGCGCCCGCTGCAGCGGCCAGCGCAATGGTCGCACCGATCAGGTAGGTGCGGCTGTGGGCGAGGGCGGAACCGAGCAGTCGGTCATAGACGGCCGACAGCTTTTTGACCAGCCACGGTTCGTGATGCACGCCGCGCTGAATCAGGTAGGAGGCGAGGACCGGCACCACGGTCAGCGACAGCAGCAGCGAGGAGGCAAGCGCGAAGACAATGGTCAGCGCGACCGGCCCGAACATCTTGCCTTCCAGTCCTTGCAGCGTGAGCAGGGGCAGGAAGACGATGATGATAATGACGATGCCGGAAGTAACCGGCGAGGCCACTTCACGGGCAGCGCGGAAAATCAGGTGCAGCGTCGGCAGGTTTTCCTGCGCATCGGCCAGCTGGCTTTCGACGTTTTCGACCACGACCACCGCGGCATCGACCAGCATGCCGATGGCGATGGCCAATCCGCCGAGGCTCATCAGGTTGGCCGACAAACCCGCGCTACGCATCAGGATGAAGGTCGCCAGCGCCGACAGCGGCAACATCAGGGCGACGACCAGTGCGGCACGCAGGTTGCCGAGGAAGGCGAGGAGCAGCAGGACGACGAGTACGATGGCCTCGAGCAGGGCTTTCGACACGGTCCCGACGGCGCGCTGAACCAGATTGCTGCGATCGTAGAAGGCCTCGATCGTGATCCCCGGCGGCAGGCTTGGGGCGATTTCAGCCAGTCGGGCCTTGACGCCCTCCACTACGCTTTGGGCATTGGCCCCGCGCAGGCCGAGCACCAGTCCCTCGACGGCTTCGCCTTTACCGCTCTTGGTCACCGCACCATAGCGGGTGAGCGCGCCGAGACCGACCGTGGCGACATCGGCGATTCGGACCACATTGCCGTCCTTGGCTTGCAGGACAATGGCTTTGACGTCATCGACCGTCTGAATGGCCCCTTCGGCGCGAACCAGCAGTGCTTCTTCGCCATCATTCAGCCGGCCGGCACCGTCGTTGCGATTGTTGGCTTCGAGGACGGCTTGCAAATCCTTCAACGCCAGACCGCGCGCAGCCAGCAGTTGCGGGTTGGGCACGATTTCAAAGGTGCGCACTTCACCGCCCAGACTGTTGACGTCAGCGACGCCGGGAATCGTGCGCAGTTGCGGGCGAATCACCCAGTCGAGCAGGGCACGCTTGTCGGCGAGCGACATGTCGCCTTCGATGGTGAACATGAACATCTCGCCGAGCGGTGTGGTGATGGGTGCCATGCCGCCGGTGACGCCGGGGGGCAGGTTGCCCATTGCCGCGGCAAGGCGCTCGCCGACCTGCTGGCGTGCCCAGTAGATGTCGGTGCCGTCTTCAAAGTCGAGCGTGATGTCGGTCAGCGCATATTTCGAGGTGGAGCGCAGCAGGCGCTGGTGAGGGATGCCGAGCAATTCCTGCTCGACCGGCACGGCGAGGCGGGTTTCGACCTCTTCCGGCGTCATGCCCGGCGCCTTCAGGATAATCTTGACCTGGGTGGTCGATACATCGGGGAAGGCGTCAATCGGCAGGCCGAGGAAAGCCTGTACACCGGCCCCGATCAACATGACGGTAAGAACCAGCAGCAAAAGCCGCTGGGTGAGCGAGAAGCGGATCAGCGCGGTGAGCATTATTCTTTTCCAACGCCGGTCAGCATGGCCTTCAGTCCGGAAACGCCCTTGATGGCGACCCTTTCGCCGGCCTTGATGCCATCCACCATGACGCTGTCGCCGCCCTGGCTGACGACGCGGACCGGGCGAACGTCGAAAGTGGCACCCTTGTCATCACTCGCGGCTTGAACAAAGGCAATGGTAACGCCTTGATTGCGAGCCAGCGCCGACGCCGGCAAGCGTTGATGCTGACCACTCGGCGCGGCGATTTCGACTTCGACGACCTGCCCTGGGCGCAGTGTTTCAGCGCCCTTGCCGACTTCGGCGCGGAGCAGCACGGTCTGGCTGGCCATATCAACGGCGCGGCCGATGGCAATGAGCTTGCCAACCACGTCGCTGTTGCTGACGCGGACCGCGCTGCCTTCACGCAAACCGGCAGCGACCTCCACGGGGGCCTGAATCTCCAGCCAGAGCGGGGAAAGTTTGGCAATGCGATAAATCATGGCGGAGGTTTCGACACGCTGGCCGAGCTGGGCGCCCTGTTCCAGCACGACGCCATCGATGGTTGCGGTCAGCGCCAGTTTGCCCCCCAGTTTGCCGGGAACGGCACCGGCCAGTGTCAGACCCTGACGGCGTTCAGCCGCTTGGGCGCCGGCCTGGGCAGCGGCTGCGCGTGCGGCTTGCAACCGGGATTCGGCGATCAGGCCTTCGGCAAAGAGTTGTTCGTCGCGCTTCAGATTTTGTTGCATCAGTCCGGCCTGGCTGCTGGCTTGCAGGGCATCGCGTTGCAGCTCGAGGGCTTGCGGGCTGGCCAGGTGCGCCACAACCTGGCCGCGCTTGACGGTCGAGCCGGGTGCTACGGCCAGCATTTCAACCAGGCCGCCCACCGGCGCAGCGACGACGCGCATTTGTTCATTGGGCACGAGCACCTGAGCTGGATAACTGCCGGCTCGCCCGCTGGCACTCTGCCCGGAGACAGTTGTTTCAATACCTAGCGACTTGATCTGGGTCGCTTGCAGCACAAGACGGCTTTCTTGGGCCGAAAGATGCGTTGCTGCGGTCAACAGGAAAAAAGCGGTAAAAATGAAATTTCTGCGGGGCATGAGTGGCAATCCGTGACAGGTTTCGGTCAGTGTATTCGGGTTAGCTTAAGTCTTACTTAAGTAGACGGCGGCAAACCGATCGATAGGCAGGGGGACGGGGTGTAGCCTGCGACATCGGCGCATCAACTAAATTGCTGAAGCTGGTCGACTGCTCAAGGCCAAACGTCCAATTTGGGCGTAATCTTCTAAGAAAATTCACGGACAATGGTTCGTCTAACAAGGGAGCAGGTCATGGGCAGCGATGGGTTTCTTCCGGAGGCACTGGTTCTTTCAGTGAAAGAAATCGATGGTCAACATGAAGCATTGTTTGCATTGCTTGAAGAAATCAAGGTGACCTGCATTGCCTCCAATGAATTGCCCATGGCACGCGCCAGGGAGCTGATCAATTTTTTGCACGAGCATTTCCGTACCGAGGAAGATCTTGCTGCCCATGCCGGTTACGATTTTTCAGCGCATGCCCGAAAGCACCTGAAAATGGTCGCAGCCATCGAAAAAGGACTCACTGAGGTGATTGAAGGCAAGCAGGATGTTTTCAGCGTGCTCCGCTATGTCGACTACTGGTTTGAGCGGCACATCGTCGAAGAAGACCGGCCGCTAGGCATCTTCCTGCATCAGGTGATGCCAGATCTGCATTGAAGCCCCCGGCTTGACGCCAGGTCGCTGGACACGAGAAGACGTTTTCGGTTGTTCAGAAAGAAAAAAGCCGCCCATTGAGGCGACTTTTTGGTGTTCATCGACGGAATTACTGCTTGATGCCTTCGAAGGTAACGTCAATGGTGACATCGTCGCCAACGTAGGGCGCATATTTGCCCATGTTGAAATCGGTGCGCTTGACGGTCGTCGTGGCGTTGGCGCCAATGGCATCCTTCTTCATCATCGGGTGCGGCATGGCCAGGAAAGAGGTGACCTTCAGGGTGACCGGCTTGGTGATGCCCTTCAAGGTCAGATTGCCTTCAATGGCGCTCGGCTTGTCGCCATCAAACACGACCTTGGTGGACTTGAAGGTGGCGGTCGGGTACTTGGCGGTGTCGAGGAAGTCTTCGCCCTGGATGTGCTCATTGAAGGCTTCCGAGCCGGTATTGACCGACTTGGTATCGATCACGATGTCGACCTTGCCTGTCTTCGCGGCCTTGTCGAGAACGACGGCGCCGGTCACCTTGTCGAAACGGCTCATCTGGATGGTGTAGCCAAGATGGCTGTAGGAGAAGCGCGGGAAGGTGTGATTGTTGTCCAGGTTGAAAGTCTCAGGTGCTGCCAGTGCCGGGGCGGCAGCAGCGATGGCAAGGATGAGGGTGGCGAGTTGCTTTTTCATGGTGATTCTCCGTTCAGGGTTGGGGTTTATTTGCTTGCTGCGGTGATGCGAAACTTGATCTGAACATCGTTGGCGACGATGTCGAACTTGGCCCAGGCGCCTTCGCCGATGGTGAAGTCGGCGCGGCGGATGGTGAAACTGCCGTCAAAGACGCCGGCGTTGCCTTGCGCCGTGAAGGTGGCGGGTACGACAACATCCTGTGTCTTGCCCTTGATGGTCAATTGCCCGGCCACTTCATATCGATTGCCGCCGAGCGCCTTGACGCTGCCGGAAACAAAGCGCGCCGTCGGGAAAGCCTTGGTGTTGAACCATTGCTTGCCGGCAACTTCCTGGTCGCCTTCGGTGGCGCCGGTATCGACGCTGGCGAGATCCACATCGAAGGTTGCCTTGGCGGCGGCCGGCTTGGCCGGGTCAAAGTTCAAGGTGCTCGAAAATCGGCGAAATTTCCCGTCGACCGCGACACCCATCTGCTTGTAGACGAAATTGACGGCGCTTTTATCGACTTGCACTTGCGTGTATTCGACGGCGTGGGCGGCGGGTATCAATGAAGCAAAGGCGAGGGCCAGGGCGATGCGTTTCATGTTCAATTCTCCTTGGAGTGGCGGGGGGCCATGCGAATCAGGATGTCATCCTTGTCAATGAAGTGATGTTTCAGGGCGGCGCCGATGTGACCGGCGAGCACGGCAACAAAAAGCAGGTTCAGACTCTTGTGAACCAAGGCCAGCAGGTCACCGAGTTCCTTGTTCTTGTCGAGCAGGTCGGGGATGGGCAGGATGCCGAAATAGACCGTCTGGAAGCCCTTGGCCGAGCTCATCAGCCAGCCCGAGAGCGGAATGGCAACCATCAACACGTAGAGCAACAGGTGACCGGCATGGGCGGCGAACTGCATCAGTCTGGGCATGCTTTCAGGCAGTGCTGGCGGACGATGCGTCAGCCGCCAGAACAGGCGAAATGAGACCAGCAGGAAAGCAGTGACGCCGGCCCATTTGTGCCAGGAGTAAATCTGAAGCTTGGTGGGTGACAGCGGCAGATCGTGCATATAAAAGCCCAGTGCGAGCAGCCCGAAAAGCAGTGCAGCCATCAGCCAGTGGAGCAGCTTTGCGGTGGCGGTATAGTGCATTGTCATGATTATCCTCCGTTATTGGGGCTGAAACGCGTAGGCATCCATTGCGATGACATAGTCGTCAATGCCGGCATGGAACCGGTTGGCCACGGTATTCGAGCCGCTGGCTCCGAGTGCGACATACAACGGCAGCAAATGTTCATCGGTCGGGTGAGCCTGCGCTCCGCCGGGAGACTGGTGGCGGTAGTCGAGCAGGGCGGGAATGTCACGCGCCTGAATGTGGGTTGCCAGCCAGTCAGTAAATTGGCGCACATAGCCTGGCGTCTGGCCACCACGCTGCGCAGCCAACTGGTAGTCGCGCAGATTGTGCGTCAGATTGCCGGAGGCCATGATCAGAAAGCCCTTGGCCGCGAGCGGTGCCAGCGCCTGGCCCAGCTTGTACGCTTGTTCGGGGCCTCCCCGGCTCTGGATGGATAGCGGAATGACCGGGACTTCGGCATCCGGGAACATCAGGCGCAGCGGCACCCAGGCGCCATGGTCAAGGCCTCGGCCAGCATCCTGAACGGCCGGCATGCCGGCCGCTGTGAGCGCGGCGAAGACTTCGTCAGAGGCCTCGCGGCAGCCGGTGGCCGGATAGCGGATTTCGTAAAGTGCGTCGGGAAAACCCCAGAAATCATGAATGGTTTCCGGCCGTTCAGCGTAGCCCACGGTCGGTATGACGGTGTCCCAGTGCGCACTGACGATAATGATGGCGCGGGGCAGTGCCAGCGATTTTGCCATCGCCGACAACGCGGCACCGGCAGCACCGGGGCGCAGCGCAAATGTGGGCGCGCCGTGCGGTACAAATAAGGTGGGTTGATGTTGTGTCATGGCTGGCACTCCTGTTTCGATGGCTGAACTTTATGCCTGTTATTTGGATCGAAATAGCAGACAATGTGCAAATTACTATTGCCGAGATTGGAACAATGGATAGGCTGGATGCAATGAATCTGTTCGTTCGGGTGGCTGAACTCGGCAGCTTTTCTGCCGCAGCGAAGCAGCTTGGCGTGGCGCGTTCCATGGTGACCCGACAGATTGCCGCGCTGGAGGCGCACCTTGGCGCCAAGCTGATGGCGCGCAGTACGCGCCGATTGACGCTGACTTCAGGGGGTACGGCCTACCTCGAAAAATGCCGGGTCATCCTGAATCTGGTCGAGTCTGCAGAAACGGGCGTGGCGGCAGAGCGCCTGACCCCGCGCGGCAATATCCGGATCAGCCTGCCATTGAGCTATGGCCTGAAACGACTGGCGTCGATACTCCTCGATTTTTCGCAGCGTTATCCGGAGGTCGCGCTGGACATGGATTACAGCGACCGGCGCGTCAATTTGATCGAGGAGGGTATCGATCTGTCGATTCGTATCACCCGGCGACTGGAATCCGGCGATGTGGCACGCAAGATCGGAGCAAGTCGCATGCTGGTCGTCGCCGCACCCGACTACTTGGCCCGTCACGGTCAACCGGAAAAACCGGCCGAATTGGCAAACCATATTTGTCTGGGCTACACCAATGCCGGCAGTGCCCAGGTTTGGCAGTTCATGGTTGATGGGCAATTGGAGAGCATTCATGTGCACAGTCGCATCAATGCCAACAATGGCGAGGTGCTGACCGAAGCCGCTGCGCAAGGCCTGGGCATCACCTGCCAGCCGGATTTTATTGTGGAGTCATTTCTGGCGGCCGGCCGGGTGAAGGAAATACTGGTGGATTACCCGGCGCCTGCGCTGGGCATTTATGCCATGTTGCCCAGCAATCGGCATGTGCCACACCGGGTCCGGGTTTTGATGGATACCCTGGCTGAACGTTTGGCACCCAAATGACGTCGGCCTAGCGCCATATCGCCTAAACAAATCTTTACGCGTTGATGCCAACCATCGATAAAGCGGCGCGTTAGTATCCTTGGCACAAGTATTTCTCGACTTGTTTTGCTTGAATCAATGAAAGGACGTTTGAATCATGGGTATTGTTTGGACAATTCTGGTTGGCCTCGTCGTTGGCGTAATCGCCAAGCTCCTGCACCCGGGCAAGGAGAATATGGGGTTCATCGCCACGGTCCTGCTGGGTATCGGCGGTTCTGTCGTCGCTGGCATGCTCGGTCAGGCGATGGGCTGGTATCAGGCTGGTGAAGGCGCAGGATTCGTCGCCTCCGTGGTCGTCGCGATTGTGTTGCTGGTGGTCTACGGACGCCTGCGCGACAAAGCTGCATAATGAAAAGACGCCTGACAGCCTTGCTCGCCGGTTGTATTGCCGGCGCGGTTCAAGCGGGTGCGCTGGTAGATCTCTCGGCTGAAGCCAGCCGCCCGGCGGCGAACGACATGGTGCGTGCCAGCGTTTTCAGCGAAGCCAGCGGCAAGAATCCGGCAGAACTCGCACTGCGCGTCAATGCCGATATTGCCGAGGCGCTGAAGCTCATTCGTGCCAAAGCAGGTGTTTCGGTAAAGAGCGGCCAGCAGGCGACGTATCCGATCTACGGTCAGTCTCAAAAGATTGATGGATGGCGCATGCGCAGCGAGCTGGTGCTGGAATCAAAGGATCAGGGCAGCGTTTCTGACCTGCTCGGCAAATTGCAGCAAATGCGACTGGCGGTCGGCAATGTCAGTCTGCTGCCATCGCCGGAAACCCGCCGCCAAGTTGAAGATGAAGCAACCCGCGAGGCGATTCGTGCCTTCCAAAGTCGCGCATCCGTCATTGCCGGGCAACTCGGCAAGGGTTGGAAAATCAAGCAGTTGAATGTCCAGCAAGGCGGAGGCATGCCACAACCGATGCTGATGGCACGCGGCGCCATGATGGCCGATGGGGCGCCTGCACCGGCGCCATTGGAAGCAGGTGAAAGCCTGGTCACAACAAATGTCAGCGGACAGATCGAATTGGCTGACTGAAGGCTCCATCCGTCGGGCAGGCACTCGAAAACAGCGCCTGCTCGTTTGCTCCTCAGAAATGCAACGTTGTCCGGAGCATTGCCGTTCGTCCAAGCTGGGGTATCTGCCAGCGCCTTACGCCCTGCACCTCGTCGATGGCAACGGGATCGTTGTAACTGTGATCGAGTACGTTGTAGATACCCAGGCCCACATCCCAATGCTTGCCGGGTGGCGCATAACTCAAATTCAGGTTGGCCAGCGTGTATGACGGTATTCGTTCGGCGCCGAGATTGGCCTGGCGCGAACCGATCCATTGTCCTTCCAGGCCGGCCGTCAGATGAGAAATGCCGGTTGGCACGGCCAGGTTGAACTTGGCCATGTGGTGGGGCGAGTTATCGAAACTGCGCGTCGTTTCCGCTGCGTGTTGTATGGAGTAACCAGTGCGCAGGCGGCTGCCGTTGCTCCAGCGTTGCTCGTATTCGATTTCAAGGCCATTTGCATGGGTATGAGCGCTGTTCGTAGCTATTCCTGCATCGTCGGTGGTCACCATCTTGTCGATGTGAAAGTGGTAGAAAGTCGCTGACAGGCTGGCAAGCGGTCCGAAATGTTTCTCCCAGGTGAATTCCAGCGAGCGCATCTTTTCCGGGTCGAGGTTGGGATTGCCATAGGCAAAGGTAGGCGTCGTATAGCTGCGCTCATAGGCTGTGGGCACGCGGTATGCCGTGCCATACAAGACCTTGAACAGCCCTGCCTGACCAGCTTCGTGCACGATGCCAAGACGGGGGCTCCAGAACGATCCCAGGTTGCCCAGATTGTTGTAACTCAAGCCGACGGTCAACAGGTTGGCCGTGCCCAGTTGAATTTCGTCTTGCGCCATGATGGTCATTTGCCGGCTGTTCTGGCGGTTGTCCAGGCAGGGCGCGGTGCTGATGCTGAAGTCCGGATTGATGCATCCATAGCCGCTGTCATGATTTTGCTGGTCCTGGCGCAGGTTGGATTTGTATTCAAGACCCAGCGTCCAGCGATTGCCGGTCCAGTTTGTGTTAATCAGGCGATGGTCAATACCCCACCAGCTCCCCCGTGACTTGTCGATATTCATGACGTTGGGATCGCCCAAGTCTGCCGAATAGTCATAGGGAAATGCACCATCGTACTGGTAGTTGCCAAAATATATGCGCTGCTGCAGTTCGTTGGTCGCGTCCAGTTTCCAGCTCTTGCTCAAGTCGAGCAGTGTATAGACGTCGGATTCGACATGGCTGCGGTCGTCGGCAATGGTGTCATAGCTGGCCGTCGGGACAACACGGTCGCGTTTGGCGTGGATGAAGGAAAGATGCCAGTCGGCGCCACGCACTTTGAGGAACAGTTGTCCGCCTTCTTCACCGCCAATCCGGTGCAGGTCGCGGGAAGTACCGTCGCCATTCACGTCATTGAAGGCCAGCGTATTTCCATGGACATTAAATCCGGTTGCGGATACCAGCACATCGGTGCTGCCGACTTGTCCGCCCCAACTGGCGCGCAGGCGGCGATTGGCTCCGCTACCCATGGTCAGGCTGGCCTCGGTGCCGAGGCCTTGGCCGCTCCGGGTCACGACATTGATCACGCCGAACATGGCATCGCCACCATATACCGCCGCACTGGGGCCACGGATGACTTCGATGCGTTCGATCAAGCCGATGTCCAGGGGAAATGCAGAATCGCCTGGCGCACTGGCGAAAATGTTCTCGTTGATCGACATCCCATCAATCAGGATCTGCAAACGAGGGCGGTAGTCACCAGGCTGAGAGATGCCGCGAACACCGGCATAACTGTAAGTGTGGTCGTCGGTGACATTGAACCCCTGTAACGTCCGCAATGCATCGCTAAGCGTGCGCCAGCCGTATTGCCGGATGTCTTCGGCAGTCAGCACGGAGATATGAGAAGGAATTTGATCGGGGTTTTCGGCAAATTTTGGTGCCGAAACGATGTTGATTTTAAGTAGCTCTTCCAGAGGTGCGTCGATAGCATCGATCGCCGCACAGGGTGTGGCGAGTCCGAATAATAATGATGCAAGCAGTACGCTCACTGCTTCACGCTGTCCGCTATGTTGGTGGATGGGTATCATTGAATGCGCTCAGCAGCTTCGCCGCAGTTGATGCTTGGCAGACGGAACGTAATGAAATGTTCAGCCGACATGGGGCGGGCAAACAAGAAGCCCTGGAACAGATCGCAACCCATTTGCTTTAGCAGATCCGCCTGAATCAGTGTTTCTACCCCTTCGGCGACTACCTTCAGCCCAAGCGCACGTCCCAAGGTGATGATGGCTTGTACCAAGGCTCGCTCTTTATGGTCGTTTTCCAGGTTGACCACGAATGAACGGTCTATTTTGATTTCGTCGATGCTGAACCGATTAAGGTAGCCGAGTGACGAGAAACCTGTGCCAAAGTCATCGAGAGAAATGCGAATGCCGCGATTTCTGAGTTCACCGATCACGAGATGGGCGGTATCCGCGTTCTGCATCAGCACGCTCTCCGTCAGTTCGATAATCAGTTTGCTGGCGGGAATGCCGGTTCGTTCCAGCACCTCGTCGATATGCTGGATCAGGGTCCGCTGGAAAAAACTGCTGGCAGATAGATTGATGCTGATGGTCCCGCAGTCCTGCCGCATTGCGAGCCAGTTAGCCACGAGTTCACAGACTCGGCTGATCAACCATTCGCTAATGGGATGAATCAAGCCACATTCCTCAGCCACCGGAATAAAGCGATCAGGAACAATGAAACCCAGAGTCGGATGCAGCCAGCGAAGCAGTACTTCAGCGCCAACGATTTCTCCGGTTGCCGCCGATATTTTTGGCTGAAAATAAGGCTCCAGCTGTCCTCCCTGCTCCAGCGCAGCCCGCAGACCGCGTTCAAGAATCATGCGTTCGGTTACTTCATGATCATGTTTGGGGTCGAAGAAACTGACTGCAGAGCCGTGGGTGTTGGCCGAGTGAAGGGCAACCAGCATGGCCCTTCGAATCAGTTCTGCACTTTCCAAGGCATCATTCGGGTAGTAGGAAATGCCCACATACGGTGACATGAGCATTTCCTCACCGAGTATCTGCATGGGCGTTCTCAGGCTGCCATGCAGATATTGGGCAAAACTGTGGATCGGGTCTCTTTCCAGGCAAGCGGGCAGGGTAATGACCAAGGATTGTTCATCATAGCGTGCCAGTTTGGCATCCAGCAGGCATTCTGCGCCGAATTCGGTGTTATCCGGGGGTGATTCGAGAGCAGTCTTGAGCCGGCTGGAAACGTTTTGAATGGCGCCGTCGGCGATATCCTGGCCAAGGACAGTCGATACTTCGCGCAGGTTGCTGAGGTGAATGAACAGGATTGCAATACCTGGTTTTTCGCCCTCGGACTTCATGTCGCGTTCAAGCAGTTCAATGAGCCTGTCACGATTGTTGAGTCCGGTTACCGGGTCATGCCACGCAAGCCGACGTATTTTTTCCTCCTGGGCGACGCGTTCGGATATGTCCTGAGTGAAACCACTGGCTCCCCGATAATTACGCTGCTCATCAAATTGTGGGGTGCCCCGTTCATGTACATGGCGCCAGTGATCTGCCTCCGCGATGCTCCGCAGGCGATAGTCAAGCTGGTATGGTCGCCCCAAACGCATTTCTGTCCGACAGTGGATCAGCGTATTTCTATCTTCGCGGTGGACGCGCGCCAACAGGTGCGCTTCCGTCAATGGCAGCTGTTCAGCGCCAAAAATGTCAAGGCACTGCTTGGAGGCAGCGACGATAGCGCCGTCGCTATCCATGTACCAGTTACCGAGCTGGGCAATTTTTTGCGCATGAATCAATGCTGTTTCGCTATCTACCAGATCCTTGAAAGCGATGGCGGAACGCAGCAGGTAACGCAGGCGATGGGGCAGCAGTGGTATGTTGAGTGGCTTGGTAATGAAATCGGTGGCGCCGCAACTGTATGCCTCGTCAATGGAGGCTTGATCGTCGAGCGCCGTCAGCATGATGATTGGTAAATAAGTGAGCCGGGGCATGCAGCGCAAGACGCGGCAGGCATCAAAACCATTCATTCCAGGCATCAGCACGTCGAGCAGGAGCAAATCTGGCACTTCACCGTCGACAATGGACTTGATTGCATCTTCGGCCGAGATAAACGTAATAACGTCAAAGTTATGCTGGGAGAGCACTGATTGCGTGATGGTGCGCATCACGGGTTCGTCGTCTACGATGACAATTCTTGGCTTGGCGGGGATATTCATGACACAGCCTCTGCCATTTCGGCCAGGCAGGTTTCGCCTGCCCCATCAATCCGTACAAATTGTTCAACAATGGCGGGAAGCAATGCCTTTGCGCGCTCAATGTCGTTCGCGCGTGCAGCATCTTCGGCCTTTTTGCATAACCCAGCAAACTCCTTGAGGCCGAGCGCTGCGCTCGAACTCTTGAGGTTATGGACGGTGCGGGTGACGAGATCAAGATCGAAGGTCTGATCGACGGCCTTGAGGATGTTGATATGTTTTTTCCCCTCCTCCAGATAGGACCGAATGATCGCCGGAACGATCCGGTCGGCTTCCGATCCCAGGCTGGCACGCAAGTCTTGCAAGTCAAATTTGAAGGAGATGCTTGGTAATTCAGGTTGGCTGATCGCGGCTGTCTGAGCACGGAGCTTGTGGCTGGGTAACCAGCGCTGCATGACGGTGCGGATGCTGCCAATGGTAACCGGCTTCGAGACATAGTCATCCATGCCGGCTTTCAGACACATTTCGCGGTCGCCAGCCAATGCATTCGCGGTCAGGGCTATGATTAACTGGCGTGCCTGGTCGAGTTTGCTTTCGTTGTCGCGAATGATCCTGGTCGCTGTCAGACCATCCATGACCGGCATCTGGACATCCATCATGACCAGATCGAAATTCTCGTTTTCCATCGCATCGAGTGCAGCCTGGCCGTTGGTGGCATGTTGGGTTGTACAGCCAAGTGTGGTCAGGATCTGGTCGAGGATCAGACGGTTGGTATCGTTGTCTTCGACCATCAGTACATGCGCGTTGAAGGACTGCTTGCCGGATATTTCAGGTGCCTTTGCCTCTTCTGGCGCGATACCCCATAGCTTGGCCAGTTCGGTCCATAGCGTGAGATCGCCAAAGGGGAACTGCAGTTGTCTGGAACCGCAATTCGGCATGGCAGGCAATTCGTGATTGACTGCTTCAAAGCTGTAAACATACAGGAATGGGATCGTTGGCTGAGGTGCCTTGCAATGCGCCAGCAGGGTGCGGAGGGTATCGTTGTCTTCGACGATCACGGCATCGGGCTTTATTGTTTCAAGCGTTGCCCATGATTCACCAAAGCCGGGTGCCGATATGGTCTCGATGCCAGCCCATCGCATCATCGCCATCCAGTGACTGCGTCGTGCTTCATTGTTACAGACGGTTAGCACCTTGCGACCGCGCAGTTGGGGCATCCATCCCGGGAGCTTGCGCCCGAGTCGGTGGGCACTTGACAGCGGTAATTCGACGGAAAATGTTGATCCGACCCCCGGGGTGCTGCGTGCAGCGATTGTGCCCTGCATCAAAATGACCAAATCGTGCACGATGGCGAGGCCCAGGCCGGTGCCACCGAAGCGCCGGCTCATGCTGTTGTCGGCCTGTCTGAACGGGGAGAAAATGTCCTCCAGTGCATCCGTCTTGATACCGATACCAGTGTCCTCGACATCTATTTGAAGCCGCCCCCGCGTGTTGCGGTCAGTCAGTGATCGGCACGAAATTTTGACGCTGCCGTTTTCGGTGAACTTGATGGCGTTATTCACCAGATTGGTAATCACCTGGCCCAAGCGGTATTTGTCGCCAACGATATAGTCCGGCAGGGTGGGGTCGATGTCGAACCACAGGTTAATGTGCTTCTTGCGGGCTGCCGGGGTGAAAATGGAGACCACCTGTTCGATGGTTTCACGGATGCTGAATGGCAATTGCTCCAGTTGTAGCCCCCCGGCTTCCATGCGCGAGAAATCAAGGATGTCATTCAACAGGAAGAGCAGGGCATCGGCAGAACTGCGCAAGGTGGATAACTGATTCTGCTGTTGTGAATTCAACGAGCCGGCGGCGAGCAGGTCGGCGACCCCGATGATGCCGTTCATCGGGGTACGAATCTCATGGCTCATGTTGGCCAGGAAGGAGCTCTTGGCGCGGTTGGCGTCTTCGGCTCTTTCCTTGGCCAGGCGCAATTCCTGAGTGCGTGTTTCGACCACCTCCTCGAGATGGTCGCGATGGCGGGTCAGTTCCTGATTGCGATCGGCAATTTCAACCAGCATCGTGTTGAAGGCATCGGCAAGTTGGCCGATTTCGTTGTCCGAGAATTTTTTCGCACGTTCGGTGAAGTCCTTGGAGTGGGCAACGCGGTTGGCCGTATCGGTCAGTGAAAACAGTGCACTCAACAATGATCGTTGCATGCGACGGGCGATCAGCACGGCGAGGGAAAATGCGACCAACGAGGCGGCGATAAAGGTCATCAAATCGCTCAAAGCCTCCTGCCAGACCTTTCCAAGGCTGGCGGTGACGGTGACTGTGCCCAGCGCGTCGTTGCCTATCCTGATCGGAACAATGGTTGTCACATGGCGCCAGCCTGAAATGGCGCTGGCTTCGTGAACCAATGCTGGGCCGTTGTGTGTTTCGTCAGGCTGGGTAGTATCAGGGCGCTGATAACGATAATTGAAATCCCCGTTAGCCCCTTGCATTCGAGCGACCACGATATCGGGGTGCTGGGCCAGGGCGCTGAACAGGCGCTCGGCGCCAACGAGATCACGAAACTCCACAACCGCGGTCGCATTGAAGGCGATGAGTTCGGCCATCGATCGCAGTTCAGTCAGCTTGGCGTCGCGCCGGTGATCAATCTGCCTGATGGCAAAGAAGAGCGACGTCAGCAGCAGGCTGATGCCCAGTGATACAGCGATGATCAGTGTCAACTGGCGGCGGATGGGCAGATCTTTGATCATCGTGCCGTACCGTTTACCTGACGCGCTAGCCGAAGCATCTGTGAACTGGCTTTGAGGTTGGCTCGATTCAAGGCATCAGTATTGATCTCAAACTGAAGGCGTCCTTCGGAACGAATGAGTGCAATGGCGCCCCCTTCACGGGCGAAGGTCTCCGCGTCACTGACGGTAAGGATCGGCAGCTTGTCGGTCCAGCGCAATACCGCTGCAATACGGCTTTCTTCGGTGTCCGGAATGAACAATTCGTGGCAGTCCGACATTTGCTCCGGGCTGCTGACCCTGCGGATGTGCAGTTCACGGCCACCGATCTGACGACCTTCGTAACTGGCAAGGTAGGGACCCAGACTGTCTCTACCGAACAGGCAGAGATTGACGGTTGTTCTGGTCCCTGGAAATTCGACGTATTTCAGGAAGTTGACCAGATAGGCGGCTTTGAGCTGGGCTTCAGTGGTGATTTCGCCGAACGTGGACGGCACCGAACACGCAAGCATTACCGCCAGGGCTAGCCGGCATGCGAGATGGTTGATTTTCCCGGGGGGCATGATGATGCTCAGAAATTCCAGCGGGTACTGATCAGCCAGGTCGGAGAGATTGAAGTGGCGGCGCTCGGGATAAAGTCGGAGATGTATTCGAGATGTCTGGTATTGATCAGATTGCGGCCGATCAAGGCGAATTCAAGGTCCTTGCTCGCACGGTAGGCATAGCGAAGATCCAGCGTGACATAGCCCGGAACGTGAGCGAAAGTCGGTCCGCCGGTTGTGTTTGGTACAAGATCAACCAGCTTTTGGCGATCAAATCCACCGGAGCTGCGAAGCCAGAGATCGAACTGTTGATCGGGCGTGATATTCCATTGTGATCTTAACGAGCCATATTGGCGCGGGCCGCTACGCTGGGTGATTTCAGCATCGGTATTGATTGTGGGATTTTCGCTGCCATCCATTCTCAAGTGGTTCCAGCTATACGATAACTGCAGCCGCCAGCTTGGAGTAACCATCCAGTCAGCAGAAAGCTCGATACCGTCACTCCAGCCCGCCAGGCCGTTGATGGTTTGTGTTTCAACGAACATGACTGGCAGACCATCAAGCCCGAAGTATCCACATTTGGCCGCGTCGTAATACGGAATGGGCGCACCAAAGCAGGTAAATTGGCCGACCAGATTGCCCGTTCGCAAATTGGTATAACGATAGCGGTAAGCGCTGACATCGGCGCTGAATGCGCTGGAAAATTGCTTGCGATAGCCGAGCTCGATGCCTTGAGCTTTCTCCGGCCCGAGGGTGGAGTTCGCGTGCGTGTATGAAATAACAGGCATATCAAAACCGACGCCGGAGGGTACAACAGCGATGCCGGAAAGAATTGATACGTCGCGTTCGGCGCGGGCCGAGGTGCGTGGTGCTCGTGCGTATTTGAGCCACAGCGAGTCAGTGCGGGATGGAGTCCATAGCAAGCTGGCGTTGGTCGAATAGTTGGTGCCGTTGGCACTGGTTTGATCCGCCCGGATGCCGGCGCCAAGCTTCAAACGTTCCGGAATCAAGGTCCAGTCGTCGTGGACGAAGACACCCGTATTATTTTGCGTATACGCGTGCCCGGCGATGGCAATGTAGGGCTCGTTGGCGCTGATTTCATCTGCTGAGCTGCGATAGTTCAATCCCCACAGAATGTCATGGCGGCCCATGGCATAGCGACCCTGATAGTCGAGGTCGACGGTGGTACGGTCTTCCGATACAAATTGGTTGATGCTGACCCCAGAGCGTGTCATGGAAGCCTGAAGAGAAGATTCGATGCCTGAGTCACTCAACCAGCGGTAGCGTCCGACCAGGCTCTCGCTATGCGCATCCTGCATGGGTGTAACTGGTGATAGCGTTATGCCTCCCAATGGGGAAAAAGTCGGATTGGCATTCCAGTTGTCCTTTAATTTTGTGCGGGAGGCATTGGCCCAGATGCTGAGGTCACGGCCTTCGCCAATGTCGTGATCAAGTCGAAAGTCGATCACGGCGCTATTCAGGCGATCTGCACTCTCGCCCGATTGGTCGGCGCGCTTGGAGGGCTCGATATGCCTGCCCTGGGCAGAAAGCTTCCAGCTGGTGCTGTCGCTGGTAGCCTGGCCGATGCGGGCGTAGAGGTCACCCGTGCCCTTGCTGCCACCCGTGACGTTGATGGCGCCACCGGATTGCTTGCGAGCGTTCTTGCTGATGATGTTGATGACCCCATTGACGGCGTTGGCGCCCCACATGACCGAGCCGGCGCCGCGAATGATTTCGATCCGTTCGATGTCGTCGAGCGGGATCGGGTCGAGTTCCCAGATGACACCGGCAAACAGCGGGTGATAGATGCTGCGACCATCGATCAGTACTTGCAGTTTGGTGGCAAAGCGTCCATTGAAACCGCGTGCCGTGACGGCGTAGCGGCCGTTGTCGATCTGGGCGACTTCGATGCCGGGCGCCATGCGCAGGACGTCGGGTAGTGCCTGGGCGCCGGAGCGGCGGATATCTTCAGCGGAAATAACAAAGGCCGCAGCGGGAACGTCGGCGAGGCTCTGGCTCTTGCGCGAAACCGAGGTGATATCGGTTTTCACCAGTTCTTCAAGGCTGAGATCGTCAATGCTGTCTGCGGCTGCGTGGCTGCATGGCGAAACCGCGGTCAGGAGGGCGATCCAGATGGTCGCTCGTTTCATGTCATTTCCTTACGGACCTAATTTGTGGCAAATATAATAAATACGTAAATACAACGACTCGATTTGGCTGAATATCTTCATATTCGTCTAATGTGATGCTAATTGTAATTGATTTGGGTGTGGTGATAGTTGTGAAATATTTCGCAAATCGTCAATGGCAGGCAGTTGTTGCGCAATTGCACTCGGCGCGCAATGGCGGTCAATACGATCGTCTGATCAGCGCGGTCTACCGCAAAATTCAGTCAAAAACGAAATATTCTGCGGCTCAGGCGAGGAGGGCGACAGCCTTGATCTGGGCGCTCAATGCCAGCCCTGGGCAAATGCCAAGATTATCGGCAGATCGTTTGGTGATGCGCGCGAGCAGCGGGGCGCCCGTGACATCGAGTTTGACCAGCACATGACCCGGTGTATCGGTCGGCGCCAGATCGACGACGATCGCATGGACACAATTGAGGATGCTGCTGTGCAACTGTGGTGTCAGGGCCAGGCTGACGTCGCGAGCATGGATGCGACAACGGAGTGGTGTGCCGACGGGTTCGTGGCGCCGGGATACGTAGATTTTGCCGCCGCAGAATTCAAGGCGTGTCAGTTCGTCGATTTCATGTTCCGCAACCAGGGTTTCGACAACGACGCCCGCATCATCGGCAAAGGTTGCCGGCAGGTCGATTCGGCTCAAGACATTGTTGAGCGGGCCACTGGCGACGACGCGACCTTCGTCGAGCAAAACCAGATGGTCGGCCAGTCGTGCGACCTCATCAGGTGCATGGCTGACATAGATGATCGGTATGGCCAGTTCGCGGTGCAGGCGTTCGAGATACGGCAGGATTTCCAGCTTGCGCTTGAGATCGAGTGCAGCCAGCGGCTCATCCATGAGCAGGATTTTCGGATCGGCGAGGAGGGCGCGGGCGATGGCGACGCGCTGGCGTTCGCCCCCGGATAGTTGCTTCGGTGAACGGTCGAGCAAATGGTCAATGCCAAGCAGTCCGGCGATTTCCGGCAAGGCAAAACGCGCTGCCGCAGTTGTGGCTCGTCTTTGCCCGAACGCCATATTGGCCCGCACAGAAAGGTGGGGAAAGAGACTGGCTTCCTGAAAGACAACGCCAATGGCCCGTCGGTACGTTGGTACGAAATAGCGTTGTGTTTCATCTTGCCAGACCTCATTGCCCAGCGCGAAATAGGCGTCAGGCGCTCGCTCCAGTCCGGCCATGGCGCGCAGGCAGGTGGTCTTGCCCGAGCCGGAGTGACCGAATAGCGCTGTGATGCCGCTGCCTGGCAGGCTCAGGTCAACATCCAGACTGAAATTCCCACGGTCAACCCGGAATTTGGCAGTAATTTGAAAAGTCATGCCGATTTCCGCCGAGCGGGATTAAACGTATAGAGCGTCATCAGCACGATAAAACTGAACAGCACCATGCCACCTGCCAGCCAGTGGGCCTGGGTGTACTCCAAGGCTTCGACATGGTCGTAAATTTGCACCGAAACAACGCGAGTTTTGTCCGGAATATTGCCGCCGATCATCAGCACGATGCCGAATTCGCCCACTGTATGGGCAAAGCCGAGGATGGCACCACTCAAGAAGCCAGGCTTAGCCAGCGGCACGGCGACTGACCAGAAAGCGTCCCAAGGGCTGGCGCGCAGCGTCGCAGCGACTTCCAGTGGCCGATCACCCATTGCCTCAAAAGCGTTCTGGATCGGCTGGACAACGAAGGGTAGCGAATAGAAAACTGAGGCAATCACCAGGCCGGGGAAGGTGAAAGGTAACAAGCCGAGCCCCAGTGCCTCAGTAAATTGACCAATCGGCCCCTTCGGTCCCATGGCAACCAGCATGTAAAAACCGAGTACCGTCGGCGGCAATACCAGCGGCAAGGCGACGATCGCGCCAATCGCCCCCTTGAAGGCTGACTGTGTACGCGCCAGCCACCAGGCAACTGGCGTACCGATGACGAGTAGCAGTGCGGTGACCACCGTGGCAAGCTTGAGGGTCAGCCAGACGGCGGCAATATCGGCGGAATACACGGCACTTTCCTTGGTCAGGGCTGAAAATGAAGTGTACTCAGTTTACACAGGCCGACGATGCGGGGCTATCGACGAATGACGGCATCTCGCGGCAGAACAGGGTACAGGAGCATGTCTGGCCCATTTAGCACTGCATTGTGAATTTGTTCACAGACAGCCGCGCTGGCGATGCCCAGAATGAAACTGTCGACATTCGGAAACCACAGGAATCAACATGATGTCTGTCTCAAATCCCCCCGCTGCTCAGTCTGCGCCTACCGGCAAACAGGACGCGCACGTTCCGGGTGAGCTTGAGCAGTCGATGTTCAGCCTGCGCGATACCTTGAGTGGAATTACCGTTCGCGATGCGAACTTCAGCGAGTTTCTGGCCGTGCTGAAAAAGTGCGGCATGAAGGCTGCCAAGCCTTCCTGACACCACCCGCCGCAATGGCGGGATGGTGCCCATGGGCAGGATCGAACTGCCGACCTCTCCCTTACCAAGGGAGTGCTCTACCACTGAGCCACATGGGCGACCTGGTGCGTCCTGACGGGCTCGAACCGCCGACATTCTGCGTGTAAGGCAGACGCTCTACCAACTGAGCTAAGAACGCAAGGGGCGCGAATTATAACCAATATCTGTCGTGTCACAAGGATATTTGCGCAGAAATTTGCCTGTACGCAGGCGGGTTGAGTCAATGTTGGTGATCTTGGTGTTAGTAAACTGTTTTGCGCACTTGCCGTGAATTTGTATTTTTGTTAAAGAAATGAGAACTTTTGCATTTTCTGATAATCTTATCAGCGCAATGCACGCCAAATATTCTCCAACTTCGCCTTCCATTGAATTGCCGCCATTGAAGCTCTCAGAGCTGATCTCAGCGCTCAGCCATGCGCTCGACATTACCGAAGGGCAGCCAGAAGGTCATTGTGTACGTTGCTGCTGGATCGGCATGCATATCGGTCGCAGTATTGGCTTGCCGGATGACCAGTTGTGGGATCTCTACTACACTCTGCTACTGAAAGACTTGGGTTGTAGCAGCAATGCCGCCCGCATTTGCGCGCTGTATCTGACTGACGACCTGACGTTCAAGCGTGATTTCAAGACGGTGGGCGACAGTTTGCCGCAGGTACTCAATTTTGTGCTCAAGCATACCGGGTTGAAAGCGCCGCTGGCCGAGCGATTTCGAAGTGTGCTGACCATTTTCCGCTCAGGCGAGGAAGTGGCTCAGGAGTTGATCGCGACCCGCTGCCAGCGTGGTGCCGAAATTGCCCGGCTCCTCCGCTTTCCTGAGCAGGTGGCGGCAGGCATATACAGTCTTGACGAGCATTTCAATGGACAGGGCCGACCGCAACAACTGAGTGGCGAGGAAATTCCACTCTATTCACGCATTGCCCTTCTGGCGCAAGTCGTTGATGTTTTTCACACGGCTGGCGGGCCGCAGGCAGCGCTGGATGAAATCCGGCAGCGATCCGGCGGCTGGTTTGATCCACGCCTGGTTCGGGCCGTCGAGGCGGTTGCGGATGAAGATGCTTTCTGGGCCACGCTGACGTCGCCCGAGATCAGCGTGGCAGTACTTGGGCTCGAGCCGGCCAGTCATGTCGTGGGGCTTGATGACGACTATCTCGACGACATTGCGGCTGCCTTCGGCCAGGTCGTTGACTCCAAAAGTCCCTATACCAGTGGCCACAGCGCGCGCGTTGCCCTTTATACGGACATGATTGCAGAGGAACTCGGCTTTTCGCTCGAACGCCGACGCTGGTTGAAGCGTGGCGCGTTGCTGCATGACGTGGGCAAGCTTGGCGTCAGCAACAGTATTCTGGACAAGCCGGGCAAGCTGGATGCGGACGAGTGGGTGGCGGTTCAAGCGCACGCGATGTATACCGAAACCATTTTGTCGCGCATTCATGCATTTTCAGAGCTGGCAAGAGTTTCGGCAGCGCATCATGAACGGCTGGATGGCAAGGGCTATCCGCGTGGCCTGATGGCTGAGGATATTTGCCTGGAAACGCGGGTCATCACGACCGCCGACATTTTCGATGCAATTACGGCCGAGCGCCCCTATCGCGGGGCTGTCCCAATTCCAAAGACGCTGGAAATCATGGCCGAAAATGTTGGAACAGCCCTCGATCCGCAATGTTTCGACGCATTGAAACAGGCGCTTGCCCGCCTGCCGGACTGATTCCCCCGTAAAATACGCGCTTTGTTCGCCGGCCTGTCCGGATAAGGTTTCCTTCGCATGACTATTCAGCAAAAAGTGCCGACCGTCGGCTTCGTTTCCCTGGGTTGCCCCAAGGCTTCTTCCGATGCCGAGCGCATCCTGACCAAGTTGCGCGCCGAAGGCTATGAGATTTCGCCGAGCTACGACAATTCCGACCTGGTGATCGTCAATACCTGCGGCTTCATCGATGCCGCCGTTGAGGAGTCACTCGACGCCATCGGCGAGGCGCTCAATGAGAACGGCAAGGTCATCGTGACAGGATGTCTTGGTGCCAAGGGCGATATCGTCCAGACGACGCATCCTGCTGTGCTGGCTGTTACCGGCCCGCATGCTGCCGATGAGGTAATGGATATTGTCCATCAGCATCTGCCCAAGTTGCACGATCCTTACACCGATCTGGTGCCGCCGCAGGGCGTGCGCCTGACGCCAGACCACTTCGCCTACCTGAAGATTTCCGAAGGCTGCAACCACAGTTGCACTTTCTGCATCATACCGTCACTGCGCGGCGGGCTCGTTTCTCGCCCGGTCGGCGACGTGCTGGCTGAAGCCGAAAACCTGGCGCGGGCCGGCGTTAAGGAAATTCTGGTTATTTCGCAGGACACCAGTGCCTATGGCGTCGATCTCAAATATCGCACCGCCTTCTGGGGCGGCAAGCCGGTCAAGAGCCGCCTCAAGGAGCTGTGTGAGGCCTTGGCCAGCTTCGGCATCTGGGTCCGCCTGCATTACGTTTACCCCTACCCGTCGGTTGACGACGTCATCCCGCTGATGGCTGAAGGCAAGATCCTGCCTTACCTTGATGTTCCTTTTCAGCATGCCAGCCCGAAAATTCTGAAAGCCATGAAGCGCCCGGCCTCGGCCGAGAATACGCTGGAGCGCATCGCCAAATGGCGCGAGATCTGCCCGGAAATCGTCATCCGTTCAACCTTCATCACCGGCTTCCCCGGCGAAACCGAGGAAGATTTCGACCAGCTGATCCAGTTCCTCGAAGATGCCAAGCTTGACCGCGTGGGTGCCTTTGCCTACTCGCCGGTCGAAGGTGCCAAGGCCAACGAGCTGGGCGAACTGCTGCCGGAAGACATTCGCGAAGACCGCCGGCGCTGGCTGATGCAGGTTCAGGAGGACATTTCCGCCGACAAGCTGGCCGCCAAGATCGATACGGTCATTCAGGTCCTGGTCGATGAAGTCGACGAAGAAGGCACCATTGCCCGTTCCAAGGCCGACGCGCCGGAAATTGACGGTCTGGTTTACCTCGACGGCCATTTCGATGCCCAGCCCGGTGACTTCCTGCAGGTCAAGGTCATTGATGCCGACCACCATGACCTCTACGCCCAAATCGTCTGATCTGATTGAAATTCTGGCCGGGATTGTTGGCGCCACGCAGGTGCTGACCGATCCGGCCGATACGGCACCTTTCCTGACTGACTGGCGCGGCCGTTTCCACGGTGCGGCGCGATGCATTGTCCGTCCCGGCAGTACCGCCGAGGTGGCGGCCGTGGTCAAAGCTTGTCTCGGCGCCGGTGTGCCGATCGTGCCGCAGGGGGGAAACACCGGCCATTGTGGCGCCGCAACACCCGATGGCAGCGGGGCGGCCGTGGTCATCAGCCTGAATCGCTTGAACCGCATTGTTGCGGTCGACCGGAAAAACAACACGATTTCCGTAGAATCCGGATGCACGCTGGCCGCTGTTCAGCAAGCCGCACATGCCGCCGAGCGGCTGTTTCCCCTGGCACTGGCCTCCGAAGGGACGTGTCAGATTGGCGGCAACTTGTCCACCAATGCCGGTGGTGTTCAGGTGTTGCGCTATGGCAATGCCCGAGAACTGACGCTCGGTCTTGAAGTTGTGCTGCCCAGCGGTGAAATATGGGATGGCCTGCGCGGACTGCGCAAGGACAATACTGGCTACGACCTGAAGCAACTGTTTATTGGTGC
>DAOLIO010000002.1:0-53212 GCA_035328505.1 Azonexus sp.
TGGCGCACAACGTTCCGACGGAGGCGGCGGTGATTGCCACGCTGGAAGAAGCCGTAGCGGCAGGCGCCACGCTGGTGCGACCCGCTGACAAAGTTTTCTGGGGCGGCTTTCGCGGCTATTTCGCCGACCCGGATGGCTTTTTGTGGGAAGTATGTTTCAACCCGTTCATGCCGCTCGATGCGGATGGCATGGTAAGGCTTCCCTGAACGCACCTTGGCTTGGTGATGCGCACGACTGGGGGCATCCCTGAGTTTGTCTGGCGGTTACGCACCAAATTGGCGCGCGCTTTTGATAATAGGGCATTTCCAAGGTGCGTGAGATAATGGCGGGGCATTAAAAATCAACCGCTTGAAGCCTGGTTCGCGTCTTGCTTTTAAGTTGGTAATCACTTTGTCTGGAGTATGCTTGTGTCAATCCATGTTGCCCTGAATCACGTTACCCGTTACAACTACGACCGCCTGATCAATCTCGGTCCGCAGGTCGTTCGCCTGCGTCCATGCCCGCATTCGCGGACCCGGATATTGTCTTATTCGCTCAAAATCGGGCCGGAAACGCATTTCGTCAACTGGCAGCAGGATCCGCAGGGCAATTACCTCGCCCGCCTGGTTTTTCCGGAAAAGACCCGTGAATTCAGTATCGAGGTGGATATGGTGGCCGAAATGTCGGTCATCAATCCCTTCGACTTCTTCCTTGAGCCGCACGCAGAGAAGATTCCCTTTGCCTACGAGGACTGGGAACGCCACGAACTGACACCGTACCTGCACAAGTTGCCGGAAACGCCGCTGCTCAAGAAATACCTTGACACCATTCCACGTGAGCCCCTGCGCAGCGTCGATTTCCTCGTTGCCCTGAATGCCAATCTGCAGAAGGCCATCAGCTATACCATTCGTATGGAGCCGGGCGTTCAGACGCCGGAAGAAACGCTGACCAAGTGTTCCGGCTCTTGTCGCGACTCGGCCTGGTTGCTGGTTCAGATCCTGCGCCATCTGGGTCTGGCTGCCCGTTTCGTTTCCGGCTATTTGATCCAGTTGACCGCAGACGTGAAGTCGCTTGACGGTCCGTCCGGCCCGGAAGCCGACTTTACCGACCTGCACGCGTGGACTGAAGTCTACTTGCCGGGTGCCGGCTGGATCGGCCTCGATCCGACCTCTGGCCTGTTTGCGGGCGAAGGGCACATACCGCTTGCCTGCACGCCCGAGCCGAGTTCTGCTGCCCCGGTCACCGGTGGTATCGACGAATGCGAGACCGAGTTCTCCCACCACATGCAAGTTACCCGCATCTGGGAAGCACCGCGCGTCACCAAGCCTTACACGGATGAGCAGTGGGGTGAAATCGAAGGTCTTGGCCACCAGATCGACAATACGCTGGGCAAGCTTGATGTGCGCCTGACGCAAGGTGGCGAGCCAACGTTTGTCGCAGTTGACGACCCGGATGGCGCCGAATGGAACACCGCGGCACTTGGCCCGACAAAGCGTCTGTTTGCCGCCGATATCTTTCATCGCCTGCGTAGCAAATACGCCCCGAATGGCTTGATGCATTTCGGCCAGGGCAAGTGGTACCCCGGCGAGCAACTCCCGCGCTGGAGTCTGAACTGCTTCTGGCGCAAGGACGGTGAACCGATCTGGAACGCACCCGAACTGTACGCCAACGAACGCGTCAATTACGGTGTGACCAGCGAACAAGCGCAACGCTTTCTGAAGCGTGTCGCCGAACGCCTGGGGTTGACGTCCGATTATGTTTTCCCGGCCTTCGAAGACGTTTTCTATTACATGTGGCGTGAGCGCCGTCTGCCGGGCAATGTCGATCCGTTCGATTCCCGCGTTGATGATGCGATGGAGCGCGAGCGCCTGATGAAGGTGTTTACGCAGGGCATGACCTATACCGTCGGCCATGTGCTGCCGATCATGAAAAATGTCTGGAACGAATGGCAAACCGGACCGTGGTTCCTGCGCTCGGAGCGTTGCTACCTCTTTCCTGGCGACTCGGCCATGGGTTATCGCCTGCCGTATGACTCGCAACCCTGGACATCGCAGAGCGATTATCCGTACGTCAACGTGCCTGATGCCGAAACAGCAACCGATCCGCTCGCCAGCTATGCTGCGCTGCGTTCCCGTGTGACCGGCGACGCCGGCGCGCGGGCACCGGTGATGCAGAGCCGTCGCTCGGGCGCTGACGGCAGCCAGGGTCACGGTGCAGACACATCGGCGACCGGTGATGGCAAGGTTCGTCCGTGGGAGAAGCCGACAGACACCATGCCGCGCTTCAAGGAATCGGCCGGCTGGATCACCCGCCTGGCCATGTGTGCCGAGCCGCGCGACGGCAAGCTCTACATCTTCATGCCGCCGACCGAGAAGCTGGACGACTATCTCGAAGTCGTTGCCGCAGTAGAGGCGACGGCCGAAGAGATGTCGCTGCCGGTGATCATGGAAGGCTATGAGCCGCCATCCGACCCGCGCATGACGCACTTCCGCGTCACGCCCGACCCCGGTGTCATTGAAGTCAACATCCATCCTGCCAAGAGCTGGGATCAACTGGTCGATCAGACGACGCATCTTTACGAATCGGCGTACTACTCGCGCTTGACCACTGAAAAATTCATGGTTGACGGTCGTCACACGGGCACGGGTGGTGGTAACCACTTCGTATTAGGTGGCGCCACGCCGAACGATTCGCCCTTCCTCCGTCGTCCGGACCTGCTCAAGAGCCTGATCGCCTACTGGCACAACCATCCGAGTTTGTCCTACCTGTTCTCCGGCCTGTTCATCGGTCCGACCAGCCAGGCACCGCGTGTCGATGAAGCCCGCAACGACAGCCTCTATGAGCTGGAAATTGCCTTCAAGCAGATTCCGCAACCGGGCGGTGTCGTCCCGCCGTGGCTGATCGACCGCATCCTGCGCAACCTGCTCACCGATGTGACCGGCAACACGCACCGTTCCGAGTTTTGCATCGACAAGCTGTATTCGCCGGACGGCCCGACCGGTCGCCTCGGTCTGCTTGAGCTTCGCGCCTTCGAAATGCCGCCGCATGCCCGCATGTCGCTGGCCCAGCAACTACTGCTGCGGGCGATGATTGCACGCTTCTGGGAACAGCCTTACGAACCGGCACGTCTGACCCGCTGGGGAACCGAGTTGCACGACCGCTTCATGCTGCCGTTCTTCGCCGAGCAGGATTTCAAGGATGTCATGCAGGAAATGGCTGAGGCCGGATATCCGTTCAAGGCCGAATGGTTTGCGCCGCATTTCGAGTTCCGCTTCCCGAAATACGGCGACTTCGCGGTCAAGGGCATGGAGTTCGAACTGCGCCATGCGCTCGAACCCTGGCATGTCATGGGTGAGGAAGGGGGCGGTGGTGGTACGGTGCGCTACGTGGATTCCTCTGTTGAGCGTGTTCAGGTCAAGATCAAGGGCATGGCACCGGATCGCTATGTGCTGACGTGTAATGGCGAATCCGTGCCGCTACAGAGTACCGGTATCAATGGTGAGTTTGTTGCTGGCGTACGCTACCGTGCCTGGCAACCGGCTTCTTGCCTGCATCCGACGATCGGTGTGCATGCGCCACTGGTTTTCGACATTGTCGATACGTGGATGCAACGCTCGCTGGGTGGTTGTCAATACCACGTCGCCCATCCGGGCGGCCGCAGTTTCGACACCTTCCCGGTCAACGCTTTCGAAGCTGAAAGCCGTCGTCTCGCCCGCTTCTTCCGTTTTGGCCATACGCCGGGCAAGATGCAGGTCAAATCGCCAGAGTTCAGCGCGGAGCACCCGTTTACGTTAGACTTGCGCCGTTTCTAACCCGGGAAGTCGCATTTGTAGCGAATGACCGCAAAACAGGCCGGAAATCGGCCTGTTTCTTTTTATTCTATGTCACGCACACTCCTCGCAATTTACGCTCAAAGTCCCCGCCGATACGACGAAATGTTGGCGGCGCAGGGAGCCGTGCGGCCGCATTGGAAAAAGTTCCTGGGTCATCTCGATGCGGTGGCGCCGGAAGAAATGCGCCGGCGCCTCGATTTTGCCGAACAGCGCATTCAGGAAAACGGCGTTACCTATAACGTCTATGCCGATCCGAACGGTGCCGATCGGCCATGGGCACTTGACCCGCTCCCGCTGATCATTCCGCCTGAAGAATGGGCCGAGGTCTCTGCGGCTGTCGCGCAGCGAGCCACGTTGCTCAACGCCATGCTGGCCGACCTGTACAGCGACCAGGTACTACTCTCCGAAGGCCTCCTGCCACCGGCGCTGGTCTATGGGCAGCACGGGTATTTGTGGCCTTGTCGCGGCGTGAAGCCGCCGGGTGGCATCTGGCTGCACAATTATGCCGTTGATCTGGCGCGTTCGCCGAATGGTCGCTGGTGGGTCATCGCCGATCGCACGCAAGCCCCTTCCGGGGCCGGCTATGCGCTGGAAAACCGGCTCATCGTATCGCGTGTTTTCCCGGAAATGTTCCGCGATCTGCATGTACAGCACGTGGCCGACTTTTTCCGTGATCAACTCGATGGTCTTGCTGCACTGGCCCCCGTCGAAGGTGATGAACAGCCCCACATGGTGCTGCTTACCCCGGGGCCCTACAATGAAACCTATTTTGAGCATGCCTATCTGGCTCGCTACCTCGGCTTTCCGCTGGTCGAGGGGCAGGATCTCACCGTGCGCGGGGAGACCGTATATCTGAAGACCCTGCGCGGCTTGAAACGCGTTCACGTCATTCTTCGTCGTCAGGATGATGCCTATTGTGATCCGCTCGAATTGCGGGGTGAGTCGGCGCTGGGTATTCCGGGCCTGATCAATGTGGCACGTGCCGGACGCGTGGTTATTTCCAATGCGCTGGGCTGCGGCTTGATGGCTTCCGGTGCGCTGATGGGCTTTTTGCCGGCTATTTGTCGGCGCCTGCTGGGTGAAGAGCTGGCCATGCCCTCGGTCGCTACGTGGTGGTGCGGTGAAAAGCCGGCGCTTGAATATGTGCGTGAGAATTTTGATGATCTGGTCATCAAGCCTGCCTACCCGACCCAGCGGATGGAACCGGTCTTTGGCAATGAATTGAAAGATGAAGCGCGTGCCGACATGCTGCGTCGCATTGAAGCCCGGCCGCATGCCTACGTCGCCCAGGAAATGGTCAACCTGTCGCAGGCGCCGACCTGGAGCCGGGCGCATGAACGTCGCCTGCTGGCCCGTCCTGTCGGCTTGCGCGCCTATGCCGTGACGACGCCGGATGGCTATTCAGTGATGCCGGGTGGCCTGGCACGGGTCGCTACCGGGGCAAGCACACGCATTATCTCGATGCAGCGTGGTGGTGCCTCAAAAGACACCTGGGTATTGACCGATGGCCCGGTCAGCCAGTTTTCGCTCCTCAAACCGTCGGTTGGTATACGTGATCTGGTTCGGGCGGGTGCCAACCTGAGCTCACGGGTGGTTGAAAATCTGTTCTGGCTCGGTCGCTATTCCGAACGATTTGATGATAGCGCACGCATGTTGCGTGTTGCACTGTCACGGGTTCTCGTCGGGGGCGGACAGAAAACCAATGTCGTTGTGTCGGCGCTGGAGCTGGCGCGTCATCTCGGCGTATTGCCCAAGATCGGTGAAGATACTGCGATCAAAAAGAATAGCGAACACGAATTGCTGGAGGCGATCTACGATCCAGAACAGCCTGGTAGCCTGGCGGGCAATATTCGCAATCTGATGTGGTCCGCCACGCATGTTCGCGAGCGTCTTTCGCTGGACCACTGGCATTCACTGAATCGCCTGCAACGCTATCAACAGAACGCACGCAAAGTGCATCCGACGCTGACCGAGGCGATCGCCTTCCTCGACCGGGTTCTGAGCGTCTCCTCGTCGCTGACCGGCTTTGCGATGGACAACATGACGCGTGACGATGGCTGGCGTTTCCTGATCATCGGTCGGCGTATGGAACGACTTTCCTTCCTGGCCATGACCGTGACGCACTTCCTGCGGATGCCGTCCACCCGAGTGCCCGGCTCGCTGGAATGGTTGCTCGAATTGTCGGATTCGATCATTACTTATCGTTCGCGCTATTCGCGGCAGCCTGAATTGTTGCCGGTGATTGATCTTCTCGTTTTCGACGACAGCAATCCGCACGGCGTGCTTTTTCAAGCCAGTGTGCTGGTCCGGTATCTGGATCGACTGGGCCGCGAATTGGGCGTCGATCTCCAGGGCGACGTGGCAGGTGCATTGGCCCGACTACGCGAGTTCGATCTTGAGCAGCTCGAAAATCTGCAGTTCAATCGCTACCAGGAGTGTGCGGCCTGTCAGGAGCTGGCGTCCCTGCTCGAAGCGCTGAATAGCGCCGCAGTACAACTATCAGCGACCTTGGGCATGCGTTATTTCACTCACGTTGGCGATGTCAGCCGACAAACGATGGCGGTCTGACCGTGGAGCCTGTCCGATATCGCGTGGTGCACGAAACAACGTACGATTACGGGAGCCCCGTGTCGTTGTCGCAGCAGCAATTGCATCTGTCTCCCCGCATTCTCGATTGGCAACAGGTCGAGGAGCAGCGCATCGATATCAAACCCGAGCCGACCTGGCGACGTGACGGCCTAGATGCATTTGGCAATCCAGTGACTTGGGTGGCGTTCCATGCGCCGCATGAAATGCTGCTCATCCGCTCAGTGATGAGTGTCGCCGTGATGCCGCACCTGCCAAAGGATCTTGAGGATTCATTGCCCTGGGAGGAAGTGCGAGACCGGCTGGCGTACGATTCGACCGATCCGATTCCGGAGGATCTTGAGGCGACGCATTTCCTGTTCGAGAGTCCGCATGTTCGCGTCAAGCACGAATTGGCGATGTACGCCGCAGATTGCTTTCCACCTGACCGGCCGGTGCTGGTAGGGGCGCAAGCCTTGATGGCCAAGATATTTCGCGAGTTTACCTTCGATCCCGAGGCAACGACTGTCTCTACCCCGGTCCTTGAAGTGCTGGAAAAAAAGCGGGGGGTCTGCCAGGACTTCGCGCACCTGATGATCGCCTGTCTGCGCGCCATCGGACTGTCGGCGCGCTACGTCAGCGGCTATTTGCTGACCCGTCCGCCACCGGGCAAACCGCGCCTGATTGGCGCCGATGCGTCGCACGCCTGGGTGTCGGTCTATGCGCCGGGTGGCGCTACCGATTGGGTGGATTTTGACCCGACCAACGATTTGTTGCCGGATACGGAGCACATCACGCTGGCTTTTGGCCGCGATTTTTCCGATATTTCGCCGCTGCGCGGCATCATTCTGGGCGGCGGCGGTACCGAACCCGAGGTTGCCGTGACCGTGGTCCCGATTGATGAGGAGGAGATCCCGAAAGAGCTGCTGGAAAAGGTGCTCGACAAGGACAATATCCCGGAAAAACTGGTGGAAAAGGTGCTCGACGAGCCGGATAGCGAAGCCGACGAAAAATGACCGGACGCATCGCCATCATTGGTGGCGGGCCTGCCGGGTTGATGGCAGCCGAAGTGCTCGCCAGTTTGCTGATGCCAGGGAGTTCCCCATCTGCTGCGGTCAACCCGAAAAAAATAGAAATTTTCGAATCCATGCCATCCGTCGGCCGCAAGTTCCTGATGGCGGGCAAGGGGGGCATGAACATTACGCATTCCGAGCCACGGTCTGATTTTATCGGCCGCTATGGCCAACGGTCCGCGCAGCTCGCGCCACTGATCGACGACTTCGGGCCGGCACAATTGCGTCAGTGGATTCACGGTCTGGGCATCGAAACGTTTGTGGGAACCTCGGGTCGGGTTTTTCCCAAGGAAATGAAGGCAGCGCCCTTGTTGCGTGCCTGGCTGCACCGCCTGCGCGGACAGGGCGTGCAGATTCATGTGCGGCATCGCTGGCAGGGCTGGGGGCCGAATGGCCGACTGCGCTTTGCAACGCCGGCTGGTGAAGTGGACGTCGTTGCAGATGCCGTGATTCTGGCACTGGGGGGCGGTAGCTGGGCGAAGCTCGGTTCTGACGGTGCCTGGGTGCCGCTCCTGATTGAGCGCGGTGTTGCCGTGGCGCCGCTGAAGCCCGCCAACTGCGGATTTGATGTGGCCTGGAGCACACATTTCAGGGAGCGATTTGCCGGGGCGCCGGTCAAGGCCGTCACGGCCAAATGTTGCGCCCAAGGCAATGATGAGGGTTCCCACGGTCAACCGGAAAAAAAAGGGGAATTCAATATTACGTCGACCGGCATCGAAGGCGGTCTGATCTACGCCATGTCGGCGCCCTTGCGCGATCAGCTGGCGCGAAATGGCGGGGCTGTCCTGACGCTCGATCTGGCACCGGGACGCAGCCTTGACCGGTTGACCGCTGACCTGTCACGACCGCGGGGTCGGGATTCGCTGGCCAATCATCTGCGTCGGCATGCCGGCATCGAAGGCGTCAAGGCCGGTTTGCTGCGCGAGTGTTGCCAGCCATCGGCCTTGGTCACCGCGGGTAGTCTGGCGGCCGCCATCAAGGCACTGCCAGTGCAGCTCACTGCAACCCGACCGCTCGATGAAGCGATCAGTACGGCCGGTGGGGTTGTCTTTGAAGACCTCGACAGAAACCTGATGCTGGCCCGCATGCCTGGCGTTTTTGTGGCGGGGGAAATGCTGGATTGGGAAGCACCGACTGGTGGCTATCTGCTGACAGCCTGTCTGGCCAGCGGCCGGGCGGCCGCATTGGGCGTTTGTCGCTGGCTGGATTAATGCGGTGTTTGGGGCTGCGTCGCGTAGGTCAGGCACACCAGGGCGCCTTCGAAATCAAAAGCCGACACGCGTTCTTCGAATTCCCGGTGATTATTGCCCAGCACTTGCCGCAGGCTATCCGCCTGCTGGCGAACCAGTTCCTGCACGCTGATATCACCTTGCTGCAATTCACGACGCAGACGCTCGACCAGCGCAGCTGTGGCAGCATCGTTGCCTACCTTGAAGCTGGCTTGCGGCGCCTGACTGATGTGGCTCAACTGATGACGCAAGGATGTGTAGGCATGCGCCACCTGCCCGATCAGCGGTTCGACGACGGACATCGCCTGATTCTCCTTGATGGCCAGTTCGAGCGCTGCAGCGACGCGGTAGATCTCGTCTGCACCGAGCGTGGCCGAGACGCCTTTGATGTTGTGTGCAAGGCGACGCGCCTCGTCACGCTGGCCGGAAGCAAGATGGCTGCGTATGCGCTGGAAATCGTCGATGTGGTTTTCCGAAAACTTGGCGAGCAGGCGAAGATAGCTCTCCATGCGGCCACGCACAGCCTTCAGACCAAACTGGCTGTTGAGGCCGACCACGTTCGCCAACGCCACGTTGACCTGATTCCCGTCGCTGCCCGGGCTGCGGCTGTGGGGCTTTACCGGTAGCCAGCGGACTAGTGCATCGAAGAGTACCGTGGGGGTCACCGGTTTGGCGACATGGTCGTTCATGCCGGCGGCGAGACATACGTCGCGATCTTCATCGAAGGCGTTCGCCGTCATGGCGATAATGGGAATCTTGCCCCAACCTGGCAGGGTGCGGATTTGCCGGGTGGCTTCCAGTCCATCCATGACTGGCATCTGCATGTCCATCAGGACCAGGTCGTAATGCTGGCGCCGCGCCATGTCGAGCGCTTCGCGGCCATTTCTCGCCAGATCCATCCGGAGACCGGCCTGCTCCAGCAGGTCACTGGCGACTTCTGCGTTGATCGCATTGTCCTCGGCGAGCAGGACATGAGCGCCGGGTTGGGGGGCGGAGGCTGCGGGCGTGCTCGGCGTTTCTGGCGCAAGTGCAGTCGAGCGGGTGAGTCGGGCGGTAAACCAGAAAGTACTGCCTTCACCCAATTGGCTGCTGACGCCGATTTCTCCGCGCATGGCTTCGGCCAGACGACGGCTGATCGCCAGCCCCAGTCCGGTTCCGCCATAGCGTCGCGTGGTCGAGGTATCGCCCTGCTCGAAGGGGTGGAAGAGTCTCGCCATTTCGGCGGGGGCAATGCCAATACCGGTGTCGGCAACGTCACAACGGATGACGACTTCACCCGCTTCCTGGACCACCAGGCTGGCATTGACCTTGATGAGGCCGCGTTCGGTGAATTTGATCGCGTTCGACAGGAAATTGAGCAGGATCTGCTGGACGCGCAGGGGGTCGCCACGCAGCATGGGCGGCAATGCCGGGTCCAGATCGCAGGTGATGGGCAAGTGCTTGGCGTCAGCGCGGGAGGCAACCAGCTCGCAGGCCGTGGCACAAATGCGGGCGAGCGAAAAATCCGTGTGTTCGAGCTGTAATTTGTCAGCCTCGATCTTCGAAATGTCCAGCACGTCGTTGATGATGGTCATCAGGTGCTGTGCGGCATCCGCAACCTTGCCCAGGCGCTCGCGCTGTTCGGGGCTGTCGGCGTTGCGCTGGGCGAGGTGAGTCAGACCGATAATGGCATTCATCGGCGTCCGGATTTCATGGCTCATGTTGGCCAGGAAAGCGCTCTTGGCACGGCTGGCCGATTCCGCCTCATCCTTGGCCAGGATCAGTTCCTCGGTCCGCTCAGCGACGACTGCTTCGAGGTGGTGGCGATAGTTGTCCAGCTCGGACTGGATACGCTTCTTCTCGCTGATGTCTTCCTCAATGGCGAGATAGTGCGTGATCTGCCCGTCGGCCTGGCGGACCGGCGAAATAATGGCGAATTCCGGGAAGGTGGAACCATCCTTGCGGCGGTTCAGAAATTCTCCCCGCCAGGTTTCACCGCGGGCGAGGGTGGCCCACATGTCGGCATAGGTCTCGGCGGGTGTCTGGTGCGAACTCATCATGTTCGGGTTGGCCCCGATGACTTCCTCGCGCTGATAGCCGCTGCTGCGAACAAAGGCGTCGTTAACGTACTCGATTTCTGCGCGGGTATTGGTGATGACGACGCTGTGTGGCGTCTGTTCGATGGCCAGCGACAGTTTGCGCAATTGCTCTTCGGACTCGCGACGTTCGGTAATGTCCTGCACGGTGCCGACCGCGAAAACCGGCTGGCCTGCGTGGTCAAATCGGATGTGAGCCCGTTCGCGTACCCACCGCACTTTTTGATCAACGTAGATGCGATGTTCGCTGTCGTAGGGCTGGCCTTGCAAGGCTGCCTGCCAGTCGGCCAGGACCCGCGCGCGATCGTCGGTGTGGATGCGTTCCAGAAAGTCCGCCAATTTCAGGGTGTGATCGTTGTCCAGGCCGAATATCCGGAAGACTTCGTCGCTCCACTGCAGATGGTCGGCAGCAATATCCAGCGTCCAGCTGCCAAAATGCGCAACCGCCTGCGCTTCCTTGAGGTCGGCTTCACTTTGGCGGAGACGTTGTTCGAACTGTTTGCGTTCGGTGATGTCCTGGCTGGTGCCGAACAATCGGCTGACCCGACCATCAGGGCCGGTAATCAGTTGCCCGACACTGTGGATCCAGCGCACCTCGCCATCATTGCGGCGAATCAGGCGATACTCGTTGTCAAAGGCTTGTCGGCCCCGAAAGACATGATCTCTTGAGTAAGTGCTCATGCGCTCGCGGTCGCCTGGGTGGATCAAGGCGCGCCAGGTGTCGGTATCTATTTTTTCGTCGGGATCGATGCCAAATAATTCGTTGTGCATCGGCGAACCGGTCAGGGTATCCGTCTGGGGGTCGAACGTGAAGTGGCCCAGGCGGGCCAGACGCTGTGCCTGAAGCAGAATGTTCTCGCTTCTGGCTAATCTTTCGCGGGAGCGTTGCATGCTCAAGCCGAGACCGATTTCGCCCGACAGGTTGGCAAGCAGCGCGAGTTCGTCGTCGTCGAAGGGGTCGATCTTTTGTGAATAGAGACTCAGGGCGCCGATGACATGGCCGTCTACCCGGAGTGGCAGCGAGATCGACGATCGGTAGCCGTGTGCTTGCGCTGCGATGCGCCATGGGGCAAATGACGGATCGCGTTCGATGTCACGGATGATGGCCGGAACGCCGGAGCGGATCGCGCGGCCCGTCGGTCCCTGACCATTGGGGACATCGTCCCAGGAGATGGCGAGATCGGTGAGGTAGTTGTCAACAAATCCGGATTCGGCCACCGGGATGACGGATTTATCGGCGTCATGCGAGGCTTCTCCCACCCAGGCCATCAAGTAGTCGCCTACTTCAACGGCGACCGTGCAGACCTCGGCCAGCATTTCTTTTTCGTCGGTATGGCGGACGAGCGCCTGGGCGATGCCGCTCATCAGGCGCAATGCGCGATTCTGGCGGGTGATCTGCTGGCGGGAAATCTGGCGTTCCGAGATATCGTTGAGAATGCCTGTCGTGACTTTCGGGCTGCCATCCGCCTTGCTTTCGGTTACGCAGCTGCGATCCTCGACCCAGATCCAGTGTCCATCGGCATGACGCACGCGATAGTCGATTACGTGAAATTCTGTTTTGGGCCCGTTTTTCGGGTTGACCGCAAGACTCAGCAAATGGCGGTCATCGGGGTGAATTCTTGCCGCCCACGCGGCACGCGTGCCGGGTGCATCCGCCGAATTGCAGTTGAGCAGGGTGATCAGGCCCTGGCTGATGATCAGTCGATCAGTTTCATGATGGTATTCCCAACTCCCTGAGCCGCCAACGTCGACGGCCAGTTGCAGTTGGGTTTCAAGGCGCAGGCGGTCGCGTTCCTGCTGCGTCTGTCGCAAGGCATTTTCCAGGCGTTCCGTCGCCAGCTGCTCGAACAGGCGACGCTGGCTGATGACCCCGACGATTCGGCCATCGTGGTCAAGGACCGCCATATGCCGCATGCGATAGTGATTCATGGCCTCCAGCGCGGAGGTCAGTGGGGTTTCAAGATTGACGCTGCGCACCGGGGTGCTCATGGTTTCCCGCAGCGTGATGTCATGCGGCTGCGGGTAGGTCTTGATCAGGCGCGGGATGTCGCGCTCGGTGATGATGCCGACGGCTTTGTCGGCTTCGCAGACAATCAGGTAGTCGGCTGCGTGCTTGACCATGGTGGCGATGGCGTCACCCAGCGTCGCTTCCGGCATGAGATTGGGGATTTTGCGATCCATGATGCCCTCCAGCGTCCGCAAGTGCCGGAAGGCGGCCGAGTCGAGGTGCATGCGAAAATCCGTGTCGCTGACGATGCCTGCCACCTGACCGGCGATGTCCGCGACCACGAGGTGTCGGATGCCGTGAGTTTCCAGCAAGTTGCGGGCGCTGAGCAGGTCCAGATGCGGCGGCGCCATGATGAGCGGTGTCGACATGATCGCATCAAGCCGAACATCGCCCGGCTGGCGCGCGTGCAGGGCACGCAGGATATTGCTTTCGGTGATGATGCCCAGCGCCTTGCCATCCAGCATGATGAGCAGGCTGGAAATATGTTCGTCAGCCATCAGGCGGGCTGCTTCCAGCAGCGTTGCCTGCGGCGGCAGACTGCACACCTCGCAAGTCATGATGTCGTGCAGTGTGCTTGCCGGGCTGGCGGTCATGAGGGATGGGTCTCCGTTACATCCAGAATCTGCGCGAGGCCGATTTCAGTTTCCTGCATCTGATTGGAAAGCGCGTTCTGCAGCCGGGAAATTTCTGGCGTGGTGGCCGGACCCTTCAGGGCATCATCGAGTGCAAGTGCCGCCTGATAAATGCCCGTCAGCCCCAGGGTGCCAGAAACGCCTTTCAGGGCGTGGGTAATCTGTTTGGCATCCGGAATGGCATGGTTGGCCAAGGCAGCATTGATTTTGAGATGGTCATCACCGTGCGTCGTCACAAAAACACCGAGCAGCCGCAAGTAGCTGGGCAGCTTGCCGCGCAGGGTATGCAGGCCGCGGGTGGCATCCAGACCGGGAACGTTCCTGAGGGCTTCGAAGGTGTCTTCCCGGGCCTGGTCCGGCGACGGCGCTGGCGTTGGCGGTGTTGGCAGCTTCGGCAAACTCGTGGTGTCGTTATCGATCCGGGTCGGTGCCAGCCACTTGATCAGTGCCGAGTAAAGATTTCCGGGGTTGACCGGCTTGGCGACGTGGTCGTTCATGCCTGCATCCAGGCAGCATTGGCGGTCTTCGCCAAATGCATTGGCCGTCATGGCCAGTATCGGAATGCGCTGGCCTCGTGCAGTCTGCCGAATGAGGCGGGTCGCGGTTATACCGTCCATGACCGGCATCTGGATGTCCATCAGGATCAGGTTGTAAGGGGTATTGCTGGCCATTTCGACGGCTTTTTCCCCGTTGACGGCAAGATCCACCTGCAAACCGACGCCGCGCAGCAATTCGAGTGCAACCTCCTGGTTGATCGTATTGTCTTCGACGAGCAGGATGCGCGCCTTGGCATGTCGTGTGCTCAGCAAGCGCTCGGCTTCGTCGGCACGCACTGGTGCCGCACTGTCGTCGACCACGCTGCTGCCGGGCTGCAGGCGGGCGGTGAACCAGAAGGTGCTGCCTTGGCCGGGCTGGCTGATCAGTCCCGTATCGCCGCCCATCAATTTGGCCAGGCGCTGGGCGATGGCAAGCCCTAGACCGGTGCCACCAAAACGTCGCGTCGTCGAATTATCTGCCTGCTCAAAGGCACCAAACAGACGGGACTGGTGTTCCGGGGCAATGCCGATTCCGGTGTCCGTTACGGCAAAGCGCACGAACAACGCATTCGCATCGGCAGAGACCAGTCTTACCGACAACGAGATGCTGCCGAACTCCGTGAATTTGACCGCGTTGGAGAGGTAATTGAGCAGAATCTGGCCAATTCTTAACGGGTCGCCGTGCAGGATCAGCGGCAGGGCCGGGTCGATTTCGCGATGAAACTTGAGGCCTCGTGAATGCATGCGGTCGAGGATCAGTTCGCTGGTGTTGTCGAGAACGCTGGAGAGTTGAAAATCGACGGGCTGAAGCTCCAGCTTGCCGGCTTCAATTTTGGAAATGTCGAGAATCTGGTTGATGATCGACAGCAAATGGTGGGCTGCATCCGAGACCTTGCGCAGGCGGCCGAGTTGTTCGTCATCAAGCGTGTGGCGTTCGGCCAGATGGGTGAGTCCGATGATGGCGTTCATCGGGGTACGGATTTCATGGCTCATATTGGCCAGGAAAGCACTTTTTGCCCGGCTGGCCAGCTCGGCAGCATCCTTGGCAGCTTCGAGTTCGGCGGTTCTGGCCTCGACCAGTTCTTCGAGATGGTGGCGATACTGGTTGAGCTCTGCCGCAGATTGCTTGGCTTCTGTAATGTCCTGCCAGATGCCGCTGTACATCCGTTTGCCGGCAACATTAACGAGCGCTGCGGCGATGCGTGCTTCCTGGATACTGCCATCCTTGCGATAGTGCTGGGTTTCGAAGACGGCGCTGCCGTTTGCCACGATGCGGTTCATTTGCCGATTGAATTCTGCCTCGGTCATGCTGGCCTGGATGTCAGGCAGTCGCATTCCGGAAAACTCTGCTCGGGTATAACCCAATCCGCGCAGGCCGGCATCGTTGATCTCGATGAATTTGAGTGATTCCGGGTCGACCAGGCAAATGCCGTCTTCGGCATTGCTGACAATGCTGCGGTAGATTTCTTCGCGTTCTGCCAGTGCTCGTTCCGCCGCCTTGCGTTCGGAGATATCGACGATAAACGTGACAAGATGCGGTACGCCATCCAGCTGGACCGTATCGGCAGACAGGTTGATTTCCCGCTGTCGACCGTCTTGCCCGACGCCAATGCTCGGGAAATTCATGATTCGGCCATCGCGGTGCAGTAAATCAAGCATTTTTGCGCGATCGTCGCTGCTTCCCCACAAGCCAGCTTCGAGGGTGGTCTTGCCGATCAGCTCATCACGCTTCCAGCCATATTCAATCGTCAGCCGTTCATTGACGTCCACGACCATGCCATCGCTCACGCGTGTGATGCAGGCGGCAACCGGTGCGGCACGGAAGGCAATGGCCAACCGTTCCTGCAGTTGGTGAATTTGTTCCAGCGCGTGTTGCCGCTCGGATATGTCGAGGATGAACGCCAGCACGTAAGGCTTGCCGCTGAGATGAATAATCTCGGCTGAAAGACTGATCTGTATCAAGCTGCCGTCGCGCTTGCGCCATTGGGTCTGATAATCCTGCAGTAGACCGCTTTGCTTTAATTTGTCGCGCCAGATATCGCGAGCTTCAGCATTGACCCATAAATCCAGATCTTTGGATCGCTTTCCGATCAGGTCTTCGCGTGTCCAGCCAAGAAGTTCCTGGTATCGGGGATTGATATCGAGATAAAGGCCGTCGTCAACGGTGGTGAGCGAAATGCCGGCCGGGCTGCCATTGAAGGCAACTGCAAAGCGCTCCTGTAATTCGTGAGTCTGCGTAATATTTCGTCCGATACCGAGGACGCCGATCAATTGCCCGTTGCTGTCACGCATGGGGGCCTTGATGGTGTGCAAGAGCTCGCGGTGGCCGTCGCTGGCAAATGTCACCCATTCTTCATTGCTGCGAGGTGCGTCTGCTGCCAGTGCGGCTTGATCATTCTTGCGAAAGAATTCGGCGATTTCCGGTTCAGTAAAATCGAAGTCGGTTTTGCCGCGAATGTCGGCTTCTCGGGCGCCAAAAAATTGTTCGAAGCGCGGATTGCAACTCAGGTATATCCCATCAGGGTCTTTTAGCCAGATCAGGTCGGGGATCGTGTCGACCAGTGTTCGAAGCTGAATACGTTCCTGTTCAACCAGTACTTTTGCCTCTTCGGCTGCATCGCGACGCATAGTGCTTTCGCGCAGCAGCCGATAGAGCAGCACTGACAGCAGGGCGGCGGTGACGGCGATGAACAGCCAGCCCTTGAGCATGCTGAAGGCTAGGCGCGCGTCATTGTCGGCGACAAGGTAGCCCAGCAACTGGTCGGAAATCAGAATCCAGAGGGCGGCCAGTGCAATATAGGGCAGAACAACCTGGGCGACGGCCTGGTATATTTCCTTGTTCCGGATCAGTGGGGTGTTTCTGCGCATTGACTATTCGGCGTAGGTTTTGGCGATGGTCACGAAGGTGTCGAAGTCCCTGATGAAGAATTCGACGACGTCCGGGTCGAAATGTGCGCCACTGCCTTCGACGATGATGTTGAAGGCGCGCTCGAAGGAAAAGGCATCTTTGTAAACGCGTTTGCAGGTCAGGGCATCGAATACGTCAGCGAGGGCCATCAGGCGGGCGGCAATCGGGATGGCGTCGCCAACCAGACCGTCAGGGTAGCCGCTGCCATCCCATTTTTCGTGATGGGAGCGGGCAATCATCTTGGCCATGGAGAGAAACTCGACCGGCTTCTCGGCATCGGCTTCAGCTTGGGCAATCGCATTGCTGCCGAGCACGGTATGGGTTTTCATGATGACCCATTCTTCCGGGGTCAGCTTTCCTGGTTTGAGGAGGATGTGGTCGGGAATGCCAACTTTTCCAACGTCATGCAGGGGGGCGGATTGGGCCAGTGCGTTGATTGTCCGTTCATCAAGGTATTGGGAAAATCTTGGGTGCTTTTGCAAACCTTTGGCGAGCGTCCGGACATATTCCTGAGTTCGACGCAGGTGCTTGCCGGTTTCCGGGTCTCGAATTTCCGCCAGTCGTGCCAGGGCGTGAATGCTGACTTCCTGAATCAACTGATTTTCACTCATCCGGCGCGCCACTTCAGCTTCCAGATAAACGTTCTGGTCACTCAGGATGTCTCGTGCCTGTTTGAGTTCGAGCTGCGTACGAATACGGGCCAGCACGATGCTGGGACGGATGGGCTTGGTGATGTAGTCGACCGCGCCGCGGTCCAGGCCACGTTCTTCGTCGTCGGTGCCATCCATGGCGGTGACAAAAATGACCGGTATGTTTCTGGTGGCGGGCGATGCGCGCAATTCTTCGAGCACATCGTAGCCATCCATTTCCGGCATCATCACATCGAGGAGAATGAGGTCCGGATGTGGGGCAGAGAGTGCAATCTGCAAGGCTCGTCGCCCGGAGTTTGCCGCCCTGACCCGATAAGCGGGTTGTAACAACTCACCCAGCACCGTCAGGTTCTCCGGGGTGTCGTCCACAATCAGGATGGTTGGCTGGCTTTCGCCCATTGTCTGTCTCCAATCGCCAAGGCATGGCGAATTTCTCACAATTATCACCTTTTGCAATGAAAATTGCTATCGTGAAAAATACGTGCGAACCGGCAGGAGTCCTTGCCGGGGTTAGCCTTGGGTGGCGCGTTGGGTCCCGACAATCCGGTGATAGGTCAAAAATCGTGATTTATCGATTTTTTTGGCGTCGACCGCAGCAATCAAGGCGCAGTCGGGTTCGCGATTGTGCAGACAGTCGCGGAAGCGGCATTGACCATGGAAGGGTCGAAATTCGGGGAAGGCATTTTCGATTTCCTGGCGGTCAAGATGGCCGAGACCAAATTCCTGCAAGCCGGGAGAGTCAATCAGGTGACTGTCGGCATCAAGATGGTAGAGCGTGGCATGTGTCGTGGTGTGCTTGCCGGAGTCTAGCGCCAGCGATATTTCGCGGGTGGCGGCCTTGGCATCCGGTAACAGGGCATTGACCAGTGTCGATTTTCCCATGCCGGATTGTCCGACCAGGACACTGGTTCGATTGGCGAGATGAGGGCGCAGGTCTTCAGCATGTTCGAGTGCGGAAAGTTCCAGTACGCGGTAGCCGAGCCCGACAAGAACCGCCAGTCGCTGACGGGCCGCGCCTAGTTTGTCAGTCAGGTCGCATTTGTTGAGGACGATCAGCGGCTCTATTTCCTCACTCTCTGCGGCAACCAGCGCGCGGGCGATGAGTTCATCGGAAAAGGCTGGCTCGGTGGCAACGACGATGATGAGTTGATCGACGTTGGCAGCGATCAGCTTCTGGCGGATTTCGTTGGAACGATAGAGCAGGCTGCTCCGCGGCTGGATCGCTTCGATAACGCCCTGATCATCCGAGGTTTGCTTGATATCGACCCGGTCGCCACAGGCGATCTCGCTTTTTTTGCCGCGGGGAAAACAGGGGAGTCGCGATCCGTCGGCAAGTTCAACGACGTATTGGCGGCCATGGGCAGCGATGACGCGACCTTCCATTGTTCAGTCCTTGAGATGTGGGTACGGGTCTGGCGAAATCGCTGTGTCGACATTCAGGATCGCGTTGGCTGCATCCACATGCCAACAGATTTTCCTCACGCCGGTTTGTCCAGTAGTTGCAGGCGGGCAATGCGCTGGGCGGCAGGGGGGTGAGAGTCGTGGAAAAGTGAATGCAAGGGATCCGGTGTCAGCGTTGAGGCGTTGTCCTGATAGAGCTTGACCAGCGCGTGGACAAGATCCGAGGCTTGGGCGTGCTCCGCGGCATAGGCGTCGGCTTCGAATTCGTGACGCCGTGACAGATAGCTCTTGAGTGGGCTGAATGGTAAGGTGAAGATCGGCATGACCAGGAAAAATAAAATCAGCGCCAGCACCGTGCTGTGTGCTGCAACGCCCAGGCCAGCATAAAACCATGGCGCGTCAATCAGTTGGTCGAGCAACCAGAGAAAGCCGAGTGACATGGCAAACATCAGCGCCATGTGCTTGACGACATGCCTTTTGCGAAAATGGCCGAGCTCATGCGCCAGTACCGCCTCGATCTCAGGTCCTTCCAGGCGCGAGAGCAGGGTGTCGAAGAAAACAATGCGTTTGTTGTTGCCGAAGCCGGTGAAGTAGGCATTGCCATGACTGGAACGCTTTGAGCCATCCATGACGAAAAGCCCGGAAGAACGAAAGCCGCAGCGGGTGAGCAGGGCTTCGATGCGCGATTTCATGTCGCCATCTTCGAGCGGGGAGAACTTGTTGAACAGTGGCGCGATCCATGTCGGATACACAAACATGATGAGTAGATTGAAGGCACTCCAGAATAACCAGACATGGAACCACCAGTATTGCCCCATGGCGCCCATCAGCCATAGCACGGCGAGGATCACCGGCGCACCGATGGCGACTCCGAGCAGCGTTTGCTTGATCAGGTCGGAGAAAAACAGGCCAAGCGTCATCCGGTTGAAGCCGTGGCGAGCTTCGATGACGAACTGCTTGTAGAGCGACAGCGGCAGGTCGATCAGGCCGGAAATTGCCAAAACGCTGAAGATCATGGCCAAGCCATAGGACAGCCCGTCCAGGCGTGGTGACCAGAATTCGTGCAGGGCGGTGAGGCCGCCGCCGAGCGTCAGTGCCAGGAGCAGCCCGGCTTCAACCAGAATGTCGAAAACGGCCATCTTGCATCGGGCTATCGTGTAGTCGGCCGCTTTTTGGTGGGACGGCAAATCGATGCGTTCTGCGAAGCTGGCGGGCACAGCCGCGCGGTGCGAGGTGACAAATGCAATGTGGCGCCACTTTAGCCAGAGTCGAATGGCGACGGTCAACACGAAAAAAGCGAGAAAAACAGAAGTGAAATCGGAGGTCACGAATAAGGAGCCAAAGCTGTGCGAAAATCGCGGTTTTCAAGGATTCGGGCAATTATATGGCAGGCAACGCAAACAACCTCGTCTGGCTGGATATGGAGATGACCGGTTTGAACCCGGACGGTGATCGCATCATCGAAATGGCCATGGTCGTCACTAATTCCGAACTGGAAATGGTTGCTGAATCACCGGCCTGGGTGGTCCATCAATCCGACGAAATCCTCGCTGGTATGGACGACTGGAATCAGAAAACGCATGGTCGTTCCGGCCTGATCGACAAGGTCAAGGCTTCGTCCATGGATGAGGCTGCTGTCGAAGTACAGGCACTGGAGTTTCTGAAGAAATACTCCCTGGCCGGCCATTCACCGATGTGTGGTAATTCCATCGGCCAGGACCGCCGTTTCATGGCGCGTTACATGCCGACGCTCGAAACGTTTTTTCATTACCGGAATCTTGATGTCAGCACCTTGAAAGAACTGTGCAAGCGCTGGCAGCCCGAGATCTACAAAGGTTTCAGGAAAAAGAGCAAGCACACTGCGCTGGCGGATATTTACGAATCAATTGACGAAATGAAATACTACCGTGCGAACTTCCTGAAAGGATAAGCGAAAAGCAGTTGAGGTGCCTCGATGCAGGTACCTGAACTTTTCAGCCTGTTCATCAAGTAGGCATTTCAACGACGCAACAGTCGGAATGTTTCCTTGCGGTCGCCGGGACGGTTGCCTTCCCATACCTTGATCCAACTGTTGTTCGGCGCAGCCAGTTCACGTCGTTTGTCGCCGACGACCAGCAGCCAGTTGCAGGCTTGTCCTGCCTTGGAAGACTCCGCCACTGGTTCAATGGCGACAAAGTATGATAGCGAGGCGAGTTGAGTGGCATTCAAACCGCGTTCAGCCAGGCAACCATGATCGGGTGGCAAGGAATTGGCGATGGCCTGAGCGACCAGCCGGTAAGATTTGTTGTAATCAAACCAGGGCATCACCAAGGTTGTTGCCAGTAGCCAGAGCGTTGTAAAGCCCATCGTCCAGTGCGTGAGACTGCGGTAGGGCGATCGCGGCGCAGTGGAAATCAGCCAGATCCACCAGCCTGTGGCCACAATCCCGATAACAAACCCCAATAGATTGAATTCAGCCACAAATCCGGGGCGCAGCACCAGTGCACGTTTTGCCATTGTCGCAGGCCAGCCAAGAACCATTGCTGACCAGCCAAGCCAGACAATGCCAACAAATACACTGAAGGTCGACATGGCAAACCAGTCGAACGCATTGGCTGATCCACGTCGCAAGGCCAGTGCGCCAGGCGTTGCCAGCAGTGCCAAGGGTGGCAACAACAGCAGCGCAGGGATTTGACGAGGGCGGTATGCCCAGGCAAGCATGAGCAAGGTGATGAGCAGGAACGCTAGTGGTAGAAGCTGATCTGGTGCCTTGATATTTTTGCGCCGGATCCACAGCGTCCATCCAGCCAACGGAAATGCCGGAAAGGCAAACCATGGCAACATGATCAGGAAACTGCTCCACCCCATGAGCGAGAACGGCGTTTTGAGCGGCGCAAGTTCCGTGGTCAGCCAGCCGTGAAATCGGGCTGGTTCAAAACTGAGGAGCGACAGTGGCCAGGGTACGATCAAGGCCGATGCCAACAACAGACCGATAGATAGCGTCTGCAATGCTTTCGGGCGATTTGGCGATAACCACCATGCGACGGGCGCAATCACAAGCAGGGGCAGGGTGGGGGCAATACCGGTTCCAAGCAGGCAGATGGCTACTGAGAGCCCGTAAATGATGCCAGCCGGTTTGGGTTTGCGTTCGATTGCTGCAAGTGCACCCAGCGTGCCGGCATAGGCGGCGAGCGCAATAAGCATCGGTTGAGCATCGTGAGCATGAAAAAGAAGTCCCGCGCAACCGGCAAGCAGCAGCGGTCCTGCCGCAGCATCCTCTTCGCCATAAAGTTCTCGGCTGGCGTAATAAAGGCCCATCAAGGTCAGTGTGACCCAGATGCCACTGGCCAGCCGCATGGCTTCATGCGCCGGCAAGAGCCACCCAAAAATCTTCCCGGTAATGGCCGCACTCCAGTAATAGAGTGGAGGCTCATGGAATGGTCGGCCGGCCAAGTCTGGAGAGAGCCAGTCTCCGTAGTGCAGCATGTGCCAGGCAGTGCCGATGTGGATGGCATCCTCTCCCTTCCACGGGTCGCGACCAAACAGACCCGCGAGTACGTAGAAGGCGAGCATGGCTGCCAGCATCCATCCCGATGGGGGGAGACGAATGCCGCGACGTATCAGAGAGAGAAAATCAGGCATCTCGGCCAGAAATGAAAAAGGCAGCCATCAGGCTGCCTTTTATACCGTAATTCAAGTGGATCAGGCAGCAGCCTTGCCGCGCATCGCACCGAATTTCTGATTGAAGCGTTCGACGCGACCGGCAGTGTCCACAATTTTCTGCTTGCCGGTGTAGAACGGGTGGCAGAGGGAGCAAACTTCAACGTGGAAGCTGTCTTTGGCCATGGTTGAACGGGTCGTGAAGGTGCTGCCGCATGAGCAGGCGACTTGCACTTCTTTGTAATTCGGGTGGATATCGGCTTTCATCTTTTGTCCTTTAAACGAGCGACCGGCGGATGTGGCCGATCTGGGAAGCACGTGATTATCCTAGAATATTGACGTGCTTGCAATATTTATGATTAGCCCCGGCGCATTGCGTCGAAAAATTCCTGGTTACCCTTGGTTGATTTGACCTTGTCGAGCAGAAATTCCATCGCCTCAAGATCATCCATCGGGTAGCAGAGCTTGCGCAGTACCCACATTTTTTGCAGGACGTCCGGCTTGAGCAGCAGTTCTTCGCGGCGGGTACCGGAGCGATTGACGTTGACTGCCGGATACATCCGCTTCTCGGCCATGCGTCGGTCGAGATGGATTTCGGAGTTGCCGGTTCCCTTGAATTCTTCGTAAATAACTTCATCCATGCGCGAACCAGTGTCGATCAGCGCGGTGGCGAGGATGGTCAGCGAGCCGCCCTCCTCGATGTTGCGCGCCGCGCCGAAGAAACGCTTCGGCTTCTGCAGCGCATTGGCGTCGACACCACCGGTCAGAACCTTGCCGGAAGCGGGTTGTACGGTGTTGTAGGCGCGGGCAAGGCGGGTAATCGAGTCGAGCAGGATGACGACGTCCTTTTTGTGCTCGACCAGACGCTTGGCTTTCTCGATGACCATTTCGGCTACCGCGACGTGCCGCGAGGCCGGTTCGTCAAAGGTTGAGGCAACCACTTCACCCTTGACCGTGCGGGTCATCTCGGTGACTTCTTCCGGGCGTTCGTCGATCAGCAGAACAATCAGCACGACCTCCGGGTGATTGGCGGTAATGGCGTGGGCGATGTTCTGCAACATCACTGTCTTTCCGGTCTTTGGCGGAGCGACGAGCAGGCCGCGCTGACCGCAACCAACCGGGGCAATCATGTCGATGACGCGGCTGGTGATGTTTTCTTCCGACTTGATGTCCCGTTCGAGCTTCAGGTGACGCGTCGGGTGCAGCGGCGTCAGGTTCTCGAACATGATCTTGTTCTTGTTGGCTTCAGGCGGGAAGCCGTTGATTGACTCCAGCTTGGTCAATGCAACGTAGCGCTCGCCTTCCTTGGGTGTGCGAATTTCGCCTTCGACGGTATCTCCTGTTCGCAGGTTGAAGCGCCGGACTTGCGATGGCGAGACATAGATGTCGTCAGGGTTGGCCAGATAGGAGGTGTCCGAGGAGCGCAGAAAGCCGAAGCCATCCTGCAGCACTTCGAGCGTGCCGTCGCCGTATATGGTTTCGCCGTTTTTGGCTTTAGCTTTCAGGATTGCGTAAATCAGTTCTTGCTTGCGCATCCGGTTGGCGTTTTCGATGACCAATTCGGTGGCCATATCCAGCAGTTTGCTGACGTGTAGTGTTTTGAGTTCTGAGAGTTGCATGTAGGGAGTATGTGGCGCCGAAGAATGGGGGGCCGGGCTGCTGCCCGAAAATCGGGGCGCAAGAGCTTGGTAGCTTTTGAGTGGGGATTGACGCCTAGGCGCGATGCCGGTGACGTCTGCCTGAAGGAGCAGAACGCTTCTTCAGGCAGGGAGACTACGGAGATTACAGGTTGCTGTCAATAAAGGCGGCAAGTTGGGACTTGGAGAGTGCGCCAACCTTGGTTGCTTCGATGTTGCCGTTCTTGAAAATCATCAGCGTCGGGATGCCACGGATGCCGTACTTGGCTGGGGTTGCCTGATTGTCATCAATGTTGACTTTGGCAACTTTCAGTTTGCCAGCGTATTCGGTGGCAACTTCGTCGAGAATTGGGGCGATCATTTTGCAAGGTCCGCACCATTCGGCCCAGTAGTCGACGAGAACGGGTTGCTGCGACTGCAGCACTTCCTCTTCAAATGTGTCGTCGGTTACGTAATGAATGTGCTCGCTCATGGTTGCCTCATGGATTGGGTGATACAAATAGGTAGAGATGCGCCGAGGTGGCGACAGGTATGTTGCATGATCCTAGCGAAAAAAGTATCGCTAGGGAAGCCTGGGTAGCAGGGTTTCGTCAGTGTTTCAGTAGATTCGCCAACTCGACAGCTGTTTTAACCTGCATTTTGTCGAAAATGTTCGCGCGATGCACCTCGACGGTGCGCATGCTGATATTCAGTTGATCAGCAATGACCTTGTTGAACTTGCCGGCCAGCACAAGCTCCATAATCTGTCGCTCACGCGTGGTCAATGTCGAAATTCTGGCTTTAACCGAGTCGACCGTGGCATTAGTGATACGCTGATTGGCGTCAACGGCCATGGCTTCTTCGATACGGGTGACCAGTTCATTGTCGTTGAAAGGCTTTTCAAAAAAGTCGAAAGCCCCTTTTTTAAGCGTGGCCACGGCAAGTGGCACATCACCGTGTCCCGTCAGGAATCTGATGGGTAATGCAGATTCGCGGGTGCATAATTCATCAAAGCAGTCCAGTCCGCTCATGCCGGACATACGCATGTCGAGAACGATACAGCCAGCCATTTCCTTGCTCCATGCAGCGAGGAAACTTTCTGCGGATACGTAAGTGGCGCACGGGAGTCCACGTGATTTCAGTAGCCAGGAAAGTGCGTCGCGAATGGCCTCGTCGTCATCGACCAGATGGGCTAATGGCTGGATCATTCAGCTTCCAAAGGTAGGGTAAAGTTGAATATCGTACCGCGTCCGGTGGGCGATTGCGTATTGTCGTCAGCCCACAGTCGGCCGCGATGAAATTCGATGATCGATCGACAGATTGACAAGCCGATCCCCATGCCTTCCGGCTTGGTGGTGAAAAAGGCCGTGAACAATTTTTCGCGGACTTCCGGGGCAATGCCAGAGCCGCAGTCGGCAACCTTGACGAGCAACTCGGTATGGTTCGCGGTGATGCCGATCTGCAGCAGTCGATGGGCTTCTGGTGTGTCAGCCATCGCTTCCATGGCATTGCGAATTAGATTGAGTAGAACTTGTTCCAGCATAAGCCGGTCAGCCAGGATCGGTTGCAGCGTCGGAATGTCGCATGCAACGACGATGTGGCGCTTTCTGGCTTCCGCCTCAATGAAGCCCAGGCAGTCTTCGACAACTTCTCCGAGTTGGCAGGGTGCACGTTTCGGCTCGCTCTTGCGGACGAAGTCGTGTACTCGCCGGATGATCTTTCCTGCGCGCTGAGCCTGCAGACCGATTTTTTCCAGTGCCGGTAATATTTCGTTCGGGCTTGCCTGTCCGTTGTTCAATAGATTTAGGCAACCGGTGTTGTAGCTGGCAATTGCAGCCAATGGCTGATTGAGTTCGTGGGCCAGTGTTGATGCCATTTCGCCCATGGTGACCAAGCGTGATGTGAATTGGAGCTGCTCCTGCTGCTGGCGCGCCAGTTCTTCAGCGTGCTTGCGTTCAGTGATGTCGAGTACGGAGGCCATCCAGCCGGTATGCTTGCCATTCCCGTCAATGAGCTTGGCTTCGTATACAAGCGCATTGAAGCGTTCTCCGTTCTTGCGCATAAAGGTGATTTCGAAGCCATCCAGCGGCGCATTCCCAGATAGCACCGTCTGATGGATGGCATAGGTTTCTTCCAGTTCTTCGGGGGCCCAGTAGGGCATCGGGGGTGACTGGTTAACCAGTTCGTCTGCAGTGAAGCCGGTCATGCGACAGAACGCTGGATTCACATAAATGACCCGACCCAACAGATCGCGAGCGCGCATTCCTACGGTTAATGAGTCTTCCATGGCTGCCCGGAAGGCATGTTCGGAGCGTAACGCGTCCTCGACGTTGGCGCGTTTCTGAATCAGTTCCCGGACCAACCACAGGCTCCAGAAGACGCCCGCAGCAAGGAGCACGATGGCAGCGACCAGCAGGCGCTGTAGTGAATTGTCAGGGGTCCGATAGCTGGTAACACGCAACAATAGCCCTGGGCCCGGTGGGTCGAAAGGGATTTCATAGCGCAAGTCGCTGTTGCCTTCGATGTGTGTTTTTGTTGCGTATTGAATATCGTTGTCGTCGACGATTTCGACCTTGTATTTTTCTGTAAACCACCATGGCACCTGATTGGCAAGCAGGTTGTCCAGGGTATAAACCAGCGCAAGCATTCCTGTGATTTTATGCCCGTCAAATACCGGGATGAGCATTTCAATGACTGCTTTATTGCCCTCAATCAAAAAGGGATCGCTGTACTGTCGCTTGCCAAGCCGGCTTGCAAGCTCGAAGGCCTTTGCAGTTATTGGTGGCCCAAACGATTCCGTGTCATCTTCGGGTGGGCGGCCTGCTGGCAGGGCATCAATAACCTGTCGTTTGGTATCGAACCAGATAACCTGTGCAATATCCGACGAATTTTTCAGCATATGTTCAGCGCGTAGCCGAAACAGTGTCTTGTCGTGTGGATTGCCCATGTCCAGCGCGAGTTGTTGTAGTTGCTCTTCATTGCTATTGAGATGGAAACGGAGATTTTGCTCAAGCCAAAGAACGTCTTTGATCAGGGCTGAACGATCTTCTTCGGTTTCGTTTCGGTGGAGCAGCCAGAGTAGTGCGATCAGTGCGGCGAGCAGGAGCACGATACCAAGTTTGGGCAGGGCTAGTAGCCAGCGTAGACGGCGAGAATTACCAGAAATTGGCTGAGGAGCAATGTTCATCACGAAAATGGTACCTCACGTTTATTCAGGCCGGGGAATTGTGGTTTTCCACAAGTCGGATAACCACAATTGTTGCTCTTGGGGGCTTTACGGATACTAGGGGCAGTTGTCCGGCATTTTCCGGCGAACGCAATCAGAGGAGCGAAAATTCCATGGCTCAAAAATCAATATTCAAAAGTCTCTATTTCCAGGTCATTGTAGCCATCGTGATTGGGGTAGCACTCGGGCATTTCTATCCCGAAACCGGCGCGGCTATGAAACCGTTGGGCGATGGGTTCATCAAATTGATCAAGATGATCATTGCACCGATCATTTTTTGTACCATCGTGGTCGGTATCGCCGGTATGGAGGACATGAAGAAGGTTGGCAAAACAGGTGGTCTGGCGGTGCTTTACTTCGAAGTGGTGAGTAGTATTGCCCTGGTTATCGGATTGATTGTCGTGAATGTCTGGGCCCCGGGCGTCGGCATGAATGTCGATGTCTCTACCCTTGATACAAAGGGTATTGCCAAATTCGCCGAACCCGGGAAGATGCAGACGACAGCCGAGTTCCTGATGAATATCATCCCGACCAGCGTAGTAGATGCGTTTGCCAAGGGTGACATGCTGCAGGTGTTGTTTTTCTCGATCCTCTTTGGCTATGCAATGCATTCCTTCGGGGAGCGTGGCAAGCCGGTATTCGAGTTGATCGAAAAGCTGTCGCACGTGTTGTTCGGTATTGTGGGTGTCATCATGAAGGTTGCCCCTATCGGCGCGTTTGGTGCCATGGCCTATACCATCGGTAAGCATGGGGTGGGGAGTCTGACCCAATTGGCCAGCCTCATGGGTGCTTTCTATCTGACTTGCCTTATCTTTATTTTTGGTGTCTTGGGTAGCATTGCCAAGTTTCATGGCTTTTCCATCGTCAAATTAATCAAGTACATCAAGGAAGAGCTCTTTCTTGTACTGGGCACATCTTCTTCGGAGTCTGCCCTGCCACGTCTGATGGCCAAGATGGAAAATGCAGGTGCCCAGAAATCGGTCGTGGGTTTGGTGGTGCCGACAGGTTATTCATTCAATCTCGACGGTACATCGATCTACCTGACGATGGCTGCCGTGTTTATCGCTCAAGCGACCAATACGCCAATGGATCTTGGACAACAGATCACGCTCCTGGTCATTTTGTTGCTGACCTCGAAAGGTGCGGCAGGTGTGACGGGTAGTGGCTTTATTGTGTTGGCCGCCACACTGTCAGCAGTCGGGACAGTACCCGTCGCTGGCCTCGCATTGATTCTCGGCATTGACCGCTTCATGTCCGAGGCGCGCGCCTTGACCAACTTCGTAGGCAATAGCGTAGCGACGTTGGTCGTGGCCAAGTGGTGCAAGGCACTGGATGTTGATCGGATGAATGCCGTTCTCAATAATGAAACGGCCGATGAGGCAGACAATCCTGAACTTGTTTTGGATGATGCGCCCGAAGCGATGATCCCCCACGCGCCTCGCCCAATCGTCGATCATCATTGATCTGGACTCCCAAATCAAAAACCCGCCGGCTGGTCCGGCGGGTTTTTTCGTCTACTGACTGTGGAAATCCACAATACCCAGTTTTTCATTAATCCGTAATCATTTGAATACGCTGCAACTGTATTTTGCGGCGCCACTTCTGGAGGAGAGAATAATGAAAGTATCCAAGCTTCTGATTGCCCTGTTTGCCGGAGCGCTGTCACTGGCTGCACATGCCCAGCAGCCCATCGTTATCAAGTTCAGTCACGTCGTGGCTGCCGACACACCCAAGGGAAAGGCAGCCGAAATGTTTGCCAAGAAGGCGAGCGAACTGACGAAAGGCAAGGTCAAGGTTGAGGTCTATGCCAATTCGACGCTTTACAAGGACAAGGAAGAAATGGAGGCGCTGCAGTTAGGCGCCGTCCAGATGCTGGCACCCTCGCTGGCCAAGTTTGGACCATTGGGTGTCAAGGAATTTGAAGTGTTCGATCTGCCGTACATTTTTGACAACTATGACGAGTTGCACAAAGTGACGACCGGCCCCGCCGGCAAGATGCTTCTCGCCAAGCTGGAACCCAAGGGAATACGCGGTTTGGCATACTGGGACAACGGATTCAAGTCGTTTTCGGCCAATACGCCGATCAAGGTGCCGGCCGATCTAAAGGGCAAGAAGATGCGCATCCAGTCTTCCAAGGTGCTTGAGGAGCAGATGCGCGCCCTTGGTGCCTTGCCGCAGGTGATGGCATTCTCTGAGGTCTATCAGGCGCTGCAGACAGGGGTGGTCGATGGTACCGAAAACCCGATTTCCAACCTCTATACCCAGAAGATGCACGAGGTACAGAAGTATCTGACGCTGACCGAGCATGGCTATTTGGGCTACGCGGTGATCGTGAACAAGAAATTCTGGGACGGACTGCCGGCTGATATCCGCAAGCAACTTGAAGATGCGATGGAGCAGGCAACCCGCTACGCCAACCAGATTGCCAAGGTCGAGAACGACAATGCGCTTGAGGCCGTCAAGAAAAGCGGCAAGACGACGGTGTATGTGCCGACCAAGGAAGAGCGCCAAGCCTTCAAGAAGGCGCTGGTACCCGTGCATCAGAAAATGGAAAGCCGTATTGGCAAGGAGATCATCCAGACCGTGTATAAGGAAACCGGTTTTAACGGCCAGTAATCGATTGCGGCAATACCAAGTTCGGGGGTTGCTGCCCCCGAACCCAAATTGGGGGATCTCACATGATCAACAAGGCGCTCAATCACCTCGAAGAGCTGCTGGTAACCATACTGATGGGGGCTGCGACACTGATCATCTTTGTGTCAGTCATGCATCGCTATCTGGCCGGGGTGGAAATTCCGGGCTTGCAGGATTGGCTGCTCAGTCTCAATTTCAGTTGGGCTCAGGAACTTTGCATCATCATGTTTGTATGGATGGCCAAGTTCGGCGCGGCATACGGGGTGCGTACGGGTATTCACGTTGGCGTTGATGTGCTGATCAACCGCCTGGATGACCGCGTCCGCGGAAAATTCATTGTCTTCGGACTGCTGGCCGGGGCTTTGTTTACGGGCACAGTCGGCGCGCTGGGTGCCAATTTTGTCTGGGAAAACGGGGCGCATTACGCCTTTTTCAATTTTTTTGGCATCGAGGGTGTCGATCTCTATGAGGGGCCAACCACGCCGGACCTGGAGTGGCCGACCTGGATGGTCTACAGCGCGATCCCGCTCGGATCGTCACTGATGTGTTTTCGCTTTCTGCAGGTGGCTTGGGGATTCATGAAGACAGGCGAACTGCCCCATCACGACCATGGCCATGTTGAAGGGCTGGACGAAGAGGAGGGTTTGGCGGTCGATGTTGACGTCTACGGCATGGGCGACAATCTGCACATGCATGATCTGAAGCACGAGCAATTGGGCGAGCGACGGGGGGGTGAAGAGCGTCGCCACGGGGACGACACGTCGGAGCGTGATCGTCGCCACGGTCAACGCCGAAATTCGAACGAAAAGCAAGGAGGCCAGCAATGAACGCCATGGTAATTTTTGGCCTGCTGGCCATTCTTATGCTGACCGGGATGCCGATCTCTATTTCGCTGGGTCTGACCGTCCTGACTTTTCTGTTTACGATGACGGAAGTGCCACTCGAATCCGTTGCCCTGAAGCTATTCACCGGCATTGAGAAGTTCGAAATCATGGCAATTCCGTTCTTCATCCTGGCCGGTAATTTCCTGACACACGGGGGGGTGGCGAAACGGATGATCCATTTCGCGACGTCCATGGTAGGCCACTGGTATGGTGGCCTTGGTCTGGCTGGTGTAGTGGCTTGCGCGCTGTTTGCGGCAGTCTCCGGGTCGAGCCCGGCAACGGTGGTGGCGATTGGCTCCATCCTGCTACCGGCGATGGTCAAGGCAGGCTTTCCGAAGAAATTCGGGGCGGGGGTGATTTCGACCTCGGGCGCGCTTGGGATCCTGATCCCGCCATCCATCGTCATGGTGATGTACTCGGTGGCAACCAATACCTCGGTCGGTGCCCTGTTCATGGCTGGTGTGGTGCCTGGTATTGCATTGGCGCTCACGCTGGGTGGGGTGACCTGGTATCGCGCCCGCAAATACGATTACCCGCGTCAGCCCAAGGCGACCTGGGGCGAGCGCTGGACAGCCTTTCGTGCGTCGGTCTGGGGGCTGCTGTTGATCGTGGTGGTGATGGGTGGTATCTACACCGGCATATTCACGCCAACTGAAGCAGCGGCTATGTCTGCGGTCTATGCGTTTATCTGTGCGGTGTTCATTTATCGCGATCTGGGCCTCAAGGACGTGCCGAAGGTGTTGCTGAATTCAGCCAACATGTCTGCGATGCTGCTCTACATCATCACCAACGCCGTACTGTTCTCGTTCATCATGACCAACGAGAACATTCCGCAGGCACTGGCTGACTGGATGTTGGGGCACGGGTTGGGGCTGATCACCTTTTTGCTGGCGGTCAATGTCATCCTGTTGCTCGCTGGTAATTTTATGGAGCCGTCGTCAATTGTTCTGATTTTCGCGCCCATCTTGTTTCCGGTAGCCGTCAAGCTGGGGATTCATCCGGTTCATTTCGGTATTCTGATGGTGGTCAATATGGAAGTCGGCATGTGTCATCCGCCGGTTGGGTTAAACCTATATGTTGCGTCAGGGATTACCAAGATGGGTATCACCGAGCTGACTGTCGCCGTCTGGCCATGGTTGCTCTCCATGTTGTGTTTCCTGATGTTGGTGACCTATTGGCCGAGTCTCTCTCTGTGGCTGCCTCAGCAACTTGGGATGCTTTAGGCGACGCTGCATCGATAAAAAAGCCCCGCGCGACGCGGGGCTTTTTTGTGAGCGGGGCGGGTGTGGCACAATCTGTTCCCGCACGCCATATTAGATACTCATGAAATTAGCGATTTCCATTGTTGCGCTCGTCCTCCTGGCCTTGCTCGTTCCGTTCCTGCTGCCGGGGGTTGGCAAGGAGGCGGGTGTTGATCCAAACAGCAATCTGCCGTGGCAGGTCGACCTGGATGGCAAGGGCGGGAGCACGGTTTTCGGACTGAGACCGGGCGTCAGCACGGTGGGCGATGTCCGGCAGCGGTTTGGCGGCGAGATGGATGTGGCCATCATTGCGGAGCCCGACGAAGTTGGCCTGCTGGAAGGCTATTATCCGCAGCTCGCCCTGGGTTTTGTGCTTGCCAAGGTGATTGTCACGGTCGACGCGAAAAAAGAGCTGATTTCCGAATTTCGGGAGCGGGCGTCCAAGGCGAAACACATGGAGAGCACCACACGGAAAATCACGCTGCAAGCGGACGATTTGGCTGCTGTTGATCATTTGCCGATCAAGGCCATCAGTGTCATTCCGACCATCAATCTGGATGAGGCCGCCGTGGTGCAGCGATTTGGGCCGCCAGGCGAGCGACTGCAGGTCTCGGCGACGCGCGTGCACCTGCTTTATGCAGATAGAGGGCTGGATGTGGTTGTTGATACCGAGGGCAAGGAACTGCTGCAATACGTTGCGCCGCGTGATTTTGCGCTATTGCGCGAGCCGCTGAAAGCAGTGGAAGGCGTGAAGCCCAGTGCACAGTGAAGCGGGCGCGCGTGTTCCGATTCTGTTAAAATCGTCCGTTTTTCAACTAAATAGCTTTACCGGAGCAAGCACATGGCTATCGAACGCACCCTTTCCATCATCAAACCCGACGCTGTTGCCAAGAACGTTATTGGCAAGATCTACTCCCGTTTTGAATCGAACGGCCTGAAGGTTATTGCCGCCCGCATGACGTGGTTGTCCGAGCAGGAAGCCGGCCAGTTTTACGCCGTGCATAAAGAGCGTCCTTTCTTCAAGGATCTGGTTTCCTTCATGACCTCCGGTCCGGTGATGATCCAGGCCTTGGAAGGCGAAGGCGCCATTGCCAAGAACCGCGAACTGATGGGCGCCACTGACCCGAAGAAGGCTGAGCCGGGCACCATTCGCGCCGACTTCGCAGAATCCATCGATGCCAATGCCGTTCACGGCTCCGATGCTCCCGAAACCGCTGCCGTGGAAATTGCCTTTTTCTTCCCGGGCATGAACACCTACGCTGGTCGCTAAGCACAGCAAATGACCGTCAATCTGCTGGACTTTGATGGCGAAAGCCTGACTGCCTGGTTTGCCGAGCAGGGCGAAAAGCCCTTCCGCGCCAAGCAGGTCTTGCGCTGGATCCATCGTTCCGGCGTGGCGGACTTTGATGCCATGACCGATATCGCCAAGAGTCTTCGCGAGAAGCTCAAGGCGAAAGCGGTCGTGGCACCGCCGGCCATCGTTTCCGACAAGTTGTCGGATGATGGCACGCGCAAGTTTTTGATCGATGTGGGTAACGGCAATGCGGTCGAAACGGTGTTCATTCCCGAAGACGATCGCGGTACGTTGTGTATTTCGACGCAGGCGGGTTGTGCGCTTGATTGCGCTTTCTGTTCGACCGGCAAGCAAGGCTTCAACCGTAATTTGACGGTGGCGGAAATCATTGGCCAACTCTGGCTGGCCAATCATGCGCTTGGCGCGGTCCACGGTGACGAGCGAGTGATTTCCAATGTCGTGCTGATGGGTATGGGCGAGCCACTCGCCAATTTTGAAAATTCTGTCACTGCCTTGAAGCTGATGCTTGACGACAACGCGTATGGCTTGTCACGTCGTCGTGTCACCGTGTCAACCTCGGGTCTGGTGCCGGTCATGGATCGTCTGGGCGACGAATGCCCGGTAGCGTTGGCGGTTTCCTTGCATGCCTCCAACGACCGGCTACGCGATGAACTGGTGCCGATCAATCAGAAATATCCGCTCAAGGAATTGATGGCGGCTTGCAATCGTTATCTGGACAAGGCACCGCGTGATTTCATTACCTTCGAGTACATCATGCTCGATGGCATCAATGACAGTGATGCACACGCCCGCGAATTGTTGGCACTGGTCAAGACTGTCCATTGCAAATTCAACCTGATTCCCTTCAATCCCTTCCCTGGGTCGCCATTCCGGCGATCTTCCGCTGAACGGGTGCGACGTTTCGCAGAGATCCTGATGCAGGCTGGCATTGTCACAACAACGCGCAAGACGCGCGGTGACGATATTGATGCCGCTTGCGGCCAATTGGCCGGGCAGGTCAAGGATAAAACGAAACGCACCGCCGGCCGAATGATTCCTATCGTGGAGGCAAGATCGTGAGCGCATTTTCGCGGGTACATCTAATTTTTGGTCTGTGTTTGAGCGCGGTCAGTATTTTCTCTGCTCAGGCGCAGTACGACTTCAATCCATCCGCAACCGGTCAGTCCAAAGGCGCGACCGATCCCCATAACCGGGCCAAAATTCATACCGAACTCGGCTCGATGTATTTTCAGGCAGGTAACCCGGGGGTCGCACTGGACGAGTTGCGTATTGCCTTGAGCGCCGATGCCAACTACTACCAGGCCTATAGCGTGCGTGGCTTGGTCCATGCGTCATTGAAAGAATATGGCAAGGCTGAAGAAGATTTTCGCCGGGCGCTTGACGTTGCGCCCAATGACCCTGATGTCAATAACAACTATGGTTGGTACCTGTGCGAAACGGGGAAGGAGCGCCAATCCATCGGATATTTTCTGAATGCGCTGAAGAGCCCATTGTATGAAACACCCGATCGGGCCTATACCAATGCGGGGACCTGCGCCTTGAAGTCAGGTGATCTCGATGGCGCACAGAACTATTTATTGAAGGCACTACAGTTGTCACGCGATGGCGCTATGACGGCGCGCTTTCAACTTGCCAAGGTGTTTTATCAGCGCGGCATTTTTGCCGAGGCACGGGTTTATTTGAACGACGCCTTGAAAATGATGGAACCACCAACAGCGGAAGCACTCTGGCTAGGCCTGAGGCTTGAACGCAAACAAGGTAACAGGGCCGGCGAAGACGGCTATGCATCGCAACTGCGGGGTCGCTATCCGACGTCGCCGGAGTATCAGGAATTCCTAAAGGGTAATTTTGAATGAGTGAGCAGGTGAATACACCCGATTTCGTCGCAGCAGAAACCGTAACCTTTACCGGGGTGCCGGTGGGCGAACAACTGCGTTCCGCGCGTGAGGCCAGGGGGCTCGATCTTCTGGATATTGCACAGACGCTCAAGCTTGGTCCGCGTCAGGTTGAGGCGCTGGAAGGCGGCGACTGGAAAGGTTTGCCGGGGAATACGTTCATCCGCGGGTTCGTTCGCAATTACGCCCGCTTGATGCAGATGGATTCGGCGCCATTGATGGCCCAGCTCGACATGGTTCTTGAAAAGCCCGTCAACAGTCTGGCCGTATCAGATTCGCCACCCGCCGAAATGCCACATTCCGGTAGCGCCGTTTCGCAGCGAAGCAAGCTCGTTGTTTTGATGGGGGGGCTGTTCGTGGTGCTTGCAGCATTGGCATATTTTCTGATGGCAGGCAATCTGTCGTCATTGCGTGAAAGTACGCAATCCTTGCTTGACTCGCTGGCGCGCAAGGAAATCCAGGAACCGGTATCTGTTGCTCCTGTTCCTGCGACTGAGCCGGTCTTTCCTCCGGGCTCAACCCCTCAGCAAATCATGAATCCCCAGGTTCTGGCACCTGTCGAACCGTCGGCTGCCAAGACTCCCGAGCTGCCTGTTTCAAATCCTGATGTAAAAGAGCCAGCGCCGGCGCCTGTGGCTGCACCTGTTGCTGCTGCACCGCAGATGCGTTTCTTGTTTGACAAGGATTCCTGGCTTGAAGTGCGTGATCGCGACAATAAAGTGGTTTTCTCACAGAAGCTGACGGCGGGTACCGAGCAGACGCTATCGGGTCAGGGGCCCTTGTCCGTGAAGATTGGGTACGCGCCAGGTGTGCGTGTCTTTTGGCATGGTGAGCCTGTTGATCTGGCGCCGCATACCAGGGGCGATGTTGCCCGCCTGGTTCTGGAGTAAATTGTGAGCGCCGTTGCCAAACGCCTGACCCGGACTTGTCTGGTCGGTCACGTAAGATTAGGCGCAGATGCGCCAGTCGTTGTCCAGTCAATGACCAATACGGACACAGAGGACTATCTCGCTACGGCACTGCAGACTGCCGAATTGGCCAGAGCGGGCTCCGAGTTGGTCCGCATTACCGTGAATACGCCAGAGGCCGCTGCTGCGGTGCCGAAAATCCGTGATCACCTTGATCGCATGAACTGCAATGTGCCATTGATTGGCGATTTTCACTATAACGGTCATCGTCTGCTGATTGAGCACCCGGCTTGCGCTGAGGCGCTGGCCAAATACCGCATCAATCCCGGAAACGTAGGGTTCGGCAAGAAAAAAGATGAGCAATTTGCTCAGATGGTCGAGCTGGCTTGTAAATATGACAAGCCAGTGCGTATCGGAGTGAACTGGGGGAGCCTGGATCAGGATTTGCTGGCTCGAATTATGGATGAAAATTCCCGTCGACCGCAGCCATTGGATGCATCGGAGATAATGCGGCACGCCATGGTGACGTCGGCGCTTGAGTCGGCCGCCAAGGCGGAAGAGGTTGGGCTGGCTGGCGAAAAGATCATCCTGTCCTGCAAGGTTTCCAGCGTTCAGGACTTGGTCGCCATTTATCGCGAACTGTCGAAGCGAGCGGATTATGCGCTTCACCTCGGCCTGACTGAAGCAGGCATGGGGTCGAAAGGTATTGTCGCATCGACGGCTGCCTTGTCCGTTTTGCTTCAGGAAGGCATTGGCGACACGATCCGAATTTCTTTGACTCCGGAGCCGGGCGGTTCGCGGACTCAGGAAGTTATTGTCGCTCAGGAAATTCTGCAGACCATGGGGCTTCGTGCCTTTACGCCGATGGTGGCTGCCTGCCCGGGATGCGGTCGGACAACAAGTACATTTTTCCAGGAGTTAGCGGGTCAGGTGCAAGACTATGTCCGCACCAAAATGCCGGAGTGGAAGCTCCAATATGACGGAGCCGAGAACATGACGCTGGCGGTCATGGGGTGTATCGTCAATGGTCCGGGTGAGTCCAAACATGCGAACATCGGCATTTCACTCCCTGGAACTGGTGAGGCGCCATCTGCACCGGTCTACGAGGATGGCAAGAAGACGGTTACGTTGAAAGGCGACAATATCGCCAACGAATTCAAGCAAATTATTGAGCGCTATGTGGCGCGCACCTACAAGAAAAAGCTGCAGGCATGAGTCAAAAATTGCAAGCCGTTCGCGGGATGAACGATATCCTGCCCGATGAAGCGGCATTCTGGGAATTGTTTGAGGAAACTATCCGGTCGTGGCTGAAAAGCTATGGTTATCGCCCGATTCGCCTGCCCGTTGTCGAACCGACACCGCTTTTTAAACGCGCGATTGGTGAGGTGACGGACATCGTTGAAAAGGAAATGTATTCTTTCATTGATGGGTTGAATGGTGAAGCACTGACTTTGCGTCCGGAAGGAACGGCAGGTTGTGTACGCGCGGTGATCGAACACAATCTTGCGGCCCGCCAGACGCAGCGCCTTTACTATATTGGTCAGATGTTCCGTCACGAGCGTCCGCAAAAAGGTCGCTACCGCCAGTTTCATCAGGTAGGTGTCGAGTCGTTTGGCATTGTCGGTCCGGACATCGATGCAGAAATGATCCTGATGGGTGCGCGGCTTTGGGCTGATCTTGGGCTGGATGGCATCGAACTGCAACTCAACAGCCTGGGGCAGCCAGATGAGCGGTTGCAGCACCGAACGGCTCTGATCGCCTATTTTGAGGCGAACACCGAGTTGCTGGACGAAGAGGCCAAGCGTCGCCTGTACACCAATCCGCTACGTATCCTCGATTCCAAGAATCCTGCAATGCAGGACCTGTGCAGTCGTGCGCCAATGCTAATTGACTATCTGGGCGCTGAGTCTTTGGCCCATTTTGAAGGCGTGCAGCGCGTGTTGCGTGATGCAGGAATTCCCTTTGCGATTAATCCACGGTTGGTCAGGGGCCTCGATTATTACAATCTGACAGTCTTCGAGTGGGTCACTGACAAACTCGGTGCACAGGGTACGGTCTGCGCCGGGGGGCGTTACGACGGATTGGTTGGTCAGCTTGGTGGCAAAGCGATGCCGGCATGCGGTTTTGCAATGGGCGTTGAGCGCCTGATCGCGTTAATCAAAGAGTCCGGTGGTGAGCCGCTTGCTCCGGCGCCTGATGTCTACTTGGTTCATCAGGGCGAAGAGGCTTCTCGTCTGGCCTTCCGCGTTGCTGAAGGGCTGCGGGATCATGGAATTGATGTGTTGCTGCATTGTGGCGGTGGTAGTTTCAAGTCACAAATGAAAAAAGCGGATGGCTGTGGTGCAAACTTCGCAGTCATTATTGGCGAAGATGAGGCCTCTACCGGTGAGGCCCAGTTGAAATCGCTGCGCCAAGAAGGAATTGAACAGCGTAAGTTGAAAGTTGATGATCTGGCTGAAGCCATCATTGACCAAATTATCGATTCAGACGAAGAGGAATAGGCAGCATGGCGCATTACGACCTCGAAGAACAGGAACAGATCGACTCCATCAAAACCTGGTGGAAGATGTACGGTAATCTCGTGACCGGTATTGTGGTTGCGGCATCTCTGGCCGTGATCGGCTGGCAAGGGTGGAACTGGTACCAAAATGGTCAGTCGGCCAAGGCGTCTACGATTTATGCTGTGCTGGAGCAGGCTGCCTCGTTAGGTGATTCTCAGAAGGTAAAGGCGGCAGCCGGGGAACTGGCTGAAAAATTCGGCGGCACCAGCTATGCATCGCTAGGCGCAATGTTGGCTGCAAAGCAATCATTTGATGCTGGTGACCTGAAGACAGCCAAGACCCAACTTGCCTGGGTGGCTGACAATGGCAAGGATGAGATACGGGATTTGGCCAGACTTCGCCTGGTGGCGGTTCAGATTGATGAGAAAGCTTACGATGAGGCACTTAGGCAGCTTGATAGTGCTCACGCGCCAGCTTTCGATGCCAGATTTCAGGAATTGAAAGGTGATGTCTTGACGGCTCAAGGGAAAAAGCTTGAAGCACGTATGGCGTACAAGGCTGCCCTTGAAAAAATGACCGGCAAGCAAAGCGGCGCTCGGGAATTGCTTCAACAAAAGCTTGATGGTCTGGGTGAGGTTGCCTGATGTCACGTCAAATTACCGCTGTTCTAGCAGTTATCAGTTTGATGCTCGGTGGCTGCGCAACGATTTCAGATGCCATTGATACTATCAATCCGTTCTCAAGCTCGACGCCAAAAATGGCTCCATTGTTGCCGTTGACCGCAACTGCCGAGGTTCATTCGGTGTGGTCGGTGAATGTCGGGAAGGCTGGTGATTACACATTCACACCATCCGTAGTTGGGAGTTCGGTGTACGTCGCGAGCAAGGACGGGACGGTCACCAAACTGGAGGATGGCAAGCTTGTCTGGAAGGTGAGTGCTGGCCAGTCGTTATCGGCTGGTGTGGGCGCAAATGGTCGCTTGGTCGTGGTGGCGACATCAAAGGGCGATGTGCTTGCGTTTTCGACCGAGGATGGCAAATCATTATGGCAAACCAAGGTTTCAAGTGAGGTGCTGGCCGCGCCTGTCGTAGGTGACGAAGGTGTGGCAGTGAAGAGTGGTGACAACCGTGTGCATCTGCTTGATGCGGGTGATGGCGGTAAAAAATGGGTATATCAGCGTTCGACGCCACCCTTGTCGGTTCGCAGTACAGGGGGGCCAGTCTTCGCTGATCGCTACCTGTTCGTCGGATATCCTGGGGGCAAATTGGTCGCATTGTCGGTACAAAATGGAGCACCGGTGTGGGAGGGGGCGGTAGCTTTGCCCAAGGGGGCAACTGAGCTTGATCGAGTTGCGGATGTGGTTGCATCTCCGGTAGTTGATGGACGTCTGATATGTGCGGTTGCCTTTCAAGGCCGTGTTGCCTGTTTTGATATGGGCCAAGGTGGTGCGATGACATGGTCACGTGATCTGTCATCCGTCACCGGTTTGGCGATGGATAGTCGTTACATCTTCATTTCTGATGATAAAGGTGTTGTTTACGCCCTTGATCGCCAGTCCGGTAGCAGCCTTTGGAAGCAAGACAAGCTGAAGAACAGGCGTCTTTCAGCGCCGATTGTTACTCGTGGATTGGTTGCTGTGGCTGATGCCGAAGGTATTGTTCATTTTATGTCCCGCGAAGATGGCAGTTTTGCTGCGCGACAAAAAACCGATGGCACGCCGGTTCGCGCGCCTCTTCAGATGCTTGGTACTGCTGTTCTGGTTCAAACCACCGGTGGTTACGTAAGTGCAATCGAGGCGCAATGAAACCTACGCTAGTTTTGGTGGGCCGGCCAAATGTCGGTAAATCCACTCTCTTTAATCGATTAACCAAATCGCGTGACGCCATCGTCGCGGATATGCCGGGTTTGACCCGGGACCGTCACTATGGTCACGGAAAGCTGGGAAAAAAGCCGCATCTGGTTGTTGATACCGGTGGATTCGAACCCTTGATCAAAGAGGGAATCCTGCATGAAATGGCTCGTCAGACCGAACAGGCGATTGCCGAGGCTGATGCGGTGATATTCGTCGTTGATGGTCGTACTGGTTTGACCCCGCATGACAAGGAAATCGCGAATAAGCTGCGCCGCATTGACTGCCCGGTTGTAGTTGCAGTTAACAAGGCCGAGGGTATGAATGCAGGCATGGTTGAGGCTGAGTTTCATGAGCTTGGTCTGGGCGAGCCATATGCGATCTCTGCGGCCCATGGCGAGGGTGTGCGTGGCCTTGTCGAGCTGGCACTGGATGGTTTCCCGGAACCGGAGGATGACGAATGGCACTCTGATGCCATTCGTGTTGCCATCGTTGGGCGCCCTAATGTCGGCAAGTCAACCCTGATTAATACACTTCTAGGCGAAGAGCGAGTTATTGCCTTCGACGCGCCGGGTACCACGCGTGACTCGATAGAAATTGATTTTGAGCGCGGAGGTCGAAAATACGTTCTCGTGGATACCGCTGGCATGCGCAAGCGCGGAAAGGTATTCGAGACAATTGAGAAGTTTTCAGTGGTAAAGACATTGCAGGCCATTGAGGATGCAAACGTCGTTATTTTGATGGTTGATGCTCAGGCAGATGTATCTGATCAGGATGCCCATATCGCCGACTTTATCGTTCAGTCCGGTCGAGCCTTGGTGGTCGCGGTCAACAAATGGGATGGCCTCGATTCTTATACCAGAGAGCAGACCCGCCTGATTCTCCAACGCAAATTGCAATTCCTTGATTTTGCAAAATTCCATTTTGTTTCAGCGCGTGAAAACGTAGGTTTGGAAACGCTCTTCCGCTCTGTCGATGCAGCCTATGCGGCCGCCATGTCCAAGATGACGACGCCGCGTCTGACCCGCGTGCTAATCGATGCAGTTGCGAAACAAGCCCCGGCCAAGCACGGTTTGTTTCGGCCCAAGCCGCGTTATGCCCATCAAGGCGGATCAAATCCTCCCATTATCGTTATTCATGGGAATGCGGTAGATAAAATTACCGATAGCTACAGACGGTTTCTTGAACATACTTTCAGAGATGCGTTTAAATTGCAGGGAACGCCTTTGAGAATCCAATGTGTTACCGCAAAAAATCCATTTGCAGACAAAGACAAGAAATAATCCGTAAAATCTTTGGCGCCACTTTATAAATTTGGGTACATTAGGACCCTCATAACAATTACATGGAGTCCCCACCATGAGTAACAAAGGGCAACTTTTACAAGACCCCTTCCTCAATGCTCTTCGCCGCGAGCATGTTCCCGTCTCTATTTACTTGGTGAACGGGATTAAGCTGCAAGGCCAGGTTGAATCTTTTGATCAATACGTTGTACTTCTGAAAAATACGGTAACTCAGATGGTTTATAAACACGCCATCTCCACGGTGGTTCCGGCTCGTCCGGTCAACCTCCAGCAGGAACAGGCCGCCGAATAATAGATCACTGTCTGGTGGCCCGCTATTTTGGCGGGCTTTCGCTTATCTTCTCAGGAAGCACCGATGATTGAACGACCAGCCGCCGGCGAGCGCGCGGTGATTGTTCAACTAGATTTTGGCCAGCCTGATCTTGACGATCAACTGGAGGAAGTGCGCTTGTTGGCTGAGTCAGCTGGAGGCCTTGTCGTGGCTGAGGTATTTGGCCGTCGACAAAGTCCTGATCCAAAAACCTATGCTGGAAAAGGTAAGGTCGAAGAGATCGGGATGATTGTGGCTGCTGGCGAGGCAGATCTTATTATTTTCAATCATGAGCTTTCGCCGGCACAGGAACGCAATCTTGAGCGCGTCCTCAAGTGCAGGGTAATAGACAGAACTAGTTTGATTCTGGACATCTTTGCTCTCCGGGCTTCCAGCGCGGAGGGTAAGTTGCAGGTTGAACTAGCACAGTTGGAGCATTTGTCTACTAGGCTTGTGAGAGGTTGGACTCACTTGGAGCGGCAACGCGGTGGTATCGGCATGCGCGGCCCGGGCGAAAAACAACTTGAAACTGACCGGCGTCTCCTTGGGGCTCGGGTCAAGTTTTTGAAAGAGCGATTACAGCGGCTCTCTCGCCAGCGAGTAGTCCAGCGTAAGGCTCGGATGCGTGGAGATGTCTTGAATGTTTCGCTCGTTGGATATACAAACGCCGGCAAGTCAACCTTGTTTAATGCGCTGACCCATGCGGGCGTTTATGAAGCAGATCAGTTGTTCGCTACGCTAGACACTACATCACGCAAATTGTGGATTGGGGACGCAGGAAATATTGTTATTTCAGATACCGTTGGCTTTATTCGCGACTTGCCGCACTCTTTGGTGGATGCATTCCATGCAACCTTAGAGGTGGCAACTCATGCAGATTTACTCCTGCATGTTGTTGATAGTGCAAGTCATGCACGTGACGAGCAGGTGTGGGAAGTAAATAAAGTGCTGCTCGATATTGGGGCTGAACAGGTCAGGCAGGTAGTGGCTTGGAACAAGATAGACCTTACCGATGCCCGGCCGGGCATCGAGCGAGATGAATATGGTAGTATCGCGCGCGTTCGAGTCAGTGCGCGTACTGGCGAAGGTTTGGATCTCCTTAGAGAATCCTTGGCCGAATATGCCCGGGCCAAGGCTGATGCCCGTAACAAGGAAATAGCCTTGACCGAATATGAAGTACAACACGACTACATTAACTGAATTCCGATATCCATGATTCCGACCCTAGGCATTTTCATGTCGCTCAACGATCCACAGTGGGGAAACCGCGGTGGCGGTGATAGCGACAAACCCAATGGTAGCAATGGCCCACGCCGCCCTAACGATGGTCCGCCAGACTTGGAAGAGTTGTGGCGCGATTTCAATCAGAAATTATCCGGAATTTTCGGCAAGAAGGGTGGTGGAAGCGGAAATGGTGGGGGCGATGGTCCCCGCCTACCGAATATCGACTTCAATCCTAAATTCATCGGTGGCGGAGTCGGGCTCTTGGTGGTTCTGGCTGCCGTAGTCTGGCTTGCGTCGGGTTTCTATATTGTTGATGCGTCGCAGCGTGGGTTGGTTTTGCAGTTTGGGAGTTTTAAGGAGGCTACCGATCCTGGGCTGCGCTGGCGCTTGCCATACCCGATTCAGTCGCATGAATTGGTGAATTTGACCGGCGTTCGGACCATCGAAATTGGTTACCGCGGTAGTGAGCGTAACAAGGTGCTCAAGGAAGCACTGATGCTGACGGATGATGAAAACATTGTAAATATTCAGTTTGCTGTCCAATATATTCTTAAGGATCCTGTCGAATATTTGTTTAACAATCGTTCAACCGATGATGCGGTGATGGGGGCTGCTGAAACCGCCGTTCGCGAAATTGTCGGCAAGAGCAAAATGGACTTCGTGCTTTATGAAGGGCGCGAGCAGATTGCTACGCAGGCTGCCAAATTGATGCAGGATATTCTTGACCGTTACAAGAGTGGCATCATGATATCCAAGGTGACGATGCAGAATGCGCAGCCACCTGAGCAGGTTCAAGCGGCATTTGACGATGCAGTCAAGGCCGGTCAGGACCGCGAACGCCAAAAGAATGAAGGCCAGGCTTATGCAAATGATGTGATTCCAAAAGCCAAGGGTACGGCTGCGCGCCTTCTTGAAGAGGCCAATGGTTACAAGCAACGTGTGATTTCGTCTGCAGAGGGTGACGCTTCGCGCTTCAAGCAAGTGCTTACGGAATATGCCAAGGCCCCAGAGGTAACCAGGCAGCGGATGTATCTGGAAACGATGCAACAAATTTATTCCAATACTAGCAAGGTCATGGTTGACGCAAAGGGGCAGGGCAATCTGTTGTATCTGCCTCTTGATAAGCTGATGCAGGCGGCCAGTGTTGCACCAGCTGTCCAGGGAGTTCCCGAAGCATCCGTAGCTCCTTCTACGGTAAAACCTCAAGCACCGTTGTCGTCTGATGCACCGCCGCAGATGGAAGGTGCACCTAAGGTTGGTGGCGGTTCGTATTCATCCAGTTCGCGCGATGGATCGTTGCGTTCACGAGATCGGGAGGGACGTTAATGAGCCCACGTGTCAATTTATTTGGAGCTTTCATCGCCACAGTGCTGGTAATTCTGGCCATGTCGATCTTTACTGTTGATCAGCGTCAGTTTGCCGTGGTTTTCCAGTTGGGTGAAGTTAAGCGTGCGATTAGTGACCCCGGCCTCTATTTCAAGATTCCGATGGTTCAAAATGTTCGCTATTTTGAAAAACGCATCATTACGCTGGACAATGCTGAACCAGAGCGCTTTATTACGTCCGAAAAGAAAAACGTCCTGGTTGATTCATATATCAAATGGCGCATTGTTGATCCTCAACTCTATTACATCTCTGTTGGCGGCGATGAGTCTCGGGCAAAAACCCGGCTGAATCAGACCGTCAATGCCGGATTACGTGAGGAGTTCGGTAAGCGGACTGTTCACGATGTGGTTTCTGGAGAGCGGGATCAGGTAATGACTCAAATGCGTGAAAAGGCTGATGTCGATGCGCGCAAGATTGGTGTTCAGATTGTTGACGTTCGTCTGAAACGTGTAGAGCTTCCGACTGAAGTCAGCGAAGCAGTTTATCGTCGAATGGAGGCCGAGCGTAAGCGGGTGGCCAACGAACTGCGCTCTGAGGGTTTTGCCGAGGCAGAAAAGATTCGAGCCGACGCGGATCGGCAGCGCGAGATTATCGTTGCGCAAGCTTATAGTGATTCGCAGAAAATCAAGGGTGAAGGCGATGCGAAGGCAACGAATACATATGCTCAAGCATTTGGCCAAAACGCTGAGTTTTATTCGTTCTATCGCAGCCTTGAAGCCTATCGTGGCAGTTTCAAAACTAAAAACGACGTGTTGGTTATTGAACCGAATTCCGAGTTCTTCAAATATATGAAGAGTGCCGGGCGTGGAAACGACAAAGGTAAATGACCTCAACCTTGCTTATTGCCTTCGCGCTAATGCTGGTGCTCGAGGGCCTTATGCCATTTATTGCGCCGGCGGCATGGCGTGAAACATTCCGTCGCCTAATTCAATTTTCAGATGGACAAATTCGCTTTGTTGGTTTGACTTCGATGCTGATCGGTCTGATTTTTTTGATCTTTTTCTCATGAACTGGTTGTTACCTGAATATCTGGCCGATGCGCTACCAGCCGAGGCTGTTCGTATTGAAGAATTGCGTCGCGCTGTTTTGGACCATTTTCGGAGCCATGGTTACGAAATGGTCATGCCACCAATGCTCGAATATCTGGAGTCATTGCTGACTGGTGCAGGGCAGGATTTGCAATTGCGAACCTTCAAGTTGGTTGATCAGTTATCTGGACGTACGATGGGGGTTAGAGCAGACATTACGCCACAGGTAGCTCGCATTGACGCGCATCTGCTCAATCATTCAGGGGTTACTCGGCTCTGCTATTGCGGAAGTGTGCTTCACACGTTGCCTGCTACTATTTCTGCGGGCCGTGAGGCTGTGCAGATTGGCGCAGAGCTTTACGGATATGCTGGTATTGAAGCGGATCTTGACGTCATTCGGTTAATGGCGGGAGCATTTGCCAAGGTTAATCTTGCGATCAGCCGCATAGACCTTGGGCACGTGGGAATATTCCGTGCACTCGTAGAAGCATCCGGATTGCCTCAAGAAGCAGAGGAAAATGTCCTCAGCCTTTTGCAAGCGAAGGATGTTCCCGGTTTGGAAGAGGCATGCATCGATGTTCCATCGCCTTATCGTGAAGCGCTTTTGCGATTGCCGCAGCTTTATGGTGGAGCCGAGGTTATAGAGCGCGCGGTTGAAGAGTTGCCAGCCTTGCCTGAGCTTTCATCTGCTTTAAATGGTCTGCGTCACCTAATATCTGCTGCGCCTGATTTACCGTTTTCAGTCGATCTCTCCGATTTGCGTGGTTACCATTACCACAACGGTGTGGTCTTCGCTGCCTATTGTTCTGGTTATCCAGCCGCGATTGCCATGGGGGGGCGGTATGACGGGGCAGGCAAAGCGTTTGGCCGCGCTCGTCCGGCGACTGGGTTTTCGATGGATTTACGCGAAGTGGCGCGTTTTGCAGCGGACTTAAAGTCAAATGGCGCAATTCTGGCACCGCACGCCAGTCATGACAAACGGCTTTCAGCTCATGTCTCAGCGCTCCGGGAACAAGGTGAGACGGTTGTTCAGCTCCTGCCTGGTGAAGCAGCATGCGAGGGCCCCGTCTGTGATCGTAAGCTGGCCCTGGTCGGCGAGCACTGGATTATTGAAGCTATACAAGAGGATTAAAAATGGCAAAGAATGTCATCGTGGTGGGGACCCAGTGGGGCGACGAAGGTAAGGGGAAGATCGTTGATTGGCTTACTGACCATGCAAAGGGAGTTGTGCGTTTTCAAGGTGGGCATAATGCTGGCCACACGCTGGTTGTAGGCGAGCAGGTTTATAAACTGAATCTTGTTCCTTCAGGTATCGTGCGCGACGGGGTTGAGTGCTATATCGGCAATGGCGTTGTGCTTGACGTCCATCATCTTCTTTCTGAAATAGCCGAATTGGAAAAGGGAGGTATTGACGTACGTTCGCGCCTGAAAATCAGCCCGGGTTGCCCGTTGATCCTGCCCTACCATTCCGCCATCGACAAGGCCCGTGAAGGCGTCAAGTCTGAAGACAAGAAGATTGGCACGACAGGCAAGGGTATCGGCCCGACCTACGAAGACAAGGTTTCACGTCGTGGTCTGCGTGTATATGACCTGTTTCATCCAGCGCGTTTCGCTGAGAAATTGAAAGAGGTTCTGGAGTACCATAATTTTGTTCTGACACAATATTTCAAGGCACCTGCCGTCGATTTTCAGACGGTATATGATCAGGCAATGGCTGATGCGGAGCAGATACGGCCGATGGTGACTGATGTTTCAGCCGCACTCTACGCTGCTAACAAGGCCGGTTCCAACTTGTTGTTCGAAGGGGCACAAGGTACCCTGCTTGATATTGATCACGGTACTTACCCGTTTGTTACCTCTTCCAACTGTGTTGCCGGACAGGCCTCGGCTGGCTCGGGTATCGGTCCGGGGATGCTGCATTATGTGTTGGGGATCACCAAAGCTTACTGCACCCGCGTCGGTGGCGGTCCGTTCCCAAGCGAGTTGGATATCGAGACTGAAGGCGTGCCGGGCTACCAGATGTCGCAGGTTGGTCGCGAGTTTGGCACTGTTACGGGTCGCAAGCGCCGCTGCGGTTGGTTTGATGCTGCTGCGTTGCGTCGTTCCGGTCGCATCAATGGCCTGACGGGTCTATGCATTACCAAGCTGGATGTACTTGATGGCCTGAAGGAACTGAATATCTGCACTGGCTACAAGCTTGATGACAAGGTTATTGATCTGCTTCCAATTGGTGCGGACGAAGTTGCACGTTGTGAGCCGATCTACGAAACTATGTCGGGGTGGAGTGATACGACTTTTGGCGTCAAATGTTGGGAAGACCTTCCCGTCGAAGCGCGCGCTTATCTCGATCGTCTGGAGCAGCTATGCGAAGTGCCAATAGCTATCGTATCGACTGGTCCTGAGCGAGATGAAACCATTCTCAAGCAGCACCCATTCAATCAATGATCAGGGGTGCTGTTGTCGAGTGATTTCTAAAAACACGGGCCGATATGGCCCGTTTTTTATTGAGCCGGTACAGCTTGCCAGCCTTCCGGACAGGCGTTGGTGTTGGGATAGTACATGTCGGACGAACCACAGTAATACCATGTACCGTAATTTGGACTGGGCATAGGGCGCGGCGGCGGGGCACTATAGACTGGTGCGGGGGCATAGTAGCTTTGTGATGCGACAGCTGAGCCGATAGCGAGGCCAGCGATAGCGAGAATGGCCGCGGGACCAACCCAGCCTGAACCACCGCGATGTTGATGATGCATCGGTTGATAGTCACGGTAGCCACGGTCATGGCGACCCCAGTCTGCCTGAGCAGAACTATTGAAAGACATGGCCAAGGTCGCAGCAATACAGAGGGTGGAAACTAGTTTTTTCATGGTTCGACTCGTTTTTGTCGTTTGAACAAGCCGAATAACGCTTTAGTCACGCTGGTGGATGACCCGTGCTGTGTACGCAAGTGTGAGCAATTGTTTCCGGGGGACGAGCGGGTATGCGCTGTGAGACAATGCAGGCGGTTTAACAAATGGTCGTGTTGGCTGTTTGTCAAAACCAGGCGACAGAATGAAAAAAGGCCTTGTTTGAACAAGGCCTTCTATCAAAATCGCTGGTGCCCAGGAAGGGACTCGAACCCCCACGGAGTTACCCGCTAGTACCTGAAACTAGTGCGTCTACCAATTCCGCCACCTGGGCACAGGTGCGAAGAGCCGCCATTATAGAGAAAGAAGAATTGATGTCAAGAAAAAAGTTGTCAAAAATACGCCGCGCTGATCCATTTTTTGAGCGGGAGTTGGCTAGATATGAGTTTCCTTTGCCTTCCCGCGAATATGTTTCCCAAATTTTGACTGATGAAGCTCGCCCGGTTGAGTTTGGCGAGTTGGTGGCGTTGCTGGATATCGCAGAGAGCGAGCGCGAGATGTTCCAGCGTCGCCTGGGTGCGATGGAGCGTGAAGGGCAGCTGATGCGAAACCGCAAAGGGGCCTACATGCTGCCAGAGCGGGCGAGTTTGACCGCAGGGCGGATTCAGGGGCATCCGGATGGTTACGGTTTCCTGATTCCTGATGATGGTAGTGCCGATATTTTCCTCGATCAGCACCAGATGAAAAAAGTCCTGCATGGTGACCGGGCACTTGTTCGAGTCACCGGCATTGACCGCAAGGGCCGCCCTGAAGGCGGAATTGTGGAAGTTACCGAGCGAGTCAATACGCGGATTGTCGGGCGGGTGTTTGTCGAACATGGTGTCGTGGTCGTCGCCCCGGAAAACAAGCGAATATCACAGGATATTCTGGTGCCGCCTGAGCCCAAGTCAAAGAACAAACCGCAATCGGGACAGGTCGTGATGGTTCAGCTCATTGAACAACCCAGCAAGTTTTCACAGCCCATTGGCAAGATCATCGAAGTGCTTGGCAATTATGCCGACCCGGGGATGGAGATCGAGATTGCGCTGCGCAAGCACGATTTGCCTTTCGAGTTTTCCAAGGCGGCTCAGGATGAAAACAAGGCCATGCCGGACAAGGTTACGAAGGCCGACCTGAAAGGGCGCGTCGATTTGCGCGACGTGGCGCTGGTGACCATCGATGGCGAGACAGCGCGTGATTTCGACGATGCTGTCTATTGCGAAAAGAAGGGCCGAGGTTGGCGCCTGATTGTGGCGATTGCCGACGTGTCGCATTACGTAAAGCCCGGCATGGCGCTTGACCGCGAGGCGGTGGAGCGTGGCAACTCGGTTTATTTTCCGCGTCGTGTGATCCCAATGTTGCCCGAAAAGCTGTCGAATGGCATCTGTTCGCTTAATCCCGATGTCGAGCGCATGGCCATGGTTTGCGACATGGAGATCAGTTCGACCGGCAAGATTGGAAAATATAAGTTCTATCCGGCGGTGTTCAAATCGCACGCCCGTTTGACCTACAACCTCGTCTGGTCATGGCTGTCCGGTGAGAAAGTGCCCGATACCGATGTCCACCGCAGTGTTTTGCCGCACGTCCAGAATCTCTACAAACTGTTTGCGGCCTTGCACAAGGCGCGCGGCCAGCGTGGGGCGATCGACTTCGAGACGATCGAAACGCAAATGCTGTTCAACGAACAGGGCAAAATCGAGAATATCGTGCCAGTGGTGCGCAACGATGCGCACCGGATTATCGAGGAATGCATGCTGGCCGCCAATGTCTGCGCCTCTGATTTCCTGGCCGAGAACAAGCAGACTTGCCTGTACCGCATTCATGCTGCGCCATCAGAAGAGAAACTCGCAAACCTGCGAACCTTCCTCGGCGAGTTTGGCCTCGCCTTGGGTGGCGGTGACGATCCTCGAGCCAAGGATTACGCCATACTTCTCGACAAGGTGAAGCAGCGTCCGGACTTTCAGTTATTGCAGACCGTCATGCTGCGGTCGCTGCGTCAGGCGATGTACAGCCCGGACAATGTCGGCCATTTCGGTTTGGCCTACGAACACTACACGCACTTTACGTCGCCAATCCGCCGCTATCCCGACCTGCTTGTCCATCGCGCCATCAAGGCTGTGCTCGCCGGCGAAAAATATATACCGGATCGGCCATGGGACGACATTGGTCTTCAATGTTCGAGCACCGAGCGTCGGGCCGATGAGGCAACGCGTGATGTCGAAAACTGGCTGAAGACTTTCTTCATGAAGGAGCGCATTGGCGAGGAGTTCGAAGGGACGATATCAGCGGTCACTGCCTTCGGAATTTTTGTCGCACTGGACACTGTTTATATCGAAGGTCTGGTCCATGTCTCCGACCTGGGGGCTGATTACTTCCAATTTGACAATATCAAGCACCAGATGCTGGGCGAAAGGACGGGGCAGCGCTTCCGTCTGGGTGACCGGGTCCGCGTCAAACTGGTACGGGCGGATCTAGAGTCGAACCGCATTGATTTCGTCCTGGCCGGTAGCGAGAAGGCTTACGCGGGTAGCAAGACCCTGCCCAAGGGCACGCTAAAAGCATCGGGCAAGCGCTCTGTTGGCCAAGTGCAGGTAGCCAAGGCGGTCCCCGCTCAAGTGCCGGCGACCAAGAAAGCAGGACCCAAGGTTGCCGCAAAATCTGCCAAGCCCTCGGCCAAAAAGTCCGACAAGGCATCTGCCAAGCCTGCTGCCAGAAAGTCGGTAGCGTCGCGGAGCAAGGCTGCGGCAGCCAAGCCAGTTCGAAAAACGGCCACAAAGAAGCGTTGACCGCAGCAATCGCGCTCAAGGGTGGTGCGGATCGACCAGATCGGCTGCCTTGAGCGAGATGCTGGCCACTTGTGCCTCGTTGAGGCCAGGAAGTTGCTCGGCCAGCCATTCAAGCGTTGCGCCGGGAATGATGTGTTTGGCTTCAGCGATATTGGAAGGCAATGCAGGGTCATCGGGGCCACCGGACGTTAGATGTCGTGCTGCGTCGACACAGACACGTGACAGGTTGGCGCGAGTATTGTCGACACCCCGTATCAATTGCGTCAGCAAGGGCGGCAGATGCCAGATCAATGCACACTTGAGCGTCAAATCCTTGAAGCGGAATCCGCATGCGTCCAACTGTGCCTGTAGCGAGCGCGCCGCACGACCCGAGTGCAACGCGGCATCGGCCGCTTCCGGCAACGCCGGTGCAAACAGCCAGAGCAATAATTCGCCAATTTCTGAGAGCAGTGCGGCCATTGCAATTTCATCAGGCGAAATATCGGCTCGGGCCGTTCCCCAGCGCAGTGCCAGATGTCTGGCCAGAAAGGCGCGTGCCTCACACCCGGCCAGACCAACGATCGTCTCATCGGTTTCAGGACTGTCAAGCAGGAGCCGGCGGAAGGTGTCGGTACCGAGTTGCATGACGGCGCCCAAGGGCGTCGTTGTTTCGTGTTCAAGTCGCCGGACTCTGTGGCTTTCGGCCTCGCGTAGCAGTCGGAGGCAGAGAAATGGGTCGCCGCCTGCAATGTCGGCAAGTTCCCGTGCCGAAAGTTGCTCCCCCAGTGCCGACTCCAATTGTAGCAACATCGATTTCGAGCGAGGCATGCAAGGCAATGCCTGGCTGCTCAGATAGGCTGCCCACTGGTCAACACCCCAACGTTTTTGATTGTCCGATAACAAATGGATTCCTCGGTTGGCGCAATTGATGGGAGTGTGCATTACGAAAATTCACAATTGTTACGCAATATGCACCAAATTAGGTCGGTAAAATACCATACCCTGAATTTTGTGGAGTGAAGATGACGAAGCAATTGGTGGTTTCTAACCCTTTCCAGGATGGGACCTCTGCCAGTGCTTTGACTGATATTACTGCTCACTGGATGGCGACCGGGGAGTTGCCGCCCGAGCTGGTGACCGGGCACAAACTCATCGATTTTGAGCATCGATTCCTGATCGGCGCCATTGCCAATCTGCGCAAGATCTGTATCGATCAATATGGTTTGAAGGATTGTCTGGGTTGTGGTCAAGCCGTTCAGCAGCGCTGCGAAGCTGATTTGATCAGTCTGCTTGGCGATGTGTTTGCCTTCATTCTCGAACATTTCAAGACTGAAGAAGCGGTCATGCGCGACTCATTGTTGCTGATGGTCGACCGCGATGTCTGTGAAGCCCACATGGAAGACCATGCGGCGATTTCGATGACCGTTCAGGAGATTGTGTCCGCGCTTGACTCGCATCACATCGTTTCACGAATTCGCGAACTCGATCAGCTGTTGACCCGTTGGGTGACCAACCATATCGCGCTGCACGACCTTTTCCTGTCGCGCTGGATTTCCCGCGAAGATTCTCTGATCAAGGGCATCTGACGCGCCCTGATGCGACTGGGCGTTGAGGCCGTTTCCGGCCGACGGCCGTGGCGCGGTAAAATCCGCGCTCCTGAATCAAGAAAGCAGCTATGTCTTCCCGCCTGATCTACGGTTTTCATGCCGTCAC
>DAOLIO010000003.1:0-48819 GCA_035328505.1 Azonexus sp.
GAGCACCCGGTAAACCAGAAGCGCAGCGGACTAACCGCTGCGCTTTTTTCTTTGCCTCTACCCTGTTTCTATCGCCCAAGCTCGTCCGGTTCGACACGAATGTGGGCCATCATCCCGTGGTCTTCATGCTCGAGAATATGGCAGTGATAGACAAAATCACCGACCTGCGTGGCGCCCAGCGGGACTTCAACATAAATGCGTCCGCCCAGCGGCACAGGGAAGGTATCAACCAACCGCCCATCCGCCGGCGGATTGCTGACGCAGACATTCGGACCGGTAGCACCGGGGCTGCACCCGAGCGCGTTTTCAACGCGCAGCACCTTGAACTTCATCTGATGAATATGGAAGTTGTGTAACTCCCGGTTGACACTGGCTGCGTCTCCCCCTGCCCCGGCGATATCGTCGGCGAGCGGGTTGGCGATAATCCATGTTTCGGTTCTCCCTGCCCGCGTACAAATTTGCGGTTTGGGCCCTTGATTATCAATGCTCCGGGTCTTGGTGGTATCCAGGGCCAGCCGAGTGATTGCACCCTGGAGGTCGGGATCGTTCACCTTGACGCGATCGGCACCAATGACAAATTCTTCGGTCGGCCCTTTATCGGGAATGTCCACCCGGCGAATGTTGACGACAACCAGACGTGCTTCATCGGATCCCAGTTTGCGCAAATCCTCGGATGTACAGGGGTCACCCATGGGCATGCCAGCGTGGGACATGCCGGAATGGTCGTGGAAAACGCTGCTGAACTGGGCCTTGACGTCGGCAATATTGGCTTTGATCTCCCGCGTGGCCTTGATGATCTGATCGGCACCACCACTCTTCACCGTAATACCTTCTTCAAACATCCTTGCTGACCGCGTGCCGACGCCACTGGCAGGCAGTGCCAAGGCGTGGGGACCGAGCGCAACCTTGCCAAGCACGACGGCAGGCCAGGCGTCACCTTCATTGGCGAGAGAGCCTGTCACCATGCCACGAGTAATCAGGCGTGCGGCATTACCCGCGCCACCTGCGGCAACCCATTGTGGCTTGACCAGCACGTCGACCCGACTGGCCGGCATCATCACGATGGGCTTTGAACCAACCTGGGCGGGGCTCATGCTGGTATTGTCCTGCGCAATATAAACGCCGTCCCGCGAAAGCAATTGCATATTGAGAGGCGTTTGCACAGGACCGCTGTCGCCGGCGACGAGTTGGAGCGTATAGGTCGTGTTGGCACTGGTATTGGCGATATGCCAGATTTCGCCTTCCGGCTTGCTCAAGGTCATGGTGGGCAAGACTTGACCATTGATGGTAAACAGCCATTTGGCATCAACACCGCCGACCGTACCATTGCAATAGCCTTCGTAACGGTCAGCCGATACGCTTGTATCACAATCCGGTAAATCATCTCCGCCACCCTTCTGGTAGGTTTCCCACCCGCCATTGGCCAGTGTCTTTTTGAGCGGAAAATCCTTCAGCATCATGAAACGTTCGCTGCCGCGGTGAAGCAGAAAATTATCGTGCCCCCTGACCCAGATGAGGCCGGCCAGTCCAGCCCCCACCTGATCGGTGGCCGCCTTGTGAATATGCGGGTGATACCAGAAGACGCCTTCCGGATGGCTTTCAGGGACCTGGATGCGATAGTGGATCGAATCCGCCTGCGGCGAAGTCGCCAACGTATTGCAATATTCCCAGGCCTTGGCATTCGGCTGGTTAAGCTGTTCGGTCGGTACCGAACAGACAAACACATTGTCGCCAACCGTGCCCACAATCTGGTCACGCCCGGCTTTTTTGACCGTTTTGAGACGTGGACTGACGATCATCCCGTGCGTGTGCAAATTGACTGCGGTCAGCCTGGGGTCGGCATTGGTGAGACGATTCTTCAGATTTATGTCCAGCGTATGCCCCGCTTTAACCCGCCAGACTTCAGGCACAATCGAGCCATTAAAGGTTAACGTATTGGCCACATTCAGTTGGCTGCCATCCGGCAAGGAGAAGATGCTGGGGGTCTGGCTGGCGGTCAAGTCAACAGACAGTGTTTTAAAACCCGGGTGACAGTGGCTGCTACGGGTAGCACCCGTCAGGCGCTCTGAAATGATACTGGAGCAAAGCTTGTCTTTAACAATATCTCTCAACTCTGCAGCATGAAGCCCGGACATGGTGCCGGCAAGCCCGATACCTATCCAAATTGAAGTCTGCTTGAACATTTTTTCTCCTGATTCTGGCCGGACGCTGGCCATCATCGTGAACTTGGCGCACAGGCCAACACCCCTCCGGCCACTGATTAGATTTACTGCCTTGATCGTGACCACCCGGCGAAATATGACGCGTGCGAAATATGCTAGCGAAATTGTTTCAGGATTGCAATATGCCAAAGTACTTCCACATTCATGGCTACGGTCAACAGGAAAAAACATGATTTTTTGAAAATGCCCATCGACTGGAACACGGCTATTCGGGATTCCGCTGAATGCAGCTTTGCGGTCAGCAATCTGCTTAGGCTGAAGGTCGCCGCCTGAAGTTGGCCTTCAATAGCGATGGACGATCAGGCCAATCGCCGCCGGAGCATCTCGAACAGACAGATGGCTGCAGCGGCGGCCACATTGAGCGATTCAACAGCGCCCGGCATCGGAATACGAATTCTGAGCCGGGCGGCAGCCAGCAATTCTGCGCTCACACCCAATCCTTCTGAACCAAAAACCCACGCCAGCGGCCCATCCCACTGGGCTTCATAGAGCGATGTGGCCTGTTCCAATGTGGTCACTGCGCTTGTTCCCTGATAGTCGGCGACAAATGCCATCAGATCAACGTCTTCATGGATGGCCAGGGCAAAATGAGCGCCCTGCCCAGCGCGCAATACCTTGGGTGACCAGGCAGCAGCACAACCCGGTGACAACAGGGCCTGCTTGATTCCCGCGGCGGCCGCTGTCCGCAGCAAGGTGCCAACGTTGCCAGGATCCTGTACGCCATCCAGCAAAATTGCGTCATTTGTCCGGTCGACCGCGACAGTCGCCGTCGGCATCCTGGCGACAGCCAATACACCACTCGGCGTATCAACCAAACCGAGGTCACGCAGAAGATGGTCAACCAACACCACCACGTCCCGGCCTTCAACAAACGCTGAAATCTCGCCAACCTCTCGCGCCGATTCAGCTACGATCAAGGTTTCAACCAGTCCGAATGCGGACTCATAAGCCTTGATCAGGTGAAGGCCATCGAGCAAGGTCTGACCGGTTTTCCGTCGCTCGCGACCTGATTCCGCCAGCCGTTTCAGAGACTTGAAAAATGCGTTATCGCGCGACTGGATCAGCTTCATAGCAAAGAAAGTTGCTTGGCCACCGGTCCGAAGCTGCGTCGATGCACCGGCGAGACGCCATGTAATTCGAGCGCCTGAAAATGCGCCGCAGTCGGGTAACCCATATGGCGATCGAACCCGTACATCGGATATTGCGCATGCAAGACCCGCATTTCGGCATCGCGCACAGTCTTGGCCAAAATCGAGGCTGCCGCAATCGACGCAATCTTGCCATCACCCTTGACCACGGCTTCTGACGGAATATCCAGTTTCGGACAACGATTCCCGTCGACCATGGCGCTGGTGGGCCGTACCGTCAAACTGGCCACTGCACGCTGCATGGCAAGCAGGGTGGCATGCAGGATGTTGAGGCGATCAATTTCTTCGACCGAGGCCGAAGCAACCGCCCAGGCAACAGCTCGTTCACGGATCAGCACCGCCAGCGCATCGCGCTTTTTTTCGCTCAATTTCTTGGAGTCGTTGAGGCCGGGGATTGGACGCAGGGGATCAAGTATCACAGCTGCGGCCACGACTGCACCCGCTAACGGCCCTCGCCCTGCTTCATCGATACCGCAGACCAGGCCGGGTGGAACAATCAGTTCAGGCATTCAATGACCGCGTTGGCGGCTTTATCAGCGGTATTCTGACGTAGTTGCCAATGCATGTCGGTAAATGCCTCTTCAACCGCCGCTGCGTTTTCCTTATCTTCGTACAGCTTGATCAGCGCTTCGGCCAGATTTTCCGGCGTTGCCTCGTCCTGCAGAATTTCCGGTACGACAAAACGCCCGGCCAGCACATTGGGCAAACCGACGTAAGGTTGATAGGCCATACGCTTCATCAACCAATAAGAAAACTTGGCAATCTTGTAGGTGATCACCATCGGCCGTTTGATCAGCGCCGCCTCAAGCGTCGCTGTGCCGCTGGCGACCAGCGACACATCGGCTGCGCCAAGCGCATCCTGAGCATGACCAAAGAGCAGTCGGAATGGCACATCAGTGGCCTGCTGACGATAGATCGCAGCCTCAAACTGAAGACGAGTTTCCCGAGTGGTTAGCGGCACCACGAAAATCGCGTTGGGCAGAAAACGGTCACAAATGATTTTCGCCGTCTGCACGAAGGTATCCGCCATCATCTCCAGTTCCCCCCTGCGACTACCCGGCAGCATGGCAAATATCGGATAGTCACGTGGCAAGGCCAGCTTCTCGCGAACCACCTTCTTGCTGGTTTGCATCGGGATGATGTCAGCCAGTGGATGGCCAACGTAGGTCACCGGTATATTCTCTTTTTCGTAGAGTGGCGGCTCCATCGGAAACAGCGCCAGTACACGGTTCACCGCACGACCAATTTTCTTGATACGTCCACCACGCCATGCCCAGATGGAAGGACTGACATAGTGGATGGTACGCACACCGGCCGACTTTAAAGCGCTTTCCAGGCCCAAATTAAAATCCGGTGCATCTACGCCGATAAAAATATCGGGCTTCAGATCCAGCAGGCGCTTTTTCAACTGTCGGCGAATACCTGCGATTTCCCGATAATGCTTGATCGCATCCCAATAGCCCATGACCGACAGCTTTTCCATAGGCCACCAGCTATCGAACCCGCGCCCCTGCATTTTCGGGCCACCAATACCGTAGAAAACGGCATCGGGCAAACGCTCCTTGAGCGCCGCGATCAGGTGGCTGGCCAAGAGGTCCCCGGAGGGCTCTCCTGCCACCATGGCAATACGCACTGCGCGACCCATATCAGCGAATGATGCCTCGCTTGGAAACCTCAAGGAAATCGACAAGGCGCTGTAAGTCTGGCTGAGTCTTGGCATCTTCGGCCAGCTTGAGCTTGGCCTCTTCCAGCAACAACCCGGATTTGTAAAGCGTCCGATAAGCACGCTTTAGCGAAGTAATCGAGTCGGCGGTGAAACCGCGACGCTTCAACCCTTCAACGTTGATACCGTATGGCGTGGCCGTGTTGCCTGCCGCCATAAGATAAGGCGGCACGTCCTGCAGAATGACCGTACTGACGGCCGTCATCACGTGCGCGCCAATGCGGCAAAACTGATGCACTCCGGTAAAACCGCCGAGAATAGCCCAATCCTCTACAACGACATGGCCCGCCAACTGCGAATTATTCGCAAAGGTTGTCTTGTTACCCACTTGGCAATCATGCGCAATATGGACATATGCCATGATCCAGTTGTCATCACCGATCCGGGTTACGCCAACGTCCTGAACGGTACCCAGATTGAAGGTACAAAACTCACGGATTACATTACGATCACCGATTTCCAATCGGGTAGGCTCGCCAGCGTATTTCTTGTCCTGCGGAACTTCGCCCAACGAGCAAAACTGAAAAATCCGGTTATCGCGTCCAATTCGGGTGTGCCCCCGAATGACGGTGTGCGGACCGACGACTGAATTATCACCAATCTCCACGTCCGGACCGATGATTGAATAGGGGCCGATCTCTACGTTTGTGCCAATTTTGGCCGCCGGATCGACAATCGCAGTCGAATGGATCATTTTACAATGCCCGCTGCGCACACATCAGACGCGCTTCTGCAACCATTTGGCCGTCAACCCGAGCTTCAGCCTTGAACTTCCAGACGCCACGCATCTGACGTTCAATCTGGGCATGCAGATGCAACTGATCACCTGGCAAAACCGGTTTCTTGAAACGCGCCTCATCAATCCCCGCAAAATAAAACACGGTATCAGCCGACGGTTTTTCGGCCATCGACTTAAACGAAAGAATACCTGCAGCTTGAGCCAGGGCTTCCATGATCAGCACCCCAGGCATCACGGGGTGATGCGGAAAATGTCCGACAAAAAATGGCTCATTGATGGTCACATTTTTATAGGCATGGATTGATTTGCCCAGGTCAATTTCTACGACACGGTCAACCAACAGAAATGGGTAACGGTGTGGCAGATGCTCCATTATTGCTTGAATATCCATTTAATCAACCCTCTATATCTTTTTCTTTAAGTTGTTTCTCAAGCTCAGACACCCGCTCCGCCAGTTTGGACAAACGACGGATATGCGACGCATTGCGCATCCAGTGCTCATAGCTATCAAGCGGAAAAACGCTGGCATAAACGCCACCCGGTTCAACGATACTACGCATCACAGTCGAGGCCCCCGAAATTGTGGTGTTGGGCGCCAAACTCAGGTGACCGCTGATCATACTGGCCCCACCAAGAATGCAATGCTCCCCAAGCGTAGTACTGCCAGCCATGCCCGTACACCCGGCAATAACTGAATATGCGCCTATATTGCAGTTGTGTCCGATCATCACGAGATTGTCGATCTTGCAGCCATCACCAATGACCGTATCGTCCAATGCGCCACGATCTATGGTGGTATTGGCACCAATTTCCACATCATTACCAATGGAAACGACCCCAATCTGCGGAATTTTGACCCATTCCTTCCCGTCTGGTGCAAAACCAAACCCGTCGGCACCGATCACAACACCCGAATGAATGATTGCGTGTTGCCCAATCCGACAACCGTGGTAAATCGTCACATTGGGATAGAGGACGCTGCCATCTCCTATCGAGACCCCATCTCCAATGACGCAACCAGCATGGATCGTGACATCTTCTCCAATGATTGCATTCTTGCCGATGCAAGCGTACTGCCCAACTGACACAGAATCGGGCAAAACAGATTCGACTACTGCTGAAGGATGAATCCCTGTAGAAGCAGCCACAGAAGGATTCAAAAGCGTCGCAACTCGCGCATAGTAGGCATAAGGATTGGTAGTCACGATACGCGGACCGGAAAATCCTTCAGCAGCGTCTGGTGCAAGTATCACCGCCGTAGCGCATGTCGTATTCAACTGGCTTCGATATTTTCGATTGGCGAGAAAGGCAATATCCCCCTTTCCGGCCGAGGCCAAGGTTGCCACTTGAGTAATAAGCGTTTGCCCATCTCCAAGCACATCGCCGCCCAATTGGGCGGCGATATCGGCAAGCGTCCAACCTGTCTCGCCCTGGCCAATCATTACTTGCTTTCCGACAATGCCTTGATCACCCGCTCCGTAATGTCCAAGCGAGGGCTAACCCAAACGACGTCCTGCAAAATCAGGTCGTATTTTTCAGCTTCAGCAATCTGCTTGATTGCCTTGTTGGCTTTCTCAATAACAGCAGCATTTTCTTCATTCTGGCGCAGATTCAAATCTTCGCGGAACTCGCGTTGACGGCGCTGGAATTCACGGGAAATCTCCCCAAATTCTTTTTCCTTCGTGCGACGCTCACTCTCCGCCATCGTCACGGAATTCTTTTCCAGATTTTCCTGCAAACCCTGCAGCTGCTTGGCCATGCGCTGAAGATCCTGATCACGCTTGGCAAATTCACCTTCCAACTTCTTGGCAGCTTTCTGTGCAGCCGGCGCATCGCGGAAAATTCGTTGTGTATTCACATACCCAACCTTCAATTCCGAAGCCACCGCACTGGTTACAAACAATGCGGAAAGCAAGGATGCGAGAACAATAGACTTGATTTTCAACTTGACACTCCTGAATTAAAACGCCGTGCCCAACTGGAACTGAAACATCTCTGACTTATCATTGGTCTGCTTGTTAAGTGGTCGACCAATGCTGAATTTTAGCGGACCAATGGGCGAAATCCATGCAGCTGAAATCCCTGTCGAATAGCGGAGTCCTCCGGCACTTTGATCGCCATTGCTACCATAGACCTGACCCGCATCTACGAACCAGCCCATTCTAAAACTCTTTTCCATGCCCGGAACGCTCCACAGCAACTCAGCATTACCTATGACGCGACGATTCCCTCCGACCCGATAGTCTGCGCCACTCGTGACGTCATGCGTAATCGGACCAAGGCTCGATGCCTTGTAACCCCGCACAGAGCCTATGCCACCAGCATAGAAATTCTTGAAAAATGGCAACGCTTCACCGCCATATCCTGCCGCATAACCAACCTCACCATTAAGCATCAACGTAAACTTTGAGTTCAGCGGAATAAAATGTTGTAGTTGATACGTTGCACGGTAATAGGTTAAGTCTCCTCCGGGGACAGCGACCTCCAGACCCGCCTTTTGAAAGGTACCTTTGGTCGGGAAAAAGAAACTGTCTTTGCCGTCACTGGTCCAGTTCAGCGTTATTGGAATCGACAACTTGGTGACCGATGGATTGGACGGATAGCCGACATAATCCTTGTAATACTGAGGACTGTTGTCAAAAGCAGTAACTTTGGTTGAGTCTATACCCAAGCCAAATCCCAGCGACTCTTTTTCCCCGATAGGAAAACCAAACCGAAGACCAGCACCCGTTGATGCAGAACTATAGGTAGCGATTGCGGTGGACGTCGTATTTACCGTCCTGTGGTAAATATCAAAGCCCTGACTGACGCCATCATCGGTAAAGTAAGGATTTGTATAGGAAAAGACATAAGTGCGGTAGGACCGTGCGGAATTTACCTGAATGGCAACGTTGTTTCCGCTACCCATGAAATTATTCTGAGCGATTGAGCCTGACAGAATGATCTTATCGGTGCTGGATGTGCCGACACCGAGCATCAAATTTCCAGTGGGCTTCTCAGTAACACTGAGATTGACGTCCAACTGATCTGACGTTCCAGAAACGGCAGGCGTCTCGACCGAAACATCACTAAAGTAACCCAATCGGTCTACTCTTTGCTTGGAGGCCGTCACTTTCTCAGCGTCATACCAACCGCCTTCCATCTGGCGCATTTCCCTGCGAATAACTTCATCACGAGTTTTTGTATTACCCGCAACGTTAATTCGACGGACATAAACACGCTTTCCAGGATCGACGAAAATGGTAAAGGCAACCTTACGCTTACTCTTGTCGATTTCTGGTGCGGCATTCACATTGGCAAAGGCATAACCTTCTTTGCCAAGACGATCACTGATCGCTTTTGTTGTTTCATTTAGCTTTTCACGCGAGAAAACATCTCCCGCCTTGACCCCGACCAATTTCTTGATATCGTCTTCAGGAATCGCAAAATCCCCGGCCAACTTAACTGAAGAGACTTGAAAACGCTCACCTTCATTAATATTGGCGGTGATATAGACATCTTGCTTGTCTGGGGAAATTGAAACCTGTGTCGACTCAACCGAAAATTCCAGATAGCCCTGATTCATATAGAAGGACTTCAGTTTTTCCAAATCTGCCGACAGTTTTTGACGAGAATACTGGTCGTTCTTGTTATACCAAGTCAGAAGTCCGGGCGTCGTCAGTTCAAACTGACTCAACAACTCCTTTTCAGAAAACGAATTGGCGCCAACAAGATTTATCTGCTTGATCTTTGCCGCAGATCCCTCTTCGATATTGAAATTAATACCGACTCGATTGCGTTCGAGCGGGGTAATGGTGGTGGTGATATTCGCCGCGTACTTGCCTCGAGTAAGGTACTGTCGTTTAAGTTCCTGTTCGGCTTTTTCCAGCAATGCCCTGTCAAAAATTCGTCCTTCGGCAATCCCCGTTTCCTTGAGCGCCTTGATAATGACATCTTTTTCGAATTCTTTTAATCCAACGAAATTCAGCGTTGCAATAGCTGGCCGCTCTTGAACGACGATGACCATCACGTCCTTTTCGACTTCGACCCGGACATCCTTGAAGAATCCTGTGGCGAACAACGCCTTGATCGATTGCGCTGCCTTTTCTTCGGTAAGCGTTTCTCCCACCTTTACCGGCAGATAGCCAAAGACGGTACCGGCTTCGGTACGCTGAATTCCTTCGACCCGAATATCCTTGACCGAAAAGGGTTCAAACGCCAATACCGGCGCAGAAAACAGGCTGACGACAAGAATGGACAGCAGTGATTTTTTCATTATTCAGCCGTTAAACAGGCGGGTCAAATCATTAAAAAAAGCGAAAGCCATCAAGGCGAATAGTATGGACATTCCAACCCACTGCCCAATCTCCATGACTCGCTCTGAAAGCGGCCGGCGCCTGACGACTTCTATCATATGATACAACAAATGCCCCCCGTCCAGCACCGGGATGGGCAGCAGATTCAATACGCCAAGACTGACACTTAACAGCGCCATGAACTTTAGGTAGTAGTCGAACCCCAGGCGTGCTGACTGCCCAGCATAATCAGCAATGGTTACAGGCCCAGACAAATTCTTCCATGAAACCTCACCAGTCAGCATTTTGCCCATCATCACCAGGCTGAATACGGATTGATCCCATGTTTCTTTCAAAGCCTTTCCAGCTGCCGCCACCAGCCCGTAGCTAACAAACGTTTTTATCTCTCGACGAGACGTTGGAGGTTCGTCGACTGCAACCCCTATTTTTCCAACCAATTTTCCCTGTTCGGAAACTGCCTCTGGTAAAACATTGATCATGACAAGAACGCCTTGTCGCTCAAGTTTCAGCGACAAGGAATTTCCGTCGAAATTTCGAATTGCTTCTACGAATGCATACCAAGAAGGAATTTGCTTATCAGCGACAGCCAAAATCCTATCTCCGACCTGAAGGCCTGCTCTCTCCGCAGGACCATTTGCCACCACCTTACCGATAACCGGTGGCAAGTCTGGACGATAAAAGCGAATACCAAGACGCTCCAGAGGATCCCCATTCCAGCCACTCTTGGCAACAACTGTTAAATCCAGATGATGAATAGCAATTTCACCTCGTTCGTTGATCACCTCAAGTGCAACTTTTTCCTGATCCGCTGCCTTTTTTAAAAGTATCCAGCGAAAGTCCGTCCAAGTTGTCACTGGGTAACCGTCGACAGTCCTTACCTGTTCACCGTTGACCACGGAAGCAACGGCTGCCGGCGTACCCTCCGGTGGGCTTCCCAAAATGGGCAGCAGTTCGTTGGTGCCATGCATGAATATCGCCCAATAGAGCAAGATCGCCAATGCGAAATTTGCCAATGGGCCTGCAGCGACAATAGCACTTCGACGTGCTACCCCCTGACGATTGAAGGCACGATGACGCTCTGTATCGGCCACCTCTCCCTCACGCTCATCAAGCATTTTCACGTAGCCACCCAATGGGAAAATACTGATGGCCCACTCGGTCTGATCAGCGCCTAGGCGCCGCTTCCAGATCATGCGCCCAAAACCGACGGAGAACCGTAGAACCTTGACACCACATAACCTGGCGGCCAAATAGTGTCCAAATTCATGGAACACAATCAGGACACCCAGAACAACAACAAAGGCAGCGAGATAGAACAAGAAGCTACTCACGCGAATTTGCGATCACGTATCATTTTGCGAGCAATACGGCGAGCCTCGGCATCAGCCGCAAGCACATCTGCCAAGCTACCCTCCGGACCTGCCGGCAGGGTATTCAGGACCGCCTCATCAAGCTGAGCAATACCCAAAAATGGCAAATGCCCCTCCAGGAACGCAGCAACGGCTACTTCATTGGCAGCATTCAGAATTGCAGGTGCGGTGCCACCCTCGCGCAATACATCGTAGGCCAGTTGCAGGCAGCGGAAACGCTGAAAATCAGGCGCTTCGAAATCCAACCGGGCAATCTTGAAAAGATCGAGTGCCTCAACACCTGCCGATATACGCTCGGGCCACGCCATCGAATAAGCAATAGGTGTCCTCATATCCGGGTTGCCCATCTGTGCCAGAACCGAACCATCGACGTATTGAACAGCCGAATGGATCACACTTTGCGGATGAACGACGACCTGGATCATCTCCGGTGGCGCATTGAACAACCAATGCGCTTCGATCACCTCGAGTCCTTTGTTCATCATGGTGGCTGAGTCGACTGAAATCTTTCGTCCCATCACCCAGTTTGGATGAGCGCATGCCTGCTCAGGCGTGACGCTTGCCAAATCCTCCAGAGGCGTATGCCGAAAAGGGCCACCTGAAGCGGTCAGCAAAATCTTCTGTACACCGCACCGCGCCAGTCCTCGTGCAAAATCGTTTGGCAATGACTGGAAAATCGCATTGTGTTCACTATCGACAGGCAAGAGCGTTGCACCATTATCGCGTACAGCGTGCATGAATAGCTCACCGGCCATGACCAGTACTTCTTTGTTGGCCAACATGATCTTCTTGCCAGCCTTAGCCGCGCCAAGCGTTGGTTCAAGGCCGGCGGCGCCGACGATGGCAGCCATCACGGCATCAACGTCGGGCAAGGACGAGACTTCGACCAGCGCTTCAGTGCCGAAGCGAACTTCTGTATTCAGACCGGCAGCCGAGAGTTGCTCAGCCAGTTGGGCTGCGAGCTTCGCATCACGTAGTACTGCAAAGCGTGGCTTGAATTCAAGGCATTGCTCAAATAATTTGTCGATTTGGCTGTGGGCGCACAGTGCGAAGGCTCGATAGCGATCAGGGTGACGACGAATCACGTCAAGTGTGCTGACGCCTATCGAGCCAGTCGCACCCAAAACGGTAACGTTTTGCACGGTACTGATCACTGGTACGAATACATCAGCCATGCCAGCGCCACGACCGGTAATGTTGATGTCAGGCTATCGATTCGATCGAGTACGCCACCATGGCCGGGCAGGATGTTACTGCTATCTTTTATGCCCGCCTTGCGCTTAAGCAGCGACTCGTACAAATCACCAACAATGCTCACTGCGGTAACGCCAACAAGCACCACGATCCATAGCGGCAAAGGCAAAAGGTCCTGAGCAACGATCTGGCGAATTACCAACCCATAAACAATGACACCAACCCCGGCACCGATCGCACCTTCCCAAGTTTTGCCGGGGCTGATGCTGGGTGCCAGTTTGTGCTTTCCAAACGCCTTTCCGGAAAAATAGGCAGCGATATCTGCCATCCACACTACGGCAAAAATGCTTAGCAGCACACCCGCACCGAGGGTACGCAATTGAACCATCGCGAGCCAAGTCGGGACGAGAACGACTGCCCCGACCAACATTCCGCCGACACCACTGAGCGACCACTTATATTTTAGCCAGAGCGGAATCACACAGCACCAAAATGCAGTGGCGATACCATAGGCAACCAAAACCCATGGTCGAGCCGGCGAATAGGCCGTGCCTGCACCAATGGCATTTGGGTCGAGCCATGAGAGTGTCGCGCAAACCAACGTGGTCGCGACGCCGATCACCATACGCGATGATCCTGCCTTACCCAGCAACGCCCCCCATTCCCAGGCTGCAATACCGACAAATGCTGCGACCAGCAAGGCCCAAGCTCCCTGCGGCAAATAAAACAGGCTGGGCAACAATAGCGCCATCAGAACCAGTGCGGTGATGACACGTGTTTTAAGCATTCGGGCTTTCTGTCAGTTGTTCGCTGGTCCGGCCAAAACGCCGCTCACGCTGTTGGAAAGATAAGATGGCCTTGTCAAATTCAACCGTATCAAAATCTGGCCACAAGGTGGGTGTGAAATAGAGTTCGGTGTACGCCAATTGCCAGAGAAGGAAATTGCTGATCCGCTGTTCGCCGCCGGTCCGAATGAAGAGATCTGGTTCCGGCGCGAAGCTCATGGAAAGATGGGGGTCAAGGTCTGACTCCTCCCAAGTGCCACGCTTTTCAGGTTGTGCCGCAAGCATTCGGTTGGTTGCCTGCATGATGTCCCATCGCCCACCGTAATTGGCAGCGATACTTAAATCGAGACGCGTATTGGCAGCCGTTTTCGCCTCTGCCTGTCGAATCAATTCCTGAAGACGCGGCTCAAAGCGCGATAGGTCACCGATAACGCGCAGGCGTACGCCATTGCGGTCCAGTTTCTCTACTTCCTGTTCCAGCGCCTTTACGAAGAGTTGCATCAGCAGAGAAACCTCTTCCTGCGGTCGACGCCAATTTTCAGACGAAAACGCAAAAAGGGTCAGATACTGAATGCCGCGCTCAAGGCAGGCACGAACCATTTCCCGAACCAGTTCAACGCCTTTGACATGGCCTGCAACTCGCGGCAGAAAGCGCTTCTTCGCCCATCGACCATTACCATCCATGATCACAGCAACGTGCTGGGGCACGCCTGCCGTCTGCGGAAGTTGTCGCGTAGAACTCGAAAAGAAGGCCATGCTGCCGGTAGTCCGAATGGAACCGGCTTAAACCTGCATCAGCTCGGCCTCTTTGGCTGCGAGCATCTTGTCGACTTCAACAATGTAGCGGTCGGTCAGTTTCTGGACATCATCCTGAGCCTTGCGCTCGTCATCTTCCGGAATTTCGCCTTTCTTCAACGCATCCTTTAGATGGGCATTAGCATCGCGACGCAAATTGCGAATGGCCACCTTGACGCCCTCGCCTTCGGTCTTGACGATCTTGATCATTTCCTTGCGACGCTCTTCGGTCAGCGCCGGCATCGGAACACGAATCAGATCACCTTGGGACGCCGGGTTCAGACCGAGGTCGCAATCGCGAATGGCTTTCTCGACCTTCTGCAGCATGGCCTTTTCCCACGGTTGAACGCCGATGGTACGTGCGTCGACTAGCGTGATATTCGCCACCTGATTCACCGGCACCATAGAACCGTAGTAATCAACTTGAACATGATCCAGCAAGCCCGTATGCGCACGGCCGGTGCGTATCTTCTGAAGGTCGAGTCGCAGCGCCTCCAGCGATTTTTGCATTTTGCTTTCGGCGGTCTTCTTGAGTTCAGCAATCATCTGTTGTTCTCCCTCAGCAATAAACCAGCGTACCTTCGTTTTCTCCACATACTACGCGCTTGAGCGCGCCAGCCTTGAAAATCGAAAATACGTTGATCGGCAATTTTTGATCGCGACAGAGCGCGAAAGCGGTCGCATCCATGACCGCCAGATTCTTGGAGATCGCTTCATTGAAGCTGATCTTGTCAAAACGTGTGGCCTGAGGATCTTTTTTCGGATCAGCCGAATAAATCCCATCTACTTTAGTGGCTTTCAGCACGATTTCCGCACCAATTTCCGAACCGCGCAGGGCAGCAGCAGTATCGGTGGTAAAAAATGGATTGCCGGTACCAGCACCAAAAATGACAATCTTGCCTTCTTCCAGATAGCGAATGGCCTTGCCGCGGATGTAAGGCTCAATCACCTGCTCAATGTTCAACGCGGACTGCACGCGCGCGTTCAATCCAATCTGGCGCATCGCATCCGAAAGTGCCATGGCATTCATGACCGTGGCGAGCATACCCATGTAATCGGCCGTGGCTCTATCCATCCCGGTAGCCGTACCGGCCATACCACGGAAGATATTGCCGCCGCCGATAACGACGCCGATTTCCACCCCCATGTCGGCGACCGCCTTGATCTCTCCGCATATACCCGCGATGGTCTGGGGGTTGATGCCGTAGGCGTCATCACCCATCAGGGCTTCGCCAGAGAGTTTCAGGAGAATGCGCTTGTACTTGGGGGCAGTCATCGGCGTACCTTTCAATTACTTCTTGGCAGCAGCAGCGGCAGCCTGGGCGGCGACTTCAGCCGCGAAGTCGTCAACCTTTTTCTCGATGCCCTCACCAACCATAAACAGCGTGAAACTGGCGACGGAAGCGCCCTTTTCCTTCAACAATTGTTCAATGGTTTGCTTGCCATCAGCGGCCTTGACGAAAACCTGACCGAGCAGGGTAACGTCCTTCAGATATTTCTGAACAGTACCTTCAGCGATCTTATCCAGCATGGCTTCCGGCTTGCCAGCTTCGCGAGCCTTTTCAATGGCAACCCGACGCTCAGTGTCGAGCAATTCTGCGGAAACACCAGAAGAGTCCAGGGACTTCGGCTTGGAAGCAGCAATGTGCATCGCCAGATCCTTGCCCAGTTGATCGTCACCGCCCACCAGATCCACCAGTACGCCAACCTTCGAACCGCCGTGGATGTAAGAAACCAGCTTGCCCTTGGCTTCGCAACGAACAAAGCGACGGATCGTCATGTTTTCGCCAATCTTGCCAACCAGAGCAGAACGGGTCGACTCGACCGTACCTTCACCCATGGGCAACGCTGAGAGCGCAGCGACATCAGCCGGGTTATTGGCAGCAACCAGGGCGGCGCAGCCGTTTGTCAGCGCAATAAATTCGTCATTCTTGGCAACGAAGTCGGTTTCGCTATTCACTTCGATGATGGCACCCAATTTACCATCAGCCGAGATGCTGACAGCGACAATGCCTTCTGCTGCGACACGAGCAGCTGCCTTGCTGGCCTTGTTGCCCAACTTGACGCGGAGGATTTCCTCGGCCTTGACCATATCACCATCGGCTTCAGTCAATGCCTTCTTGCATTCCATCATGGGCGCGTCGGTCTTGCCGCGCAGTTCTGCCACCATGCCTGCGGTAATTGCCGCCATATTTTTTCTCCAGAGCTTTTAAAACAGGCGGAGCTTAACGCTCCGCCGTTACAACTTTATTCAGCCGCGTCGACCACTTCGACGAACTCGTCATCGCCACCAGCAGCAACGATTTCCTGCATGACCTGGTTACGACCTTCGAGGATCGCGTCAGCCACGCCGCGGGCGTAGAGCTGAATGGCGCGGGAAGAGTCATCGTTACCCGGAATAACGTAGGCAACACCGTCCGGAGAGTGGTTGGTATCGACCACGCCGATGACCGGGATGCCGAGCTTTTCAGCTTCGGTAATGGCAATTTTGTGGTAGCCGACGTCGATGACGAAGATAGCATCCGGCAGGCCGGCCATTTCCTTGATGCCGCCGATGGACTTCTGCAGCTTTTCCAGTTCGCGACGGAAGGTCAGCGCTTCCTTTTTCGGCATCTTTTCCAGTTCGCCAGCTTCAACAGCGATTTCCATATCCTTCAGACGCTTGATGGAAGTCTTGACGGTCTTGAAGTTGGTCAGCATACCACCCAGCCAGCGCTGGTCGACGAACGGGGAATTGGCACGGAGCGCTTCTTCGCCGATGATTTCACGAGCCTGGCGCTTGGTACCGACAAACAGGATATTGCCGCGATTGGCCGACAGCTTCTTGACGAAAGCCATGGCTTCGTTGTACTTGGCCAACGTCTTTTCGAGGTTGACGATATGAATCTTGTTTCGAGCACCGAAGATGTACGGTGCCATCTTGGGAGACCAGAAACGGGTCTGGTGACCGAAGTGAACACCAGCCTCCAGCATTTCACGCATAGTAACGGACATTGTAAAACTCCTTAAGGGTTGAACCGCCATCCGCCTGAAACGCCCGCCATATTTGAATTCTGGCAGACACCCTTAATCGGCGGATGTGTGGATTTTGGTCACCTGCACAGCACAGATAACCGTTTTTTCAGTCATGACGACCGAGAAAAACCTGCGGATTATACCAGCACAACAGGCGTTCAGGAAGATCAAAAGTGCTTCTGTTTAAGCGGGAATAATGCGGCCAAATGAAAAATGCTTTCTGTTTTTGACGCATTTTCGCGGTTGACCGTAGGACGCTCCCAAGTCAGCTTCATTTCGTTCAAAACCAGGCTGACTCAATTTTGCAAGCATGGCACGCTGCTAGCGCTCAGCTTTGCGAATCCCGCCCCATCATTTATCCTTCCTGTTTCCCCAAGTACCCTAGAGCAGCCATGAGCATCAGTATCAAGACCCCGGAAGAAATCGAAAAAATGAGAGTGGCCGGGCGTCTGGCCGGTGAAGTCCTCGACTACATAGCACCTTTCGTCAAGGCCGGCGTCACCACTGATGAACTGGACAAGCTCTGCCATGACTACATGGTGAATGTGCAAGGCTGCATTCCCGCACCGCTCAACTATGCTCCCTCCGGCTACAACCCTTACCCGAAATCGATCTGCACATCGGTCAATCAACAAGTTTGCCACGGGGTTCCCGGTGAACGCATTCTGAAAAACGGCGACATCATCAATCTCGACATTACAACGATCAAGAATGGCTATCACGGTGACACCAGCCGGATGTTCATCGTTGGCGAAGGCTCCATTCAGGCCAAGCGCCTGTGCGAAATCACTTTCGAGTGCATGTGGCTGGGCATTTCAGTCGTCAAGCCAGGCGCACATCTCGGCGATATCGGTGCCATCATCCAGAAATATGCTGAAAAGAATGGCTGCTCGGTGGTTCGTGAATTTTGCGGACACGGGATCGGCGCAAAATTTCACGAAGATCCGCAGGTCCTGCATTACGGCAAGGGTGGCACAGGACCACGCCTGGAACCCGGCATGATTTTTACGATTGAACCGATGATCAATGCCGGCAAGGCGGCCATTCGCGAGATGGCTGATGGCTGGACCATCGTCACCAAGGATCGTAGTCTTTCGGCGCAGTGGGAACACACCATCCTGGTCACTGAAACAGGCTACGAAATCATGACGATGTCTGCCGGGGCTCGCGCCAAGCCGGATTGGATCAACTGATGACCTGCGATATTGCCGCCCTGCGGGCAGAAGTAAAGGCCAATCAACTTCAGCTGAAGCTCAGTTACGAGCAAACTCAGGATGCTCGCGCCCTGCTCGTTGAGCGTTGCCGGCAAGTTGATGCAGTCCTCAAAAAGCTGTGGGATTCCTTCGACTTTCCCGCCTCGATGTCTCTTGCTGCGGTGGGGGGCTATGGGCGCGGCGAACTCTACCCGGCTTCCGATATTGATTTGCTGATTCTGCTATCGCAAGAGGCAAACAGTGTCGTGCAGGATAAACTGGAGCGGCTGATTGGCTCATTCTGGGACATTGGTCTGGAGATCGGCCATAGCGTTCGCACCATTCAGGATTGCCTGAACGAAGCCGCTGGCGACATCACGGTTCAAACATCGCTTCTCGAAGCTCGCCTGCTGACCGGCAACAACAAGCTGTTTGCAACCTTTCAAAAGCGCTTGCGCGGCAATCTGGATCCGCTGGTGTTTTTCGAGGCAAAGCGCCTTGAGCAGCAAGATCGACACCTACGCTTCAACGAGACCCCATTCAGCCTGGAACCCAACTGCAAGGACTCCCCGGGCGGTCTGCGCGACTTGCAAGTCATTTTCTGGATCGCCAAGGCTGCCGGCTACGGGACGACATGGGCAGAACTTCAGCAGAACGGCATCATCACGCACGAGGGCATGATGCAGGCTGAAGGATGCGAAGCCTACTTGCGCCATTTGCGCATACGCTTGCATTTCATGCTTGGGCGTCGTGAAGATCGTCTCCTATTCGACTATCAGGGCAATCTGGCCACCAATTACGGATTCAACTCAAACGAGGCAAAGCGCGCCTCCGAACAGTTAATGCAAGTGTATTATCGCAATGCGAAAACAGTCTGCTTGCTCAATACAATCCTGCTGCAAAACATGGGTGCAGCGCTCACCCCGGAAAACGAACAAACGCCCCAGCCGTTTGATGAAAATTTCCAGATTGTCGGCAATCTGCTCGACATCCGCGAGAACGATCTGTATGAACGCGAACCGACCCTGATTCTGGACAGCTTTCTGATCATGCAGGAAAGCCATGAGCTGTCAGGAATGACAACACGTACCCTGCGGGCACTCTGGCGGGCTGGAGACCGCATCGACCCGGCATTCCGCGCCAACCCGATCAATCGAAGCAACTTCCTGAAACTGCTGCAAAGTGACCGCGGCATCATTCACGAATTCCGGCGCATGAATCAGCTGGATATTCTTGGCGCCTACCTGCCGAATTTCGGTCGCATTGTCGGACAGATGCAGCATGACCTTTTCCACGTCTACACCGTGGATCAGCATATCCTGCAAGTCCTGCGCAACATACGCCGATTCACCATGAGCGAATTTGCGCACGAATATCCTTTGTGCTCAAGAATCATCAGTGAACTGGAACGCCCATGGATACTGTATGTCGCCGCCCTCTTCCATGACATCGCAAAAGGGCGGGGCGGTGACCATTCCGAGCTGGGCACGGTTGACGCCAAAGAGTTCTGCCAAAACCACCAATTAACCGGCGAAGACACCGAACTAATCGTCTGGCTGGTCAAGAATCACCTTGTCATGTCGCAAGTCGCCCAAAAAGAAGACTTGTCTGACCCCGCTGTCATCGCAAGATTCATTGCGCTGGTTGGTGACGTACGTCATCTTCAGGCACTGTACTTGTTAACCCATGCCGACATTCGCGGAACCAGCCCAAAAGTCTGGAATCACTGGAAAGGCAAGTTGCTGGCAGACCTCTATTACATGGCGTTGCACCACCTGACGCGCGACGAAGCACCGGCTGCTCATGGCGTTATCGCAGAGCGCCAGGCTGAAGCCATGCGGTTGCTGCGTTTTTTCGCGCTCTCCGACACGGTGCACGAACGCCTGTGGAAACAACTGGACACCGTCTATTTCCTGCGCCATTCCGCCGAGGAAATCGCTTGGCATACGCGATCGTTACACTACCGAATTTTCAACCATCAACCCGTTGTCCGTGCGCGACTGGTGCAAGCCGGACAAGGCCTGCAGGTCATGGTTTACACGCAGGATCAGCCTGACCTTTTTGCCCGCATCGTGGGCTTCTTCGCACGCGCCGGCTACAGCATTGTCGATGCCAAAATTCACACTACGGCGCATGGTTATGCGCTGGACAGTTTTGTCGTGCTGGATATCGAAGACCGGGACAACAACCGCGAAATGGTCGCCTATATCGAACACGAGCTTGAGCAACGCCTGTTGCATCAAATGCCGCCGGATATCCCTTCCACGGGCCGGCTATCACGTCAAGTCAAGCATTTCCCGATCAAGCCGGAAGTCAGCATCCGGGGCGATGAAAAAGGAACACACTTTATTCTTTCAGTGACCGCTGCTGACCGCCCGGGGTTGCTTTACCGCGTCGCCAACACATTGGCCGAGCATGGCGCCAATCTGCATACGGCCAAGATCACGACGCTCGGTGAGCGTGCCGAAGACGTTTTTCTCATCAGTGGTGGCGACCTGCGGGACAGTCATCACCGCATCCGCCTGGAAACGGAATTGATGGACCGCCTGAAGGTATCGGCCAATTGATGGATGCCTGGCCAAAATATTGGCCAGGCCAGCCAATCAAACTGATATACCCAGCGGCAGGCAGTTATCGGGGCTGCCAACGAGCCTCTCGATGATGGCCTTGACCTGCCCCATGGCCTCATGCAGCACATGCTCCAGGCTTTCGAAATGAATGCCGTTGACGCTGCTGCCTCGGCCAGCGGCATGGTTTGCCACCACATTGATGGCTGCGTAGCGCAGATTCAGCTCCCGCGCCAAGATTGCCTCCGGCATGCCGGTCATGCCCACCACATCGGCACCATCGCGTTCAAAGCGATTGATTTCTGCGGCCGTCTCCAGGCGCGGACCCTGGGTCGCGGCATAAACTGCATCAAGTTTGATATCGATGCTCAGCTGTTTTCCAGCCGCAAGGATGCGCTGACGCAAATCTCCGTCATACGGCTCGGTAAAATCGACGTGGGTGACCGGCGTACCGTTGCCATCAAACATCGTCGACTTTCGGCCCCAAGTGTAGTCGATGATCTGGTGCGGCAAAACAATATCGCCAGGGCCAAGGTCAGACCGAATGCTGCCGACCGACGCCACAGAAATGACGCCACTCACCTTGTGATGCGCAAGCGCCCACATATTGGCGCGATAGTTGACCATATGCGGCGGAATGGTGTGCCCATAGCCGTGGCGTGGCAGGAATACCGCCGGCTGTCCGCAAATCTGGCCAAAAACCAGCGCGCCAGAGGCTTCGCCATAAGGTGTTCGTACCACCTCCCGATGTGAAACATCCAGATTGGACAAGGTCGTCAAGCCACTGCCACCGATGATTGCCAACATATTATTTCTTCCTTTTTGCCAGCAGTGACGCCAGCGTCGGCACCACGCCTTTCAGCGAGGGATGCGATTTTATGAATGGCGCCGAATTGTTGGTGTCGTCGCCCAGCTTGCGGTAGAGCGCATGCGCTCGTTCAGCCACCAACGGCAAATCCCGCAGCGTCTTGCCGCCATGGTAACTGACCAGCGTATCGCGCCCGATATCCTTGGCCTGCCAAGGGATCGCGGTGCGATCGACAAGATGCAGGGCCTGCACGGTCGGCAAACCGGCTGCCAGTTCGGCCACCAGACGATGGATTTTTTCACGGTAGGCAATCACTGCCCGCCCGGCATCGGTCGGCACCGCGCCGGTGGTGTCAGCCGGCGCGCCCATCAGCCAGCAAACTATCGTATCCGGTGCAAACGCCTCGATCGCCGCGCGCTGGTCGGTGGTGAGCGCGGCAATTTCCGCCCGCATCAGCGTCACATCCTGATCTGCAATCCGCTGGCGTGTCATTTCCAGGCAATCCTCCAGCGAATCGATGGAGAGGATCTTCAGGCCACGCCTGGCCAATGCCTGGGTAGAAAAGCCAACGCCACAACCAATCTCCAGAATGCGCAGCCCGGGCACCAGCGAGGCCATCCATGCATAGTCTCCGTGGCGGACATATGCCTGCCCCTCGTCTTCCCAGTAGCCAATGAATTCGGCAACCGTTGCACCGCTCATTCATCATCCTTCATGGCATAGACGGCCGGCAGATTGCGCCAGACGCCGCCGGCATCCATGCCGAATCCGAAGACAAAGCGGTCTGGCACGGTCAACCCCAGAAAATCGGCAGAAATCGGCTTTTCCTTGCCGTTCAGTTTGTCGGCAAAGACCGCCGTCAACACCTCTTCGGCGCCCATGCGGCGCAGGCTTTCCCTGACCGCAGCCAGCGTCACGCCTTCATCAAGAATGTCGTCCACCACCAGCACCGAACGCCCCTTGACCGAGGTCCACGGTGCCGAGCGCCATGACAGCTTGCCGCCCTGTGTCTCCGGGCCGTAGCGCGTGGCGTGCAGGTAATCAAAGTCGAGCGGAAAATCGAGCCTGGTCAGCAAATGGCCGCAAAAAACAGCGCCCCCCGTCATCACACAAAGCACCAATGGGTATTTGTCCGCCAGGCGCTCGCGAATCTCTGCCGCCACTTTGCTTACAGCCGCCTGAACTACGGCCTCGCTGTGAATCAACTCGGCATCGGCCAGCATCGCCCGCGCTTTTTTTTCATCCATCATGCCACCAGCGTTTTGAGGTATTCGTTGAAGGCTGGCCCAACTTCATGATGACGCTGACCGAAAACGACCGTCGCCTGCAAATAACCCAGCTTTGAACCGCAATCATAGCGGACGCCGTCGTAACGGTGGGCCAGCACTTGCTCTTCACTGAGTAACGAGGCAATGCCATCAGTCAGCTGAATTTCGCCCCCGGCGCCCGGTTTGACGTTTTCCAGGTGATGGAAAATACGCGGCGTCAGGATGTAGCGCCCGACAACTGCCAGCGTGGACGGTGCATCTTCGGGTTTCGGTTTTTCGACGATGGCGTTGATCTGTTCCAGTCGATCCGCGACCCGACGTGCGTCGACGATGCCGTAGCTCTTGGTGTCAGCACGGGGCACGTCCTGGACGCCGAGAACGGAGCAACGGTAGTAGTCAAAAACGTCGGTCATCTGCTTCATGACCGGTGGCTTGCCATCGAGCAAGTCGTCGGCGAGGATCACGGCAAAGGGCTCGTCGCCGATGACCGGCTTGGCGCACAGCACGGCATGCCCCAGGCCAAGTGCTTCAGCCTGACGGATGTAGATGCAGTTGATATCCTTGGGAATCATGGTGCGCACGAACTCAAGCAACTCGGACTTGCCGCGTGCTTCGAGTTCGCTTTCAAGCTCGTAGGCCTTGTCGAAATGATCCTCGATCGCGCGCTTGGAGCGGCCTGTGACGAAAACCATGTCGGTAATGCCGGCGGCCACCGCCTCTTCCACAGCGTACTGGATCAGCGGTTTATCAACGATAGGCAGCATTTCCTTCGGACTGGCCTTGGTAGCTGGCAAAAAGCGCGTCCCCATGCCAGCAACCGGAAATACCGCTTTGCGGACTTTTTTCATTATTCGACTCCCTTTTCAAGCAATTTCAACAACCCTGCTTCATCGATCACCGACACACCCAGCTCCAAGGCCTTTTCCAGCTTGGAACCGGCCTCTTCGCCGGCGACCACGTAATCCGTTTTCTTCGAGACCGAGCCGGCCACCTTGCCACCGGCCGCTTCGATCATCGCCTTGGCATCTTCCCGCTTGAGCGTCGGCAACGTGCCGGTCAACACCAGCGTCCTGCCGGCCAGCGGTTTCGGCCCGACATCTGCCGGCTCGCCTTCAACCCAGTGCAATCCGGCATCCAGCAATCGCTCAATGATTTCACGGTTATGTGACTCGTTGAAGAAGGCCAGCAGGCTGGCCGCAACGATGGGGCCCACGTCGGGCACCTGTTGCAGGGCTGCAGCATCCGCATTCAATATGCCATCGAGATTGCCAAAATGGCGTGCCAGATCGCGGGCAGTGGCCTCGCCGACATTACGGATACCCAGCGCAAAGATAAAGCGTGCCAGCGTGGTTTGCTTGCTTTGATCAATGGCGGCCACCAGATTTTGCGCAGATTTTTCCCCCATACGCGCCAGGCCAGCCAGCATTTCGACGTTCAGACTGTAAAGGTCGGCCGGCGAATGGACCAGTTCGGCATCCACCAGTTGATCGATCAACTTGTCGCCCAGGCCTTCGATATCCATCGCCCGCCGGGCCGCAAAATGCCACAATGCCTGCTTGCGTTGCGCCGGGCAATAAAGACCACCGGTACAGCGGGCGATTGCTTCGTCGACACCTTTTTCGATTGCCGAACCACAGACAGGACAAACCGGATACCGTTCTTTCCTCTTCCACTGCACTGGTTGATCCAAAAGCGGTTTCTTTAAGCGATCGTCAAATACAACTGAAACAACTTCTGGAATGACATCGCCAGCCCTCCGAACAATAACGGTGTCACCGACCCGTACATCCTTGCGTTCGACTTCGTCTTCGTTGTGCAGCGTGGCATTGGTCACCGTGACGCCACCAACAAATACGGGCTTCAGCCGCGCTACCGGGGTGATGGCGCCGGTGCGTCCAACTTGCACATCGATGCCCAGCACTTCAGTCAGAGCCTCTTCGGCCGGAAATTTGTGGGCGATGGCAAAGCGCGGCGCGCGCGAAACGAAACCCAGCTGCTCCTGCCAGTCGAGGCGATTGACCTTGTACACCACGCCATCGATGTCGTAGGGCAGGCCCGCCCGCAACATTCCGATTTTGGCAAAAAATTCCAGTAGACCGCGGGAACCGGTTACCACGTCGCGTTCGACCGCCACCGGGAATCCCCAGGCAGCGAGAGTGTCCATCAATTCACGGTGGGACCTGACATTCAGCCCATCTGCGCCCGCCCCGACCCCGTAAGCGAAGAACGAAAGCGGCCGGCTGGCCGTGATCCTTGAATCCAGTTGGCGCAGACTGCCCGCCGCGGCATTGCGCGGGTTAGCAAACTCCTTGTCACCCTGCTCGCGCTGGCGGACGTTGAGTTCGGTAAAATCAGCCTTGAACATCAGCACTTCGCCGCGAATCTCGATCAGCGCCGGCCAGCCCTCGCCTCGCAGCCGCAATGGAATGCCGCGCAGGGTGCGTAAATTCGGCGTCACCGCCTCGCCCGTCACGCCATCACCACGGGTGGCACCACAGGTGAACACGCCATTTTCATAGGTCAGGCTGATCGCCAGGCCGTCGAACTTGGGCTCAACGGCGTAGTCGACCGCAGCGATCGTTTCCAGACCATCACGCACGCGCTTGTCGAAGGCTTCGACCTCTTCCGGCGAGAAGGCATTATTCAGGGATAGCATGGGTGCGCCGTGCCGATGCGGCGGAAACTCCTTGAGCGGCGCGGCACCAACACGCTGTGTCGGGGAATCGGCGATCAGCAGATCCGGATACGCAGTTTCCAAATCCTGCAATTCGCGGAACAACGTGTCGTACTCGGCGTCCGGAATACTCGGCGCATCAAGGACGTAGTAGGCATGGTTGTGTCGATCCAGCTCTGCGCGCAGCCAGGCTGCGCGCTCCACTGCCACAACAGGAGCCACCATCAGGAGAAAAGCCGCAATGCCTGTGGCGAACCGGCCGGCAGATTGAAACTGGCCATCGTGGCTTGCGGCTTGCCGATGAATTCCCGGCGAATATGATCGAGTTGCGACTCGCTCAGCGGCTGGCGATTGTCATCCACCAGCGCCCCCTGCAGGGTGTCGCCGAAACGCTTGGCAATCTCGGTCATTTGCGTGAAAACGCGCTCGCCATGGTCAACCCGCGGCACGTCCAGCAGAAATGTCAGGCCATGCGTCGTCACCGTGCGCAGCGAGTCGGCCGAAAATGGGGTGCTTTCATAATTTTGCAGGCTGAACAGAACGCGACCGTTATCGTCGTACCGTGTAAAGGCGCCCCCCAACCCAAGTACCATACCGGCCGCTTCCGCCAGGGCGCGAATCTTGGTGCCCGAAAAGGCACTGGCGCGGCTGACCAGATTGAGCCCGATTTCCAGGTCCACCGCGGCACAGAAACGGTCAATTTCTGCTGCCTGGTCGGCCATTCGCGATGACGGCATATCGGCCACCGCCATCAGCTCATCGGCCAGCGCATGCATGGCGTTGGTGAAAATGGTGATATCACCTTCAGACACCGGCCCCATGCGATTGACCAGTTGCAGGCCAACACGCAAGCGGCGTACAGGCGTTTCACTATCCGGCGAAAGGCGCTCCCACTCACGGGTACGCTCGTTGTAACCCACCCAGTGCACCGGCTTATTCACGCGATGCAGGGACGAACGCTGCGAGTGAATGATCTGGATGGCCGAAACCGGTTCAACCAGCTCCATGGCCACAATGAATTCGAGACGCGGGTCGAGCAATTCGGCTGGCACATCGATTGCCGGCAAATCAGGCTCATCGAGCACGACCTCGTCAGCGACCGCAACCTGAGCCGGCGCTGATGGCGGCGTCGTTTCATGCACGGGACTGACCGGAATTTCCGGCTCGCGACCGACGGGTTCCTCCGTTGAAACCGGGGTGGATGGCGCCTCATCGGCAAACGTTGGCTCCAGGCGCACCGCCATCCGCGGCGCCGCATCGGCACGAATTTCCGGCTCGCTGCGTTCCGCCACGACCGGTTGTGGTACAACTTTTGACCCGTTGCCGAGCAAAACGTCGTCATGATGCGGCTTCATGACCGCTTCCGTCAGTTTGCGCTGACGATATTCCTGCCACTTGTTAAAGCCATACACGCCGACTACCGCCGTTGCGCCCAGCCCGATCAATCCCATCTGGAGTTCTGTCATCTCGCTCTCTTCCCGGGCGCGCCTCAGGCAGCGTCCCTCATTTTCAAAGCTTCCTGAATATCCACTTCCACCACACGCGACACACCGGATTCCTGCATGGTGACGCCGACCAGTTGTTCGGCCATTTCCATCGCGATTTTATTATGGGAAATGAACAGGAACTGCGTTGCACCTGACATTTTCTTGACCATGGCACAAAAACGTTCGGTATTGCTGTCATCGAGCGGCGCATCAACCTCGTCGAGCAGGCAGAACGGCGCCGGGTTGAGCTGGAACATGGAGAAAACCAGCGCAATGGCTGTCAGTGCCTTTTCGCCACCGGACAACAGGTGAATCGTTGAATTCTTTTTGCCGGGCGGCTGGGCAATCACCTGGACGCCGGCATCCAGAATTTCCTCGCCAGTCATCACCAGCTCGGCGCGACCGCCCCCGAACAGTTCCGGGAAAAGCTGCCCGAAATGGCCGTTGACCGTATCAAACGTGCTCTTCAGCAAATCACGCGTTTCGCGGTCAATGCGGCGAATGGCGTTTTCCAGCGTTTCCATCGCCTCATTGAGGTCCGCCGCTTGCATGTCGAGGTAGCCCTTGCGCTCGGTCGCCGTTTCCAGCTCCTGCAGGGCGGCCATGTTCACCGCGCCAAGGTCGGCGATGGCATTGCTCAACCGGGTGATTTCACCTTGGAGGCTGGCTGGCTTGGCGTTGCCGATCTCCGAGAGCAACGCTTCTTCGTTGGCCCCGGCTTCAAGTAATTGTTGGGCAAACTGTTCCGTATTGAGTGCCGCCGCCTGCTCCTTCAACTTGAGATCGCCGATCTTCACCCGCAGCGGCTCCAGGCCCTGCTCAATGCGCATGCGCTGCTCTTCGAAACCGCGCAACGCATGGGTCGCCGATTCCAGCGCATTGCGCTTCTCGGCCAGTATCATTTCGGCGGCCTGCCGGGCGTCAAGTGCCACTTGAAGTTGCCCTTCCATGACATCCGGCGGCGCCGCCTCGACCTGCTCGGCGCACTGGGCGCGATCCTTCTCGATACGGTTCAATTCGCGCTGGGCTACGGCCTGCTGGGCAAACACATCCTGCAACTTGCCGTCACTTTCGCGTAACGAGAACTGGGCTTCACGCAAGGCACGGTCCAGATCGGCATTGCGCTCGCGCTCGGCACGCACGGCACGTTCGCACTCATCCAGGCGCGTCTGGGCACCGTGTACCAGTACGCGGATGCGGCTCAAACCGTCGCGAATTTCCTCGATGCGCTCGTCGGCTGACATCTCGCGCTCGCGCTCGCTCTCTTCTTCCTCCGCCAGCTCGGCCAGTTGCTCCTGCAAGCGTTCCTTCTGTTCCTTGTAGCGCTCGATGGTCTGTGCCAGCTTGACCACTTCCAGCTGCACCGCATGCACGCGCTGCTGGCGGTCGGCCACATATTGGCGAATCTCGCCGATCTCGGCCTGTTTGTCCTCGATCTGCTCCTCGATCATGTGCAGTTGCTCGCGGATGGCCTCGGCCTTCTCTTCGGCCATGGCGACGCCTTCGCCCAATGCCTCAATTTCACGCTGACGCTCGAGCAGACCATGCTCGCCCTGATCCGGCGCGAAAAAGGTGACGCTGGCTGCGCTGATCAGATCGCCACCGCGGGTGACAACGGTTGCCCCCGCCGGCAAGCCTGCCCGCATGGCCAAGGCATCCGCCAATGTTTCCGTCGTCCGCACCTGGCTCAGCCAGTCGTTCAGCACGGCCTGAATCGCCGGCGAATCACTGCGCACCCTGGCGGACAAGACTTCCACGGTCGACCGGGAATGTTGGCCAAAATTGAAATCGCCCGGCAGCATCACGCTGAGCCGCGCTTCCGGCCGGTCGTGCAGCCATTCATCAAGCTTGGCCGGATCGTCACAGGCAATGGCGCTCAGGCGTTCGCGCAACACCGCCTCGACCGCCTCTTCCCAGCCTGATTCAACATGAATCCTTTGCCATAAAGGGGGGGCCGATTCGAGATCATGGCGGCGCAGCCACTCCGGCAATTTGCCGCTTTGCTGCGTGCGCGCCTGCATCTGCTCCAATGCCGCACGGCGGGCCTGCCCGGCGGCCAGTTCGCGCTCGATGCGCTGCAACTCGACTTGCGCTTCCTTGCGGCGCGCCTCAACCAGCGGCAATTCCTGCTGCAGCTGCTGCAACTGATCCTGATCGCCGGCCAATTCCTCGCGTAGCAGACTAAGCTCTTCGTTCTTCTCGGCCAGATCCATTTCGTCCGGCGCATCACCGCCGCCGGTTTCCTCGCGCAACCGCTCACGACGCAGGGTAATCGACTGCAAGGCACGCTGCGCGTGCGACTTGTTGGTCAGCTCGACTTCCAGTTTCTGCTCGCCATTGGTCGTTCGCGTTTTGAGCCGCTGCAGTTCTTCCTGCGCCTGCGCATGATCTTCCTCGACCTGCGGTGCAATGTTCATCTGCTGGTGCAGTCGTTCTTCGGCTTCGTCAACGCGAAGCCTGGCGATCTCCTGCATTTCTTCCCATTTTTGCCGGTCGACCCCGAGCGTTTCGGCCGTATCGGTCCACTGCTTCAATTCGTCTTCCAGTTGAGACAGCCGCGCTTCCAGCTGGCTGCGCGAATCACGGCGATGGCGAATTTCCGCTTCCAGACGGGCCACTTCGGCATTGGCCGAATACATCTCGCTCTGCGCGTTGTGCAGGGCGTCGCCAGCCGCAAAATGGGCTTCGCGGGTTTCCTCGGCGCGCGTCTCGGTTTCACGCAATGCGGCGTTTTGCGCTTCGAGATCGGTCACCGCACGTTCGACTTCCAGCGAGAGCCGCTGACGTTCCGCCTCGGCTTCGCGCTTCTTCAGCAACCAGAGCACCTGCTGACGCTGGACCAATTGCTCATTCAGTCCCTGATAGCGGCGTGCTACTTCAGCCTGAACTTCCAGACGTTGCATCTGGTTGCCCAGTTCTAGCCGGATATCCTCGACACGCAGCAGATTTTCGCGGGTGTCTTCCAGCCTGCCATTGGTTTCCTTGCGCCGTTCCTTGTAGCGGGTGACACCGGCCGCTTCTTCAAGGAAGACGCGCAGATCATCCGGCCGCGCCTCGATGATCCGCGAAATCATCCCCTGGCCGATGATGGCGTAAGCGCGCGGGCCAAGGCCGGTGCCCAGGAACAGATCGGTGATGTCCTTGCGGCGGACCTTCAGGTTATTGATGAAGTAGTCCGACTGCCCCTGTCGCGTCAGGGTGCGCTTGACCGACAGTTCGGTATATTGCGACCACTGGCCGAGCGCCCGACCCAACAGGTTCTCGAAAATCAGCTCCACCGAGGCGCGCGACACCGGTTTGCGGTTCGACGAGCCATTGAAGATGACGTCCATCATCGATTCGCCGCGCAGCTCCGAGGCCTTTGACTCGCCCAGCACCCAGCGCACGGCATCCATGATGTTGGATTTGCCGCAGCCATTGGGCCCAACGACGCCCACCAGTTGGCCGGGAACGGCCACAGCGGTGGGATCGACGAAGGATTTGAAGCCGGCGAGTTTGAGTTTGGTGAGACGCATGCCTGATTCCGGCGGGGATACAATGCCCCCGCCATTAAGGGGGTCGTATAATAACATCGACCGTCGCGACCTCATCGTGGCGCTCGGCAGAGATCGTCCCGATGCAGCAGAAGGGTGTGTCACTGCGCAGACCATCCATCAGGCACGTCTGAACCAGCGGCGGCAATCCCGCGCGAATTCCTTGCTCACAAACGGAGCCACACCGATGCATTCATCCACCGTTCCCTTGCGCGCCGAAACGTTGCAGGTGCTTCGTCTGATCGGCGAATTCGAACCCATATTGATGTTGAGCGGCGATAAGGATGGCTTCGGCACGCGCTGGACGCTATCCGGCCAGGAGGTACAACCGGCCATTGCCCGCTTTCTGATGGAATCCGGCTTTCTGGAGCAAACCGGCAAGACCGAACTCGGCGCGATCAAACTCACACTGACCGACAAGGGCCGCGAGTTCCGTGAAAAAGGTCAAAAATGGTGGTCTGAGCAGAATTTCCTGCAGAAGCTCAAGATTACTTTGCTCGGCTAAGGCAAACACGGTCGCTGTCGCTAGCTGCTGCGGTCAACCGGAAAAATCGGCCATATTTGAAAACGCCTTCATGCGTGTACGCCAGCCTTAATGTCTGGCAATGCCGCTAGAATGTGGCAGCTACCTTCGCGAACCACCCGATGCCCCGTCCCTCGCTCAATACCCAGATCCTGATCGGCTGCCTGCTCGGCATCCTTGGCGGACTATGGCTTGCCACCCAGTCGCCCTCGGCACCCGTCGTCAGCCCAACACTGTATGGCGCCAAGATGGTCGGCAACCTGTTTCTCGACCTGCTGCGCATGGTGCTGGTACCGCTGGTCTTTTCGTCCATTGTCTGCGGCGTGGCCAATCTTCGGGCCCATCAGCAAATGCACCGGGTGTGGACCACCACCATCGCCTTCTTTGCGCTGTCGATGGCCCTCGCCATCGTGCTCGGACTCGGCGCGGCCAGCTTCTTCCGCCCTGGTGAAGGCCAGCACCTCGCCATGTTTGCCGACGCCACCCGCGATTTCCAGGCGCGGCAGATGCCGCTACCCGACTACATCGCGCAGTTCATGCGCGGCCTCTTCCAGAACCCGTTCAAGGCGCTCGCCCAAGGTGACATTCTGGCCGTCGTCGTCATTGCGCTGTTTCTCGGCATTGCCCTCGTCGTCGGTGGCGAACGCTACAGGAATGTGCGGGTGCTGATTCAGGAGTTGCAGGAACTCTGCCTGCTCATCGTCGGCTGGATCATGCGCCTGGCGCCGTTTGGCCTGGCTGCCCTGCTGCTCCAACTGGTTGCCACGCAAAACGCGACGCTGCTTGCCAGTCTCGCCCACTTCATCGCCGTCGTCGTCGGCACCACGCTGTTTCACGGCATCGTCATCCTGCCGCTGCTACTCTGGCTCGTTACCCGAATGTCGCCGCTGCATTTCTGGAAAGGCGCGCGCGATGCCCTGATCACGGCCTTCGCCACCAGCTCCAGTGCCGCGACGCTGCCCGTCACCTTGCGTTGTGCCGAACAGCACCTGCACGTCAAAAAGGACATCGCGAACTTTGTCGTGCCGCTCGGTGCGACGATGAACATGGACGGCACTGCGCTCTATGAAGCCGCGGCCGCCCTCTTTGTCGCGCGCCTGGCCGGCATCGAACTCGATCTCGCCCACCAGCTGATCATCTTCTTCGTGGCCATGCTTGGCGCCATCGGGGCGCCGGGGATTCCCAGCGTTGGCATGCTGAGCATGGTCCTCGTCCTCGAATCGGTCGGCCTGCCCACCGCCGCCATCGCCATCCTGCTCCCGATCGACCGCATCCTCGACACCGTGCGCACGGCGGTCAATGTCGAAGGCGACATGGTGGGCAGCCTGATCGTTCAGAAGCTGACGGAAGCGGACCGCGACCGGGCACTCTAAGCCCCCGGCACCTTAAATCGCGGCCCGCCGATCAACGTCGGGCAACGAATTCCACCGGCGTGTGCGTACTGTGGCCACCACCGCTTTCCAGCACGACATGCAATTCGCCCGCCCGCAGCACGGCACGATAACGATGCGTCACCTCGCGTCCCGGTCCATCTCCGAGCACTTCCTGGCTGTGCGTCACGAAATTCAGTTGCTCACCCGCCAGCACACCTTGCGCCACAGTTCGGGCGACACCCAGATAGCTGGCCGTACCGTGAATCTCGCCGTTCTCCAGCCGCAGATCGAAGCGTTCGGCATGCTCGGCACCCCAATCATATTTCACCGTGGCCAGCCACTGTCCGGACAGCGCCTGGACCAGATCAGCAGACACCGGCACGACAGCACCCGTGGAACGGCCGGCCCAGTTTCCCTTCAATCCAACGGCCAGCAGCGCGACCAGCACGAGGCCCGCCACGCCCCAGCCCAACCATGATCGTGACCGTGGCCGCCCCGCTGCGGGACAAGACGGCTTGATCGTCTCAATGAGCCGCGCCACATCCGAGGCCCAACCGGTATCCGTCAGCATGAATGACTGGCGCCGTGCCAGCGCCCGAATCGCCAAAGGCAGTTCCTTTTCCGTCGGCATGGCAGCGCCACCGACCAGCACGGGCAACAGCATCTTGCCGGACGCCAAGCCGGCCTCGATTTCCATCCGGACAAAGTCTTCCGGTTCATCCAGACGGCGAATACCATTCCGGCTCACGGTCAGCCAGGCCGACCCGATGATGACCAGAAAGACATCGACCGAACCCAGTTGCTGATGAATGGCATCGACAAAATCCTCACCCGGATGAATATCCTCGATATCCCGAAACACGTTCTCCGGACCGAAAGCCAGGCCAAGTGCGTCAGCCAGACGTCCGGCGAAACCGGCCTGGTCATCGCGACGGTAACTGATGAAAATTCCGGGCATAGGCCAAACCTCCTTGGTATTCAAAATACAGGCACGTTATCGCTCAGTACAGACTGACAATTTACCGCAGTGACGACAACCGGACTTGCCACGGTCAACCCGAAAAAACCGGCGATTTTCAAAAATTGCATCACGGGGCGGAGCCGACGACAAGCCTGTTCCGGATGCCCGCACCAGCAGCGCTCGCCACCTTCAACCCACACGGGTTTTGGTCTATGATTCAAACGAACGTTCCCGGCCGGAGGCTAACATGGTGGTCATCATATTCCGCACCCGACTCAAGGATGGCACCGACGAACAGGCCCTGACGGCGCTGGGCGAGCGGATGTACGAGATTGCCTCGGGCATGCCTGGCTTCATTTCCTACAAGGACTTTGCCGCCGCCGACGGTGAAAGCGTTTCCCTCGTCGAATTCGACAGCCTGGAATCGCTCGCCGCCTGGCGCGATCATCCGGAACACCTGGCTGCACAAGAAGATGGCCGGCACAAATTCTTCACCGCCTACCAGGTCCAGATCTGCACCCCGCTGCGCAGCTACCGGTTCGATGGCAAGCACCGGCAAGCCCTGGACTAGTCAGCCATGCCCGCCAACCCGCCACTTCATCTGAGAATCTTCATTTCCTCGCCCGGCGATGTCGGTGACGAGCGAAAAGCAGCCCGAGAAATCATCGAATCCCTGCCCCGCGATCCGGCCTATCGCGGCAAGATCACCAGCGAAGCGATCGCCTACGACGACCCTGATGCACCGTCGCCCATGCCGGCCGGGATCACGCCCCAACTCGGCGTCAATTATTACAAGGGACCGGCCAGCGCCTGCGATCTGACCATCGTCATCCTGTGGAGTCGGCTTGGCACACCGGTCTCAGCTGACTGCCTGCGCAGCGATGGCAGCCGCTACGAATCCGGCACAGTCTCAGAATATGAGAACGCCCTCGCTGCCGGCAAGGAAGTCTGGGTTTTCCGACGCACCGAAAAACCCCGGGTCGAACTGGATGACCCTGACCTCGACGAAAAACAGAAGCAATACCGGGCCGTTGGCCATTTTCTCGAGCGCCTGGCCAATGCCGATGGCTCAGCTGCCGGCGGCCGCCATGACTACGCCAACCCGACGGAATTTGCCACCCTGTTCCGCAAGCTGCTCAGCGCCTGTTTTACTGCGCATCTGGATCGCCGGCCAAAAGACGTCACGGCGGTACCGGAAAAGCCGCCGTCACCCGACCTCGAGCCGCCTTTCCTGACCCCCGAGTTCGACCGTGACCACGCCATCATCGGTCGTGACGAACTGGTTCGCCAAGTTTGGGAACGGGCCGTCCAGGGCAAAAGCCAGAGCCTGTTATTCCTGCCCGGCGTAGGCAAGACAACCGTGGCGCAAGCCTTGCTGGCGGATCGTGAGCAGCTGCTGGCGCATTTCGACGGGGTACTCTGGGCCGACCTGGGCCGCCAGCCGCTGCTTGGCGAGCAACTGCGCCGCTGGGCGACGGCCCTGCAAGTTCCCGACGAACGCAAGGCCAGCCTGGCCAGCATCGACGACTGGAAATCGACGATCAAGAAAGTCATTGGCAATCGCCGAATCCTGGTCGTACTCGACGACGTCTGGGAGAACAAGGCGGCCAGGGAATTCATGCACCTTGTGCCGAATGGCGTTTTCATCATCACCACCCGCTGCAAGGATGTCGCCGCCATGCTTGGCGACCCGGAACTGGTGCCGGAACTCGACGCCACCACCGGCCTGGCGTTGCTGACCGAGATTGCCCCGAAGGCCGTCGCCTTTGATCCCGACGCTGCACACAATCTGGTCGGCGCTGTCTATGGATTGCCCCTTGCGCTGGTCCTGATCGGCAAATACCTGCGCCGAGAATCCGCCGATGGCGACCCCGACCGCACCGCCGCAGCCTTCCAGACCATGGCCGAGGCCGGACACCGCCTGGCGATCAACCCGAGCGACGACGACACCTCGCACTCGCTGGCCGAGATCATCGAAGTCAGCTTCGCCGCCTTGCGCTCCGATGAGGCCAGGCGGTCCATCCTCAATCTGGCCATCTTCCGACCCAAGCCCAACACGTTTTCCAAGGATATCGCTCGCCAGGTGGCCGGCACTGAACCGGCCGTGCTGTATGACCTGAGCGACATCGGCCTGATCGAGCACTATGGCGACGGCGAATACACCATGCATCGGGTCATCGCCGAATATGCGCGCACCAAGTTGCCGCTGACCGAATCCCAGGCGCTGCATCACAAGGCCGTCAATTACTACGCCCGCCAATTGCAGCAGGACATCGACGACAACCCGGTCGCCTACCTCGGCTGGTACCGTTATGAACAAACCGACTGGCAGGCGACCAAGGATGCCTGGCTCTACCATCTGGCCCATGCCGGCAACGCTGTCAGCGGCGTGCAGGCCTTTCTGCGCGTCTACTTCGACGCCTTCTGGTGGTGGGGCTATTACCAGCGCTTCCCCTTCTGCGAGCGCCTCCTGCTCGAATGGCAACAACGGCGCAGCGTCGACCCCAAGGTACGTCTGGGCCTTGAACAACTCGCCACCTTCCAGGCGGCCTACCCGGAAGGCTATGAAAAAGCCGCCCGCGGCGACTGGGCAAAGGTCGAACATGCGCTCACCCGGCTACGCCAGAGCCTCGGGCTGGAGGGTGAAATTTCATCGATCCACGATGAAGATGCGCGCCGGGTACGCGGCTTCACCGATTTCCTGCTTGCCGAGGCCTATGCCTATGGCCGCCATGATCACGAAGGCGCCCTCAAGCGCTACGCCTCAGCCTACGACATTTTTCATCTCGATGGCGACCTCTGGGTCGCGGCCTGGCTCTGCTTCTACGTCGCCCAATACCTGCTCGAGCAACATTCCCTCGCCGATTCGGCGGCGTATGCCCGGCGTTCGCTGTCGGAAGCCGGCTGTGCCGCCGGCGGCGAAGATGCCCCGCTGGCTGAACGCGACGCCGAACTGCTCGCCAACAACTTTCGACTGCTGGGTGACCTGGCCATCGCCGGGCAGCAGCTTGCGGACGCTAGCCGTCACTACATCCGCGCCACGTATTATGCCTACGCCTTCCAGGCGATTCCCGAACCGGCCGACACCTACACCATGGCCTTCTATCAGGAAATTACGGGACGCATTGCCGAACAGGCTGCCCGCCTCGCCAGCATCGACCGAACCGCCGCCAAGGAATTATGCGAACCGCTGGGCCATTATTGGCAAATCCATTGGCAACGGCATCCGGAACACGAGGTCGCGAACGCCCTGGACACGGCGCTGGACAACGCGGACCCCGCCGCCATCGCAGCCGCCCTGTTCCCACCACCGATTACAGGCGACATCCTGAGTGGCGCAGCTGATTACGCCAGAGATGTCGAGGCCATCATTACACCGCTGAGTGCGGCGCTCGATCACCGGGGAACCGCCGGCAATCAGGGCACCCGCTAGCCTGTGCGGGCCGTGGGCTGATCATTGCGTGCGCGCCACGGCTATATCTTGCGGTCAACCCGAAAAATCAGCCGATTTCCAAATTTGTCCTCACCACGCCCTTCGAACGAACGGCAGGTAATCGCTGTCCAGCGCACCGGAATTTCCCGACCGTCGCTGCAGCGAACCAGCCCTCTCCCTGCCTCGCCGTCGCAACTACCCGGAACCGGCGATATATCGGGTGGCGCCAATCGTCCATCACATTGCAGACGTCCCTCATGATCGGCCAGCGCAAACCGGCCCCCGCCCGCGGCACTCCCTGGAAACGCCTTGCCCACCAGGTCGCCCGGCACGTCGCTCAGGCTACCGCGCGCCTGATAACCGATGGAACAGCCGGCAAGGGTGGCAGACAGGATGATCAACAGGAAAATTGGGCGTTTGTTCACGAGGCAGCGAAACGGTTTTCAGGGATAATCCGCTTTTTACACCCATTCGACGCCCGACGTGAATCCACACCTCGCCCAACTCCAGCCCTACCCCTTCGAAAAGCTGCGCGCCCTGTTCGCCGGCGTCACCCCGAACCCGCAATACAACGAGATCAAGCTCTCCATCGGCGAACCGCAACACGCCACACCGGCTTTCATCATGGAAGCGCTGGCGAATGGATTAAAAGGCCTGGCCAATTACCCGACGACGCAAGGCGTCCCGGCGCTGCGTCAAGCCATCGCCGCCTGGTGCCAGCGCCGTTACGCTCTGGCGCTGAATCCGGAAACCGAGATCCTGCCGGTCAATGGCTCCCGCGAGGCGCTGTTCTCCTTCGCGCAGACCGTCATCGACCCGAGCCGCGGCCACGTGCCGCTGGTCGTCAGCCCCAACCCGTTTTACCAGATTTACGAAGGCGCGGCCTATCTGGCTGGCGCCGAACCACGCTTCATGAACAATCTGCCGGACAACGATTTTGCTTTTGATTACAGCAGCCTGAGCGACGAGGAATGGTCGCGCGTCCAACTCTTCTACGTCTGCTCGCCGGGCAATCCGACCGGCAAGGTGCTGTCGCTGGCCGACTGGAAAACGCTGTTCGACCTCTCCGACAAATACGGCTTCATCGTTGCCTCTGACGAGTGCTATTCGGAAATCTACTTTGACGAAGCCAATCCGCCGATCGGCGGTCTGCAGGCCGCCAAGCTGCTCGGCCGCTCGAATGAGCGCGTTGTCATGTTCTCCAGCCTGTCCAAGCGCTCCAACGTGCCGGGCATGCGGTCCGGTTTTGTCGCCGGCGACGAAAAGATTCTGAAGAAATTCCTGCTCTACCGTACCTATCACGGCTGTGCCATGGCGCCACCAGTTCAGACCGCTTCCATCGCAGCCTGGAACGACGAAGCGCACGTACTCGACAACCGTAACCAGTACCGCGAGAAGTTTGCTGCCTGCACACCGCTGATCGGCGAAGTATTGGGTACCGCCATGCCGGACGCCAGCTTCTACCTCTGGGCGAAAACGCCCATCGCCGATACCGAGTTCGCCCGTGGTCTGCTCGAACACTATAATGTCGTCGCCCTGCCCGGCAGCTTCCTGGCCCGCGAAGTCCGCGGCATCAATCCAGGCGCCAACTTTATTCGCATTGCGCTGGTTGCCTCGCTGGCCGAATGCCTCGACGCCACCCAGCGTATTCGTCAATTTGCCCAACAACTTTAAACAGAGAGAACCCTCATGACGCATCCCCTGCAAGCCACCATCGAAGAACTCTGGGAACGCCGCACCGAACTGTCCCCGCAATCCCCGGCTGACACCATCGCCCTCATCGAATCGGTGATTGGCGACCTCGACGCCGGCAAGCTGCGTGTCGCTGAAAAGATCGATGGCGACTGGTTCACCCATCAGTGGATCAAGAAGGCCGTGCTGCTGTCCTTCCGTATCCGCGACAACCGCGTTCAGGATGGTGGTGACGTTCGTTTCTACGACAAGGTCGACACCAAATTCCAGGGCTGGACCGAAGAGCAGTTTCGTCAGGGCGGCTTCCGCGTCGTACCGGGCACTATCGTCCGCAAGGGTTCCTACGTTGCCAAGAATGCCGTGCTGATGCCGTCCTTCGTCAACATTGGCGCCTACGTCGATGAAGCCACCATGGTCGACACCTGGGTCACCGTCGGTTCCTGCGCCCAGATCGGCAAGAACGTGCACCTCTCCGGCGGCGTCGGCATTGGCGGCGTCCTGGAGCCGCTGCAGGCCAACCCGACCATCATCGAAGACAACTGCTTTATCGGCGCCCGTTCGGAAGTCGTCGAAGGCGTCATCATTGGCGAGAACTCGGTGCTGTCGATGGGCGTGTACATCGGCCAAAGTACTCCGATCTATGACCGCGAAACAGGCGAAGTCACCTATGGTCGCGTCCCGCCGGGCTCAGTCGTGATCAGCGGCACCTTGCCGAAAGCCGGTGGCGCCTATAGCCTGTATGCGGCTATCATCGTCAAGAAGGTCGACGCGCAAACCCGATCGAAGACCAGCATCAACGAGTTGCTGCGTCCGTAAGTCAATTTACCCCACGAAGGTCTTGTCATGATTCTCGACAAACTGTTCCAGTTGATGGCCGAAAAGCAGGCCTCGGATATTTTCATTTCTGCAGGTGCGCCCATCCACATCAAGATCCAGGGCAACACCATCCCGGTCAACCAGCAGGTCATGCTGCCGGACATGATCGAGAAGATTGCCTACGAACTGATGTCGCCGGATCAGATCAAGACCTTCGAAGCCAGTTGGGAAATGAACCTTTCCTTCGGGGTGCCCAATGTCGGCAACTTCCGCGTCAATATCTTCCGCCAGCGCGGTTCGACCAGCATCGTAATCCGCTTCATCCTGGGCAATATTCCTGCCCTGGGCGATCTCGGCCTGCCGAACATCCTCGGCGAACTGATCATGGAAAAGCGCGGCCTGATCCTGATCGTTGGCGCCACCGGTTCCGGCAAGTCGACGACCATTGCCTCGATGCTCGATCACCGCAATGCCAACCGCTCGGGCCACATCCTGACGGTCGAAGACCCGATCGAGTTCCTGTTCAAGCACAAGAAGTCCATCGTCAATCAGCGCGAAATCGGCATGGATACCCAGGACTGGCAATCAGCGCTCAAGAACGCCATGCGCCAGGCCCCGGACTGCATCCTGATCGGCGAAATCCGCGACAAGGAAACCATGCAGGCGGCCATCGCCTACGCGCAGACCGGCCACCTGTGCCTGGCCACGCTGCATGCCAACAACTCGTATCACGCCTTGAACCGCATCATCAGTTTCTTCCCGCTGGAAAACCGACCAGCGCTCTTTCTCGATCTTTCGGTCGCCTTGCGCGCAGTCGTTTCCCAACGTCTGGTCAAGAAGCCGGATGGCAAGCGCATCCCGACCAGCGAAATCATGCTCAACACCCGCCATATCAGCGAGCTGATCGAGCGTGGTGAAGTCCAGGGTATCAAGGACGCCATGGAACAGACGCTGGCGCCGGGATCACAGACCTTCGAGCAGGACCTGTTCAACTTGTACAGCGCCGGTACCATCACCATCGACGAAGCCCTGGCCAACGCCGATTCCCCAACCAACCTGTCGTGGCTGATCAACAATTCCGAATTCGGCAGCACGACCGGCAAGGAAGACCGGAAGTCCGATGTGACGCTCGAATTCGACAGCACCAGCGAAGGCGGCACGTCGTTCAAGGAATTCACCCTCAGCCTGGCTGACAACGACGAAGAAACGCACTGATGTCCGACCCTACGTTTGAACTTGCCCGGCAGATCATGTCCTGCCACTCCGTCACGCCGGAAGACGGTGGCTGCATGGACATTCTGCTCGAACGCCTGAAGCCACTGGGTTTCTCCATCGAATTCATCAACCGTAACGGCGTGACCAATTTGTGGGCGCGTCGCGGCACTAGCGCACCGCTCTTCGTTTTCGCCGGCCACACCGATGTTGTACCGACCGGCCCGCTCGAAAAATGGACCTCGCCGCCCTTTGCCCCGGAAGTCCGGGATGGCATGCTCTATGGCCGCGGCGCCGCCGACATGAAATCCTCTATTGCTGCGGCGGTCACCGCGGTCGAAACCTTCATTGCTGCCAACCCGAACCATCCCGGATCGCTGGCCTTCCTGCTCACCTCCGATGAAGAAGGCGATGCCACCGACGGCACCGTCATCGTTGTCGAAGCCCTCAAGGCACGCGGCGAGATGCTCGATTTCTGCATCATCGGGGAGCCGACCTCAGTTGATACGCTGGGCGACATGATCAAAAACGGCCGCCGCGGTTCGCTCTCCGGCAACCTGACGGTCAAGGGCATTCAGTGTCACATCGCCTACCCGGAAAAAGGCCGTAACCCGATCCACGAAGCCGCCCCGGCCCTGGCCGAACTGGCCGCCACGGCATGGGACCAGGGCAACGAGTACTACCAGCCAACCACCTGGCAGATTTCCAATATCCACGGTGGCACCGGCGCCACCAACGTGATTCCCGGTCAACTGGAAATCAAGTTCAATTTTCGATTTTCCACGGCCAGCACACCGGAAAGCCTGCAACAGCGCCTGCTTTCCATTCTCGACAAACACAGCCTGGATTACGACATCAAATGGACCCTCGGCGCCCGTCCCTTCCTGACCGGTCGTGGCCCGCTGGCTGACGCTGCCACAACCGCGATCCGCGATATCTGCGGGATAGACACTGAGCTTTCCACTACCGGCGGCACGTCCGATGGCCGCTTCATTGCCGAAATCTGCAAGCAGATGCTGGAAATCGGCCCGGTCAACGCCACCAGCCACAAGATCGACGAGTGCATTGCCGTGGATGCGCTGCCGAAGCTGTCCGCCATCTACCGCCGCATCCTCGAACAACTGATGACCGCATGAGCGACCCGACTGCCAAAGGCGAGCTGACCACCGTTCGCGACTATCTACGCTATGCGGTCAGCCGCTTCAATGCCGCCCAACTGTTCTTTGGTCATGGCAGCGACAATGCTTGGGACGAAGCAGTCTATCTGACGCTGCACACCCTGCATCTACCGCTCGACCGCCTCGAACCCTTTCTTGATGCGCATCTGTTACCGCACGAACGCGAGGCCCTGCTCGATATCTATCGCCGCCGTTGCGAAGAACGCCTGCCTGCCGCCTATTTGACGAATGAAGCCTGGCTGGGTGAGCACCGGTTCTATGTCGATGACCGCGTCATCGTGCCGCGCTCATTTATTGCCGAACTGCTCGATGAACAACTGACGCCATGGATCGAGGATCCGTGGGGCATCGCGTCAGCGCTTGATCTGTGCACCGGCTCTGGCTGCCTGGCCATCCTCACCGCCCTCGCCTTCCCGAATGCCGAAGTCGCCGCGGTCGACCTGTCTGAAGGTGCCCTTTCCGTAGCCGAGCGCAATGTCGCCGACTACCACTTGACCGAGCGCATCGAGCTGATCCATTCGAATGCCTTTGCCAGCCTGCAAGGCCGACAATTCGACCTGATCATTTCCAACCCGCCCTATGTCAATGCCGAATCGGTCGCCGCGCTACCGCCGGAATACCTGCACGAGCCCGAACTGGCCCTCGGCTCAGGCGAAGACGGCCTCGATTTCACGCGCATCATCCTGCGCGAGGCGAAGAAGCACCTGACTGACAACGGCCTCCTGATCGTCGAAATTGGCCACAACCGCGACGATCTCGAAGCCGCTTACCCGACGCTGCCCTTCACTTGGCTCGACACTGCCGCCGGCGACCAATTCGTCTTCCTGCTGCACGCCGCCGACTTGCCCGACTAAGCGGCCGGATTGACCCCACTGTTCGACATGCCCAGCCCGTTCGACGTCGAAACGGGCACCGTGCTCATGCACGAGCCATCCTGGGCCAAGGAAGGCCAGTTGCGCGCCCAGTTGCTCGACGAAACCTACCCCAAGCCTTTCGTCATCGACGACGGCAAATCGCGCTACCTCTATTTCAACGTCCGCCTGATGCAGAGCGAAATGTCGCTCAAGGCGCCGAACGACCTGGCCATCCGCTACACGCAGAAAATGATGGCCTTTCTGCTCTTCCAGCCACGCCCCAAGCGGATTGTGCTGATTGGCCTTGGCGGCGGTTCGCTGATCAAGTTCTGCTATCACAAGATGCCCGGCACGCAACTGACGGCCGTCGAACTTGATCCCGACGTCATCGCCTTCCGCGATACCTTTCTGCTGCCGCCCGACGATGAACGCCTGCAAGTATTGGAAGCGGACGGCGCGCTATTTCTCGAAACCACCGAAAAAGGCATCGACGCCCTGCTCGTCGATGCCTTCGACAAAACCGGATTTGCCCCCAGCCTGGCCAACCGCGAATTCTTCGACAACGCCTTCGCCAAGCTGTCGGGCAACGGTGTGCTGGTCATCAACCTGGCCGGCGAAAAAGAAACCTACGCCGGCCTGATCGGCGAAGCCATGCACGTCTTCGACGATCAGGTCATTGTTATTTCGGTGCCGGACGACGGCAACCACGTCCTCTACGCCTTCAAGGAACGCCATTTCGAGCCGCGCTGGCGCTGGCTACACAACTACGCCAAGGAACTGCGCGCCAAGTTCGGTCTCGATTTCCCCGCCTTTGTGCAAAAGATGGAACGCTCCACCAAGCTCGGGCTGGCCCGCCGAGAGGCAATACGGCGGCGATAAGCTTCTATTCTGCGGCCAGAAAGCTTCGGCAACCGACTTCCGCGGTCAACCGGAAAAAACAGCCAAAATTGAAATTTTTCCTGGCCGCTTTTCCCGCCACACCGCTAGCGAATCTCCTGCAGAATGGCCCGCAACAAGCACCAGCAACGGTCGACCGAAGCCACATCCACCCGCTCGCCCGGTGCATGGGCCCCACGAATGGTCGGGCCGAAAGAAACAATATCCATCCCCGGATATTTGTCGCCAATAATGCCGCACTCCAGTCCGGCGTGAATGACCTGAACCCGGGAGTCCGCTGCGAATTCTCGCCGATAGACCGACTCGCACAACTTGAGCAGGGCTGACGCCGGATTCGGGGCCCAGCCAGGATAGAAGCCTTCCTTCTCTGCCCTGGTCCCGGACAACGCCCATAAACTGACAATCTCATCGGCCAGCGCCAGACTGCCGCTACTGAGCAGCGAGCGCACCATAAAATTGCATGCGCCCCCATTCGGGTGCAGATTCAGCATGCCCAGATTGTTGGACGTCTCAACCACGCCGGGCACTTGTCGACTCATCCGGCGCACGCCATGGGGCGCGGCATGGAGCGATGCCAGCCATATTTTCTGCTCGGCCAACGACATCACCTGCAACGCTCGGGCGGGCGAAACAACCATGCGAAGCCCTTCATCAATCCCCTGCAACTCACCGCGCAATCTTGCTTCGCTGGCCGCCAGCATCGCAGGCAAGCGGCCCGCCGCCGCCACAGGCACCGCAACCATCGCAAAGGCCTCACGTGGCAAGGCATTTCGGGCCGTACCGCCCTGCAGTTCGGAAAGCCGCAGCGGCATTTCCATGCTCAATTCCTGCAACGTGCGCACCAGCAACTTGATCGCATTGCCCCGCTCTTCGTGAATATCAACCCCGGAATGCCCGCCCCGCAAGCCGCTCAATTCAATCCTGAAGACCTGATAGTCGGCGGGAACGGCCTCGGCCATACTGTCTCGCTGGACGTTAACATCCAGCCCGCCAGCACAACCGAGGTAAAACTCGCCCCATTCCTCAGTGTCCAGATTCAGCATCAAACTGCCCTGCAGCATGCCTGCCTTCAGCCCATGGGCACCACCCATGCCGGCCTCTTCATCAACGGTCAGCAAGGCTTCCAAAGGTCCGTGCACCAGATCCTGATCTTCAAGCGCTGCCAGAATAAGCGCGACACCGATGCCGTTATCCGCGCCCAGCGTCGTCTTGTCGGCCACCAGCCAACCATCGCGACATTCCGGGACGATAGGATCGCGTGAAAAATCGTGGGCGCTATCCGAATTCTTCTGGCATACCATATCCAGATGTGCCTGCAGCACGACACCCGGAAAACCCTCACATCCCGGGCATGCCCGCTTCCGGACGATCAGGTTGCCCGCAGCATCGATCGACGTATCAAGCCCCTGGGCCGTCGCCCATTGCAGAATAACTGAGCGCAATGCGCCCTCATGCTTGGAAGCGCGTGGAATGGCACACAGGGTCGCGAAGTGCCTCCACACCATGGACGGTTGAAGACCGGAAAATACGGAATTTGTCATCTAACGCCAACTCCAAATGTGAAAACCCCCGCAGACCTTGCGGTGTGCGGGGGTTAAATTCTGGGGCGACTGATGGGGCTCGAACCCACGACAACCGGAATCACAATCCGGGACTCTACCAACTGAGCTACAGCCGCCGCTGAAGAAGGCGCGCATTGTACGAAGTTCCGAAGACTCTGTCTACAGGCAAAGATACATCGATGACAAAGATTCGTGACACGAGGTAGAAGCGCACTGCATTGGGGCTCCCATGATATTATTGTCAGCTTTATTTTTTCGGCTCTGTAGTCACAAGGAACTCTCATGGAAGCAACCACTGCACAAGCTAACGAACTTGAACGCCGCGTCGACCTCTCCATCGCCATCGCCGATGTCGAGAAGGAAATGGAACAGCGCCTGAAGCGTATGGGCAAGAACATGAAGGTGCCTGGCTTCCGCCCGGGCAAAGTGCCGTTCAATATCGTCAAGCAGCAGCATGGCGACCAGGCGCGTCACGAAGTGCTGTCCGAACAACTCGATCGAGTCTTCGTAGAAACCGTGACCGCCCAGCAGATGCGTGTCGCCGGTTATCCGCGCATCGAACCGAAAACCACCGAAAGCACGACCCACATCGAATTCTCCGCTGTTTTCGAGGTATATCCGGAATTCACCCCCGGCGATCTGTCGACCGCAGAAGTCGAACGCCCGGTCCTCGAGGTAACGGATGCCGAAGTCGACAAGACCTTGGACATCCTGCGCAAGCAACGCGTCAGCTATTCCGATGCCAACCGTGCAGCTGCCAAGGAAGACCGTGTTGTCATCGACTTCCTCGGCAAGAAGGATGGCGTACCGTTCCAGGGCGGCCAGGCCAGCGATTACCCCTTTGTACTCGGCCAGGGCATGATGCTGCCGGATTTCGAAAATGCCGTTGAAGGCGCCAGTGCCGGCGATACCAAGACTTTCGACCTGACCTTCCCTGCTGACTACCACGCTGCAGACTTGGCCGGTCAGACTGTTCAGTTCGAAGTCACCGTCAAGCAGGTGCAGGCCCCGGTCATGCCGGCCCTGGACGCCGAATTCGCTACAAGCATGGGTATCGCCGACGGCGACGTGACCAAGATGCGCAGCGAAATCGAAGCCAACCTTAAGCGAGAAGTTAAGCGCCGCATCGAAGGCAAGCTGAAGGACCAGGTCATGGAAGCACTGATCAAGGCCAATCCGATCTCCGTACCGACTTCCTTGGTCGACATGGAAATCCAGCGTCTGATGCAAGCAGCCCGCCAGGACATGGAACAGCGTGGCATGAAGATCAAGGATATGCCGATCCAGCCAGAATGGTTTGCTGACCAGGCCAAGCGCCGTGTCATCCTTGGCCTGATCCTTGCTGAAGTTGTCAAGACGGAAAAACTTCAGGCTACACCGGAGCAGGTTCGTGCCATGGTTGAAGAAACCGCCCAAAGCTACGAGCATCCGGAAGAAGTTATCCGCTGGTATTACGCTCAACCGCAGCGCCTTCAGGAAGTTGAAGGCGTCGCCATTGAAAACAATGTGGTCACCTGGGTGCTGAGCAAGGCCAAGGTTAGCGACAAGGCTGCAATTTTTGATGAATTGATGGGTCAGAAGCAGTAATCTGGACCTTGTCGCGAAAGCGACAATCGTCTTGAATGTAACCAACAAGCAACGCACAAGGGCTGACATGAATATCGACAACGCAAACAACTGGGATCCACAGGCACTCGGCATGGTCCCCATGGTGGTGGAGCAGAGCGGCCGCGGCGAACGCGCGTACGACATCTATTCGCGCCTCCTCAAAGAGCGCGTGATTTTTCTTGTCGGCCCTGTGAACGACGTTACCGCCAACCTGGTCGTTGCCCAGCTGCTGTTCCTCGAAGCAGAGAATCCGGACAAGGACATCTATTTCTACATCAACTCACCGGGCGGGTCCGTGACAGCCGGCATGTCGGTCTACGACACCATGCAATTCATCAAGCCGGACGTATCCACGCTGTGCATCGGTCAGGCTGCCTCCATGGGTGCCTTTCTGCTTAACGCTGGCGCCAAGGGCAAGCGTTTTGCCCTGCCGAATTCCCGCGTGATGATCCACCAGCCGCTGGGCGGCTTCCAGGGCCAGGCATCGGATATCGCCATCCACGCGAAGGAAATCCTGTCGATCCGCGATCGTCTGAACCGAATCATGGCCGAGCACAGCGGTCAACCGCTTGAGCGCATTGAAAAAGACACCGACCGTGACAATTTCCTGTCGGCCGCCGAAGCAGCAGAATACGGTTTGATCGACAAGGTACTGACCCGCCGCGACGCGGCTTGAACGGAGACCTCAGATGACTAAAGGCAGCCCGGAAAAACTTCTTTACTGCTCCTTCTGCGGAAAGAGCCAGCACGAAGTAAAAAAACTGATCGCCGGTCCGTCGGTGTTCATCTGTGACGAGTGCATTTCACTCTGCAACGACATCATCCGAGACGAACTCCCGGAAGAAGCCGCCAAGGCCGGTCGCTCCGACCTGCCGACGCCGCGCGAGATCTGCTCGATTCTTGACCAGTATGTCATCGGCCAGGAAGTTGCCAAGCGCATTCTCGCCGTGGCGGTCTACAATCACTACAAGCGTCTGCGTCACACCGCGAAGAATGCCGGCGAAGTAGAACTGGCCAAGAGCAACATTCTGCTCGTCGGCCCGACAGGTTCCGGCAAGACATTGCTCGCCCAGACACTGGCTCGCCTGCTTAACGTGCCTTTCGTCATGGCCGACGCAACGACGCTGACTGAAGCCGGCTATGTCGGTGAGGACGTCGAAAACATCATCCAGAAGCTGCTGCAAAAGTGCGACTACGATGTCGAAAAAGCGCAGCAAGGCATCGTCTATATCGACGAAATCGACAAGATTTCCCGCAAGTCTGACAACCCGTCGATCACCCGTGACGTTTCCGGTGAAGGCGTTCAGCAGGCTCTGCTCAAGCTAATCGAAGGCACGGTCGCTTCGATTCCGCCTCAGGGCGGTCGCAAGCATCCAAATCAGGATTTTGTTCAGGTCGACACGACCAATATCCTGTTTATCTGCGGTGGCGCATTTGCCGGCCTGGAGAAAATTATTCTCAATCGCTCTGAGCGTGGTGGCATAGGTTTCGGTGCTGAAGTGAAGAGCAAGGAAGACAAGAAGGCTGTCGGCCAGGTACTGCTCGACGCTGAACCCGAAGATCTGATCAAGTTTGGCCTTATCCCCGAGTTGATTGGTCGCCTGCCGGTGGTCGCCACTCTACAGGAACTGGAAGAGCCAGCCTTGATCCAGATCCTGACGGAACCAAAGAACGCGCTGATCAAGCAATACCAGAAGCTGTTCAGTATGGAAGACGTAGAACTTGAAGTCCGTCCCGGTGCCCTTTCAGCCATCGCCAAGAAGGCACTGGCTCGCAAGACAGGTGCTCGTGGCCTGCGGTCGATCATTGAACATGCATTACTCGACACGATGTACGAACTCCCGGGCATGGAGAATGTCGAAAAAGTAGTGATCGATGAAAACATGATCACTGG
>DAOLIO010000004.1:0-22450 GCA_035328505.1 Azonexus sp.
TAGCAGCCTTCGAACTTGATCAGGATGTCGCGGCCCGTATGGCCACGCGCCAGACGGATGGCGCTCATGGTCGCCTCGGTGCCCGAGGAAACCAGGCGGACCATGTCCATCGACGGCACCAGTTCGCACAGGAGGTCGGCGATGTCGACCTCCTTCTCGGTTGGCGCACCGAAGGAGAGGCCATCGACGGCGGCAGCCTGCACGGCGGCGATGACTTCGGGATGGGCGTGGCCGAGGATCATCGGGCCCCAGGAGCCGACGTAGTCGGTGTACCATTTGCCATCTGCATCCTGGACTTTCGCCCCGGCACCCTTCTGGAAGAAACAGGGCGTGCCGCCAACCGAGCGGAAGGCGCGGACCGGCGAATTGACGCCGCCGGGGATGTGGCGCTGGGCGCGTTCGAACAGTTGCTGGTTGCGAGAGATCATGACGTTGCTTCCTGAAAAAGACGTTGATAGGCGGCGGCGCGTGCGCTGATGTCGGGCGCCGAAAAGAGATCGGTGATGACCGCGAGCAGGTCGGCACCCGCGGCAATCAGCGGGGGGGCGTTGTCCAGCGTAATGCCACCGATGGCGCAGCTTGCTGCGGTCAACCGGATTTTTGCGTCAAAAAACAAATCCTTTGGGGCGAGCGCGGCTTCCGGCTTGGTTGGCGAAGGATAGACCGCACCGAAGGCGACGTAATCGACGCCGGCCGCATCAGCCGTTTCTGCCATGGCGAAATCGGCATAGCACGATGCGCCGAGGATGCGGCTTGAGCCCAGTATCGCCCGGGCGGCCATCAGGTTGCCATCATCCTTGCCAAGATGTACTCCATCGGCTCTGACAAGAAAACACAGGGCAATATCGTCGTTGATCAGCAGTTTTGCGCCATAACGGCGGGTCAGATCCCGCAAGGCGTGGGCACGAATGACACGTTCCGTCATGGTGCTCGTTTTGTCGCGGTACTGAACGATCCGGCAACCGCCGGCCAGCGCGGCTTCAAGTTCGGCCAGCAGGCGGGCGCCGTCAGCATATTCCGGCGTGATGGCGTAAAGACCGCGTAATTTATTCGCCATCGGCCTTGCCGTCGCCTTTCTCTTGGGCGGCCTCTTCGTCATTGCCGCGCGCCCAGAAAAAACGGTCGGGGATGAATTGCCCCATGCCGGCGCGAAAGCCATTGGCCAGTGTTTGCCACGTGTAGTCCTGAGCGTCGTGCACGGCGTCCTCCATGCCGGCGCCGCCGGCAATGCAGCCAGCGATGGCCGACGCCAGCGTGCAGCCTGAGCCGTGGTAGCTGCCAGGCAGGCGCTCCCAGCTATCGCGACGGATGACGCCACCGGCGCCGTACAGCGTGTTGACGACCTGCGGTGTGTTTTCGTGGGTGCCGGTGATCAACACGTACTGCGCGCCCATTTCAATCAGGCGCTGGGCGCAGACATCGAACGATGGTTCGCCGTCATCATCGTCACTCTCCGCCAGTCGCCGTGCCTCCGGTGCATTCGGGGTCAGCAGTGTGGTTTGTGGCAGCAGCATTTCTCGGATAGCAGAAATCACGTCTTCGCTCGACAACTCGTCGCCACGCCCAGACGCCAGGACAGGGTCGAAAATCAATGGAATTTCTGGGTAGTCAGCAATGATTTCGGCGACTGCGAGCACATTTTCAACGCTGCCCAGCATGCCGATCTTGAAGGCGGCCACCGGCATGTCTTCGAGCACGGTGCGGGCTTGCTGTTCAAGCAATTCAGCTGCGACCGGGTGCACGCTTTGTACGCCGACCGTATCCTGAACCGTCAGGGCGGTGATGGCGCTGAGGGCATGGCAGCCCAGGCTGGCCAATGTCAGCAGGTCCGCTTGCATGCCGGCGCCGGACGATGGGTCGCTGGCAGAGAATACGAGGACCAGTGGCGGGGTAGGCTGAATGGTGGCGGGGGTATTCATTGTGATTCGCACCCTTGGCGGGGGCGAAGGGAATTAGGTAAGATGGCCGCGATTTTATCCGAATCTTGCGGCGACGCAGCCATCTCCCGGCGGGTGGCAGTGGCTGGTGGGCCTTGCCGTGGAAGAATAGTTCCGTAGTATGATGCACTGATAGCACCTCACGAAGAGGTCCAGGGGACAGGATAGTGGCTGATTTATCCAGACTGCGTGGCGTCAGGGTCATGGTCATTGACGACAGCAATACGATACGGCGCAGTGCCGAGATATTTCTCGTCCAGGCCGGGTGTCAGGTTGTGCTCGCCGAGGACGGCTTTGATGCGCTGGCCAAGATCGCCGACCACCAACCCAGTGTGATTTTTTGCGACATCATGATGCCGCGTCTCGACGGCTATCAAACCTGTTCGCTGATCAAGAAAAATTCTAAATTCAAGGCAACACCGGTCATCATGCTGTCCTCCAAGGACGGACTGTTTGACCGCGCTCGCGGCCGCATGGTCGGTTCTGACCAATATCTGACCAAGCCGTTTACAAAAGATAGTCTGCTACAGACGGTTGCGACCTTTGCATTGCCCGCCGAGACAGAATCAAATCCGTAGTTCTGGGGGAACTCATGCCTGTAAAAAATATCCTTGTCGTTGATGACTCTCCGACCGAACGGTTTTTTACCGTGGATGTGCTGACCAAGGCCGGCTATCAGGTCACGACAGCAGAAAACGGCGAGGAAGGTATCGTCAAGGCCAAGGCCACCAAACCTGACCTGATCCTGATGGATGTCGTGATGCCCGGCCTGAATGGCTATCAGGCGACGCGGACCTTGACCCGCGACGAGGAAACCAAGGGTATTCCGATTATTGTCTGCACGTCGAAGGGGCAGGAAACCGACAAGATTTGGGGTTTGCGCCAGGGGGCGGTCGATTATCTCGTCAAGCCCCTGAATCCGGATGAGTTGCTGCAACGAGTCGCTGCGCTACCGTAATCCAGATGGCCCGGAAAACCAGTCTTCGCGATTTTCAGGAATATCTGGCGACTCGCCTCAGCAATGCGGCCCGAGGCAAGGGGTCATCGTCCTGGCTCGGCGTCGAGGCGGGGGGGGAGTCCTGGTTGGTGGACCTTTCGGATGGTGGCGAGATTGTGCAGGCCTCGCTTCTGGCGCCTGTGCCATTGACTCGTCCGTGGTTTGTCGGACTGGCCAATATTCGTGGCAACCTGCATGCGGTCAGTGATTTTTCGCAATTTCGAGGTGGTCCGCCGATTATCCAGAATGCCAACGCCCGGCTGTTGCTGATCGGGGCTAAGCATGGTGTCAATGCTGCATTGCTGGTATCGCGCATGCTCGGCCTGAAAAATCCGGAAGACTTCACCGCCGAGCCGGCCGATATCTCCATGCCGGCGTGGGGAATGCAGCGTTTTGCCGATACGCAAGGAAAAATCTGGCACAAACTCTCGGTGCGCGAACTGCTCGCTGATCAGGATTTCATGAATATCGGGGGATGATGGTGGGCTTTGCCACCATGCCCTCAAGCGGAGAATTTCCATGGTTTTCAGCTTCAAGCTTCCGAAACAAGGTAATGCCGGAAAGGGGGCGTCATCGTCCCCGATGACCGTTTCGGCAGGTTCAGCCACCAGCCAGCTGGCCCTGCCTGGCTTCCTTGCCGCGCAACCGGTGCTTCAGCAGATGAAGATATTGGGTGGTATTTTCATCTTCCTGATGCTGATCATTGCCGGTTTGGTCGTACATGACAACCGTGAATCCACCGAGAACACGGCGTACATCGCGGCTTCCGGCGAAATGCGCATGCTATCGCAGCGGCTTGCCAAGGCATCAACCCTGGCCTTGCAAGGCAATCCGCTGGCATTTACCCAGCTGAAAGAATCACGTGCCACCTTTGCGAAACTGTATGAGCAGTTGGCGAATGGTGGTGAATTTGGGGGGGGCAGGATTTCAGCTTCGCCTGACAGCGTTCGTCCGCAGCTGGAGCTTCTTGGCCAGCGCTGGGCGAGCACTGACAAGGATGCCGAGACGGTGATCGGCCAAGAGGCAAACCTGATTGGACTGGGCAAGAGCGTAGCCACCATCGATAAAACGAATGCGGCAATGTTAGAACTGACCGAACAGGTGGCCATGCTGAAATTGCAGTCTGGGGCAGCCTCAAGGGACATCGCCTCATCGAGCCAGCTGATGATGCTGACCCAGCGTATCGCCAAGAATGCCTCGGCGCTGCTGGTGGGGGACGAGATCAATCCGGAAGTGGCCTTCCTGCTTGGAAAGGATACCAATGCGTTCCGCGATATCCTGGCCAGCCTTGCCAAGAGCGGTGGCGATGCAGAGAGCCGTAACAAGCTCGGTGAGCTCGACGTTGCTTTCAAGGGGTATCAGGAGGCGGTTGCCAGTATTCTGGGCAACATGCAGCCATTGGTGCTGTCCAAGCAGGCGGGCTCGCGTATTTTTCGCGAAAGCGAGGATTTGCTGAAGGCGACGGACGACCTTGCGCAGGGTTATCAGCAAGGTCTGGCTGAACGCGGCATGTATATTGTTGCGCTCATCATTTTGAGCGTGCTGGCTTTGGCGACGCTGGCCCTGCTCGTCAAGATTTACCTCGACGATACCGGGCGCCGCGCCGAGGATGCCGAACTTCAGCGTCATGTGTCTGACCAGACGAATCGGGAAAATCAGGATGCCATTTTGCGCCTGATGAACGAACTGGGTGACCTGGCAGACGGAGACCTGACCGTGACCGCAACCGTGAGTGAAAACATCACAGGTGCCATTGCCGACTCCATCAACTACACGATTGAAGAACTGCGTGTATTGGTCGGGCGGATCAACGATGCGGCAAACCGGGTGACGGCGGCCACCGAAATCGCCCGTTTGACCTCGGCCGAATTGCTTGATGCAGCCGAACGGCAATCGACAGAAATTCAGCAGGCTGGCCAGTCTGCACTAAGCATGGCGCGTTCGATGTCCGAAGTGTCGGGCAACGCGACGCAATCGGCCAAGGTTGCGCGCCAATCCCTGATGGCTGCAGAAAAAGGGACGCAGGCGGTGCAGGATTCGATCAAGGGCATGAACGAAATTCGCAACCAGATTCAGGAGACCTCGAAGCGAATCAAGCGTCTTGGTGAAAGCTCGCAGGAAATCGGTGAAATCGTTGAACTGATTTCCGATATTACCGAGCAGACCAACGTACTGGCGCTGAACGCGGCCATTCAGGCCGCTTCAGCCGGTGATGCAGGACGGGGTTTTACGGTGGTTGCCGAAGAGGTGCAGCGTCTGGCCGAACGTTCCGGCGAAGCGACCAAGCAGATTGCGGCGATTGTCAAAACTATTCAGACCGACACGCAGGATGCCGTCTCCGCCATGGAACAATCGACCCGCGGCGTGGTTGATGGCGCCAAACTCTCGGACGCTGCCGGTCAGGCGCTGTCGGAAATTGGCGATGTGTCGCGTAATCTGGCCGACCTTATCCAGAACATTTCTACGTCGACGCAGAACCAGGCCAATTCGGCGACGCAAGTGGCTCGCCTGATGCAGGATATTCTGCAAGTGACCGAGCAGACGACCGCCGGTACGCAGCGCACAGCGCAGGCGGTGGATGAACTCACTGCCCTGGCTTCCGAATTGAAGGGCTCGGTCGCCGGTTTCAAGGTCGACTGACGGACATCGCGAGAGATCATGAACGCGGCAACGGAATTTGATTTGGGCCCGCTGACTTGGGTCAAGGGTGAAATTGATCTGGCCCTGCAACGGGCAGAAGAGGCGCTCGACCAGTACGAAGCGACGGCTGATCCGACGCAGCTCAAGTTCTGTCGAACCCACGTGCACCAGGTCCATGGTGCGCTGGCGATCGTCGGGCTCGATGGCGTTGCCCTGATCACGGAGTCGACCGAGTCTCTGCTTGCCGGCATTGAAGCGGATCGCCTGCCCGGTGGCGACGCATCAGTCGCCGTGTTGCGCCAGACGCTGAACGCCCTGCGCCAGTATCTTGACGATCTGATCGCTGGCGAGCCTAACCTGCCCCTGCGTCTGTTGCCGACCTTGCAGGCATTGGCCGCAGTACGCAGCTTGCCGATTCCTCACCCCTGCGAATTGTTTTATCCGGATCTCTCGCTGCGCCCGCCCAAGCGGGCTGTCGATGTTCCCATGCTGGGTTCAGAGCAGCTTTTGCATGCCCTGAAATCCGAGCGCATGCATTTTCAGAAAGGCTTGCTCAGCTGGCTCAGGAAGCCGGCTGAAGCAGAAATTGGCCGACAGGTCATGTGCGAGGCGGTGGTCGCCATTGACGCCATACAGCCGACGCCGATCGCGCGTTCTTTCTGGTGGGTTTCGCTCGCGCTGCTGGAGTCACTGGCCGATCCGCAACTCGCGGCCGATCAGACGGCGCGCCAGTTTTGCTCGCGCATCGATGCCCAGATCCGTCGCTTGCTTGAGGGGTCGAACAACGTGGCTGAGCGGGTCATGCGCGAGGCCCTGTATTACATTGCCCAGGCACCGGCAGGCCTGCATCCGCGCGTGGATGAAGTTCAATCGGTTTATGGCCTTTCCAGCCTGCTGCCGACGGTTGCTGAGGTCGCGGCACCGATGCCCCATCAGGCTTCGCTGCGCAAACTGCGCGAGACGCTCAGTGCCATTGAGGAGCTTTGGAACAAATTCTGTACCGGCCATGGCGCCAGTCTGGAGGGTTTTGCGGACAACGCGCGCAGTTGCGCCCAATTAACCGGTGAAATCGGACAGACCGATCTGAAGCGTCTGGGCCAGGGGCTGGGCGCTATCGCCAACTGGCTGGTTGAACAACCTTCACGTTTTAACGACTCGGTCGCCATGGAAGTGGCGACGGCCATCCTCCTCCTGCAAAACGCTCAGGAAAACTTCCGGCGACTGGGCACCGATTTCGCGCAACAGGTTGACCTCATGGTCGCCCGTCTGTACGGATGCATCGCGGGTCGTCCGGCGAGCGACGAGGCGATTCCGCTCCTCGACGAAATGACGCGGAAGGCTCAGGAAAAACTGCTGATCGGGCAGGTTGGGCGGGAGATTCAGAACAGTCTGGCCCAGATCGAACAGGCCCTTGATGTTTTCTTCCGCGACCCAGCCAAGGCGCAGGATCTGCTCCAGCTCGACAAGCCGATGAAGCAGATCGGTGGTGCGCTGGCCATGCTGGGACATTTCAGCGCGGTCAACAGCCTCAAGGCATGCGGCGCCCGGATCCAGCAATTTGCCCAGCCGGACTATCAGCCGGCCAGTGGGGATTTCGAGGCGGTCGCCCACCAGCTGTCCTTGCTAGGCTTCTTCGTTGATTCGCTGCAGAACGGCGAAACTGATTTTGATGCGTTTGTTCGTCGCATGCACGGCGAGAAGTCCGCCTCGGCTGCAGACGCTGAGGCCAAGCCCGCACCGACGGTTGAAGCGCAGCTTGCCCAGCAGGCCCGTGAAACGCAGGCACTGGCCAACGCGCTGCGTGAAGCGCCGCAAGATACGCGCTTGCAGGATGAGCTCAAACAGAACCTGCAGGCGATCCAGAAAGATGCAGATCTGGTCGCCAACCGCGAATTGGGCGATTCAGCCAAGGCCGCACTGGCCGCATTGCAGGCGGGAGGCGAGGTCGATGCTGCGCTATCTGGCCTGACGCCGCAGACGCTCGAAGCATCCTCGGCCGAAACCCTGCAACTGGCGGATGCTACCCACGAGGCCATCGACGCGGAACTGCTGGCGATCTTCCTCGAAGAAGCCAATGAAGTGCTGGCCACCATTGGTGATCAAAAGGCCTTGCTGGCCGGAGCTCCGAACAATATCGAGGCGTTGACGACCGTACGTCGTTCCATGCATACCCTGAAGGGTAGTGGCCGGATGGTCGGGCTCAAGGATCTCGGCGAAGTGGCCTGGGAGCTGGAGCAGACCCTGAATCTCTGGCTGCGTCAGGACACGACGGTCACCCCGGACCTGCAGCGGATGATTGAAGACGCCCATACGCTGTTTTCGACATGGGTCAGCCATCTCGAAAACGGCCAAGGCGGCGTGCCGGATGCGGGCGCACTGGTTGCACTGGCCGGACGGTTGCGTGGCGTTGAACCGGCAGTAGCCGTGCCCGTGGTCGAGATCGAACCGCCCGTCAGCGAGTTGGCCGAGATCGAACCGCCCGTCGAGCAAGCGGCTGTTGAGGTAGTGCCCGTGGCGCCGCCACTCGAGGTGACTGAAGCGCCGGAACCAGCGTTGCCGCTGGAAAGCGTGGTCATTGAAGCGCCTGTTGAGCCGGAAGAAGTCTTCCCGCGGTCAACGCCAAAAATCGAGGAAATTTCAAATATTCAGCCAATCGTCAAGGTTGCGCCGACCTTGTACGACATCTTCCGCGAAGAGGCTCGCGGCCATTTGCAAACGCTGGTGGCCGCCTATGCGGTGCTCGATGCCAATCCATCCGCCCCGACCACCTTCGACATGACGCGTGCCGCCCATACGCTGGGCGGCATTGCGGCGACGGTTGGCCTGATGCCGCTCAATCATCTGGCCATCGCGCTTGAACACGCCCTGTTGCGCCGCGATGGTTCGGCGCATCCGGAAAGTATCGAAGGGCTGGAGACGGTTCGCCAGAGCATCATTACGCTTGAAGAGATGTTTGCCGGCCTGGCCCTGCAACGAGCACCGGACGAGCAGATTCAACTGATCGCTGCGCTGGATGATATTTACCATCCAGCCCCCGCCGTTGAAGAGCCGGTATCGCCTGCGGGTGCCGAGATCATTGCCATGCCCGGTCTTGCAACACCCGCCCCCACGCCTGAGCCGGTGGCCGAGCCGACAAAGATTACAACAGATGTCGCGCAGCTGAATGATGAGTTTGATGAGCAACTGCTGCCGATCTTCCTTGAAGAAGCAGGCGATCTGACCCGTGATCTGACCGCTCAGGCGCGTGCCTGGCGCAGTGATCTGACCGCGGATGTCGCCCCGCATGCCATTGCGCGCCTGCTGCACACCTTCAAGGGGAGCGCCCGCATGGCCGGCGCCATGAACCTCGGCGAAGCAACCCATCTGCTGGAAGCGCGCGTTGAGGAAGCATTGCGTGCCGGTCAGGTGACGCCGGCGTTTATCGATGAAATCGAAGCCGGCTTTGACATGCTGGTGCAGGCCGTTGAGCGCTTGCGCGCCGGGCCGGTCGCCGCGCCCGTGACGACCGCACCGGCGCAGGCCGGGGCAACAGAGTCCGCACCGCTGGTTGGTCAGATTCCGGCTGAAGCCGAGGCCGAATCCGAGGTGAGTGGGGAGCGGGCGACCTTGCGTGTTCGCGCCGACCTGGTGGATCGGCTGGTCAGCGAGGCCGGCGAGCTTTCGATCGCCCGCAGCCGGATCGAAGGTGAAATGCGCAGCCTGAAGGGGTCGTTGCTCGAACTCACGGAAAACGTCATTCGCCTGCGCCGCCAGTTGCGCGAAATTGAAATTCAGGCGGAATCCCAGATTCAGGCGCGCGTTGCCCAGGCGCCGGACAGCGAGGCGGATTTTGACCCGCTGGAACTCGACCGCTTCACCCGCTTCCAAGAGCTGACGCGGTTCATGGCCGAGTCGGTCAACGACGTTGCAACCGTGCAGCAAAACTTGCTGAAGAACCTCGATGATGCCAACGCGGCCATTCTGGCCCAGTCGCGTCTGAACCGCAGTCTGCAGCACGAGCTGATGAGCGTGCGTATGGTGCCCTTCTCCAGCCAGACCGAGCGCCTCTACCGCATCGTCCGGCAGACCACCAAGGAAACCGGCAAGCGGGCCAATCTGGACATCGTCGGCGGTCAGGTCGATATCGACCGTTCCGTGCTCGACAAGATGCTGGCACCGATTGAACACATGCTGCGCAACGCCGTGGCGCACGGTATCGAGCATCGTGATGAGCGTCTGGCCGCTGGCAAGCCGGAGGCCGGAGAAATTGTCGTCAAGCTGGCGCAGGAAGGCAATGAAATCATCCTGTCGATGGCCGACGATGGCAAGGGACTGAACGCCAGTGGCATTCGTGCGCGCGCCGAGCACATGGGGCTGCTCCAGCCGGGACAGGTGGTGGATGATGCCGCCTTGTTCGACTTCATCTTTCAGCCCGGTTTCTCGACCGCCACCGAATTGACACAGCTGGCCGGCCGGGGGGTTGGCATGGACGTGGTGAAGACCGCTGTGTCGGCACTGGGCGGCCGTATCGAAATTCTGTCGCAGCCGGGCAAGGGAACGACCTTCCGGCTTTACCTGCCGCTGACGCTGGCGGTGACCCAGACGCTGCTGGTCCGGGTCGGCAGCCAGCTGTATGCCGTGCCCTCGACCATGATCGAACAGGTCATGGAAATGAAGGAAAAAGGCTTGGCCGCCATTCGCGAGGATGGCGAAGTGAACTGGCAGGGCAATCGCTACCCCTTCCATTTCCTGCCGCATCTGCTCGGTGACGCTCAGGCGGTGCCCGAAGCGCATCGCCAGTACTGGGTATTGTTGCTGCGCTCCGGTTCGCAGCGGGTTGCCATTCTGGTCGATGAACTCAAGGGTAATCGAGAAGTTGTCGTCAAGAATATCGGCGCCCAGCTTGCCCGTGTGGTGGGCATCGCGGGTGCGACGGTGCTCGGTGACGGCAAGGTGGTGCTCATTCTGAACCCGGTTGCGCTGGCCAGTCGGGCCATCGTATCGATGGTGCATACGGCGGTGCCGACCATGCTGCCACCGGTGCTGACAGAGGCGTCGAGCCTGCCGACCGTGATGGTGGTCGACGACTCGCTGACGGTACGCAAGATCACCAGCCGTCTGCTGATGCGTGAGGGATATCAGGTCATTCTGGCCAAGGACGGCGTCGATGCGCTGGAGCAGCTGGTCGATGTGCTGCCGGATGTGATCCTCTCCGATATCGAAATGCCGCGCATGGACGGCTTCGATCTGGTCCGCAATATCCGCGCAGATGCGCGCCTGCGCTCCTTGCCCATCGTCATGATTACGTCGCGAACGGCGGACAAGCATCGCAACTACGCGCTGGAAATCGGCGCCAATCACTATCTGGGCAAGCCCTACGATGAGGTCGAACTGCTTGGCCTCGTCGCGAAATATTGCAAAAAAGCCCAATAATTCCGGTTGACCGCGGGAGGTGCCGTTGACGGTACTTCCCGCGACGCCGACCGCGTCACACGGCCTTTTTCACCACCGCATAGCGCGCCAGCGTGGCCTCGCGCGCCGTGGCGTGATCGACGATAGGGCCTGGGTAATCGCGGCCAATCACCACGCCCAGCGCCGCCTGTTCGATGCGTCCCATCCGCCACGGCGCGTGGATGTATTTGTTCGGCACCCTGGCCAGTTCGGGTACGTAGCGACGAATGAACTTGCCGTCCGGGTCGAATTTTTCCGACTGCGTGATCGGGTTGAAAATCCGGAAATATGGCTGGGCATCGCAGCCGCTCGACGCGGCCCACTGCCAGCCACCATTGTTGGCTGATAGATCGAAGTCGTTGAGCTGCTCGGCGAAATAGCGTTCGCCCAGCCGCCAGTCGAGGCCGAGATCCTTGGTCAGGAACGAGGCGACCACCATGCGTAGCCGATTGTGCATCCAGCCGCTGAAATTCAACTGGCGCATCGCCGCATCGACCAGCGGATAGCCGGTACGCCCCTCGCACCAGGCGGCAAGTCCAGCCGGCCAGTCGGCCCACTGGATCGCGTCGTAGTCCGGTTTGAAGGCGTGGCCGACGACCTGCGGAAAACGGTCGAGGATCATGAAGTAAAAATCCCGCCAGATCAGCTCGCTGAGCCAGACGTTGGCTTCCGCCGCCACGGCAGCGCGCACCAGTTCGCGGATCGAAATGGTGCCAAAGCGCAGATGTACGGACAGATAGGACACGCCCTTCACCGCCGGAAAATCGCGTAGCGCACCATAACGGGCGATGCGGCCTTGGCAGAAATCCTCCCACAGTGCACGGGCGCCGCTCATGCCCGGCTGGATGCCGAGTTCGCCGAGATCAGTGGTCTCAAAGCCGATCTCGGCCAGCGTTGGGATGCCAGCCCCCTCGCCGCCAGCCAGTTGGCCCGTGCAGGGCCAGACGGCAGTGTCCGCCGCCGTCAAGCGCTTCAGCCAGGCGTTCTTGTACGGCGTGAACACGGAAAATGGTTTGCCGGCTTGGGTCAGTACCTCGTCACCGTCGAAAATGGCCTGATCCTTGAGGTGAACAAAGTCGATACCATCGGCCATCAAGCCCCGACTCACCTCGGCGTCGCGCGCTTTGGCCGCAGGCTCGTAATCCCGATTCGCGAACACGACCGAGACGCCCAGGCGGTGTGCCAGTAACGGAATTTCCGCGGCTGCATGGCCGTGAACAACGATCAGACCGCCCCCTTTCTGGCGAAGCGACCTGTCCAGTTCGACCAGCGATTCCCGAATGAATTGGACCCGACGATCGTGCCGGGTCGGCAGCGCATCAAGAATGTCGCGGTCAAAAACGAAGGCGCAATAAACCTGTTGGGCGGCTGCCAGGGCGGCGCTCAGGGCTGCATGATCGTGATCGCGCAGGTCGCGACGGAACCAGACGAGGGCTTTTTCTTTTTTCATGGTTGGTTTGTACCTCCCCGACGATTAAAATTCCAGCATGGACAACGTCAACCTGACCGACAACTTCCTCATCGCCATGCCGACGCTGGAAGACCCGTATTTCTCGAATGCCCTCGTTTACATCTGTGAACACAATGAAAACGGGGCGTTGGGGATTATCGTCAATCGTCCGATCGACATGGATCTGGCCGGTCTGTTCGAGAAAATAGACATCAAACTGTCGGCCGAGAGCCTGGCCAAACTACCGGTTTATTTCGGTGGTCCGGTCCAGTTGGATCGGGGGTTTGTCCTGCATCGACCGATTGGTCACTGGCAATCGACGCTGGCGGTCAATGGCGAAGTCGGCCTGACCAGTTCACGTGATGTGCTGAGTTCGGTGGGCAGCGACGGTGTGCCCGCAGAAATCCTGGTGACGCTGGGCTACGCCGGCTGGGACGCCGGCCAGCTCGAAAACGAACTGGCCCAGAACTCCTGGCTGACCGTGCCGGCCAAGGCAGAAATCCTCTTCGACTTGCCGCCGGAGGAGCGTCTTCCCGCCGCCATGCAGAAACTCGGCATCAGCTTTACCCAGCTTTCCGATGTGGCCGGCCACGCATGAGCGGATCGCATCGCTGATGGGCACTGTCCTGGCCTTTGATTTCGGTGAAAAGCGTATCGGCGTCGCGACAGGCGAAACGCTGCTTGGCACGGCGCATCCGCTGACCACCATCCATGCCGAATCGAACGATGACCGTTTTGCCGCCATCGCCAAGCTGGTTGCCGAATGGCAGCCGGAACAGCTGGTTGTCGGCCTGCCCACCCACGCGGATGGCACGCCCCACGAAATGACGCGACTCGCCACCAAGTTTGCCGAGCGCCTGAAACGTCGTTACAACCTGCCGGTCGGTTTTGCCGACGAGCGCATGACCTCTGTCGATGCCGAAGCACGCCTGCGCGAAACCGGTCGCAACAGCCGATCCGCCAAACCATTGCTCGATGCGGTCGCCGCCCAACTCATCCTCCAAACCTGGTTCGAAAGCCCTCATGTCCACCCTGATCAATCCGCTGCCTGATGCCGAGGCGCAGTGTCGCCAACTGGCCGACCTGATTCGTCCGCAACTCTCCAAGAACCCGGCGCTGGTCGGCATCTACAGCGGTGGCGCGTGGATCGCCGAACGTTTGCGCGAATTGCTGGGCCTGAGCGAAGAGATCGGCCTGATCGACGTGTCGTTCTACCGCGACGATTTTGCGGAAAAGGGCCTGCATCCGCAGTGTCGGCCGACCGTGATTCCATTTGATGTCGAAGGTCGTCACCTGATTCTGGTCGATGACGTCCTTTATACCGGCCGCACGACCCGCGCCGCCATCAATGAGCTGTTCGACTATGGCCGCCCTGCTGCGGTCGAACTGGCCGTGCTCGCTGATCGCGGTGGACGCGAACTGCCGGTGGCCCCGACTTACGGTGTCTGGGACGTGACCCTGAAAGAGGCGCATAACCTGGTTCTGGATCGGGACGACAGCGGTCAACTCGCCTGGAGGCTGGAAAATGTATAACCCGCAGCTGAACAAGAACGGCGAACTGGCCCACCTGCTGTCCATTGAAGGCTTGCCGCAAAGCATCCTGACCCAGATTCTCGATACCGCCGCGTCCTTCATGGAAATCTCGGCGCGTGAAGTGAAAAAGGTACCGCTGCTGCGTGGCAAGAGCGTCTTCAACCTGTTTTTCGAGAACTCGACGCGGACCCGCACCACCTTCGAGATCGCCGCCAAGCGTCTGTCGGCCGACGTCATCAATCTCGACATCAACAAGTCGTCAGCCAGCAAGGGCGAAACCCTGCTCGACACCATCGACAACCTGTGCGCCATGCACGCCAACCTGTTCGTCGTGCGCCATGCGTCCAGCGGTGCGCCCTACCTGATTGCCGAGCACCTGCAGCGGGTCGGTCGCGACGACATTCACGTCGTCAATGCCGGTGACGGGCGCCACGCGCACCCGACCCAGGGCCTGCTCGACATGTACACGATTCGCCATTACAAGAAAGACTTCACGCAATTGCGTGTCGCCATCGTCGGCGACATCCTGCACTCGCGCGTTGCCCGCTCGGACATTCACGCGCTGACCACGCTGGGGGTGCCGGAAGTCCGTGCCATCGGTCCGGAAACGCTGCTGCCCAAGCATCTCGACAAGCTCGGCGTGCATGTCTATCACGACATGGATGAGGGTTTGAAAGATTGCGACGTAGTCATCATGCTGCGTCTGCAAAACGAACGGATGACCGGTGCCTTGCTGCCATCGGCCGGCGAATATTTCCGACACTACGGCCTGACGCCGCAAAAGCTGGCGCAGGCCAAGCCGGATGCCATCGTGATGCACCCCGGGCCGATGAACCGGGGCGTCGAAATCCACTCGGCAGTGGCCGACGGCACGCAGGCCGTGATCCTGCCCCAGGTCACCTTCGGCATTGCCGTGCGCATGGCCGTCATGAGCATTGTTGCGGGGAATTAAGATGAATATCGTGATTGAAAATGGTCGAATCATTGACCCGAAAAACGGCGTTGACCGCAGCACATCGCTGTTCGTTGCCGATGGCAAGGTGGCCGCACTGGGCGATGCACCGGCCGGCTTTGTGGCTGAGCACACCATCGATGCGACGGGCTGCGTGGTCTGTCCGGGCTTGATCGATCTCGGCGCCCGCCTGAATTCCATTGAGGCTGAACTTGCGGCTGCGGTGGCCGGTGGCGTTACCACCGTGGTCGTGCCACCGGATGCCGATCCACCGCTCGACGAACCGGAACTGGCTGATCGCCTGGTTCATCGTGGCAAGGAAATCCGCAAGGCCCGCGTGCTGCCGCTGGGCGCCCTGACCCTGGGCTTGAAGGGCGAGCGGCTCTCCGAACTGGCTGGCCTGAAAAAAGCCGGTTGCGTCGCCTTTTCGCAGGCCAAGGTGCCGGTGGTCGATACCGAAGCCCTGCTGCGGGCGATGGAATACGCGGCCACCTTCGACTTCCAGATTTTCCTTCACCCGCAGGATTACTGGCTGTCGCGCAACGGTATCGCCCACGAAGGCGAAGTCTCCAGCCGTCTTGGGCTGGCCGGAATTCCGGTGGCGGCCGAAACGATTGCGATCGCCACCATCGTCCAGCTGGTGCGCGACACGGGCTGCCGGGTGCACCTGACCCGCCTGTCGTCGGGGGCGGGTGTGGCGCTGGTCAAGCAGGCTATCGAAGCCGGCCTGCCGGTCACGTTCGATGTTGGCGTGCATCATTTGCTGCTGACCGAAAACGATATTGGTTTCTTCAATCCGCATGCCCGCTTCTGCCCACCCCTGCGGACGCAAGGCGATCGTCAGGCCTTGTCGGATGCTGCCGCTGGGGGCTATGCCGCCATCTGTTCCGACCATACGCCGGTGGGCGCTGATGACAAGTTGCTGCCGTTTGGCGAAGCCAAACCGGGGGCAACCGGTCTTGAAGTGCTGCTGCCATTGACGCTGAAATGGGCTGAGGCGGCCGGTGTCAGCCTGTCGGATGCATTGGCGCGCATCACCTCGGCACCCGCCACCGTGCTCGGTTTGGCGAGCGGCCAATTGGCAATCGGGGCAACGGCGGACATCTGCATTTTCGACCCGGAAGCGACCTGGCTGCTTACGCCGGAAGCCCTGAAAAGTCGTGGCAAGAATTCACCCTGGACGGGCTACATGATGACCGGCCAGGTGAAGACGACGCTGGTGAGTGGTCGGGTGGTCTATTAGTTGTGTCGTGGCTACGCCGCGCAGTGCCGCAGGTCGGTACTGGGCGGCGTAGCCACTGAAAGCCGACCGGCGCTTTCGCTTTGGTTGATTCCTGCGGTCAACCGGGAAAAATCGCCGAAATCAAAATTTTTTCAGGCCTGGGCGAAGCAGGCAACGGCGTCGCTGGTCGTGCCGCGAACCTCCAGGACCTTGCGTCGCGAGGTCTGGCCGCTTTTCAGCGTCACGGCAGACCTCGGTAAATTCAGCGCATCGGCGACGAATTTGACCAAGGCTTCGTTGGCCTTGCCGTCGACGGGCGGTGCAGCGAGGCGGATTTTCAGCGCATCGCCATGCAGCCCGGCGAACGCGGTCTGCTTGGCGCCGGGCTGAATGTGCAAGGTCAGCGTGATGCGGCCGTCAGCGGCCAGCCGAAACCATTCGTTCACAGGAACATCAGCACCGCTTGCAGCAGCAGGATAGCGACCAGTGGCGACAGGTCGATGCCGGAAATGGTCGGAAGGATGCGACGGATCGGATCGAGTAGCGGGCTGGTCAGTTGCTGGGCTGGCTTGGCCAGCGGCGAGTAGGGATTGATCCACGACAGCACGGCTTGGAGGATCAGCGCACCGATCATGATGTGCACCGAGAGTCGAAGCAGGCCGCGCACGGCCAGCCAGAGAATCATCGGGGCCATGCCGGTGCCTTCGACTTCGCCAAAGCGCGTCGCGGCACCAACGATGATGCCGTTGAACAGCAATTGTGCGGCCAGCGCAGCAATCAGGCTGGCCCAATCAAAGCCGCCGGTGCCGGGAATGACGCGACGCAGTGGCTTGACCGCCCAGTTGGTGAGTTTGACCACGAAGTCACCGATCTGCCCGGCAAAGGAAACGCGCATCGCCTGCATCATGAAACGCAACAGGAACAGCGCGCAGAAGAAGCTGACGACCGCATCGATCAGGAAAATAAGGGCTTGCATCAGTCGGCCCCGAGAATCTTGCCGAGTTCCCGTCCGCGGGCGGCGGCGGCCATGCAGCCGGCGACAATCCCTTCCTTGACGCCGCGTTCGGCCATGACCTGCAGGGCTGCGGCGGTGGTGCCACCTTTGGAGGTGACACGCTCGCGCAGAATCGATGCAGGTTCGGTGGATTGGGCGGCCAGCGCTGCCGCGCCCTGCACCGTTTCAATCGCCAGTTGTCGCCCCTGTTCAGGCGTAAAGCCAAGGTCGGCCGCTGCCTGTTGCAACGCTTCGATAAAAAGAAAAACGTAGGCCGGTCCGCTGCCGGAAATGGCGGTAACGCCATCAATCTTGGCTTCGTCCTCAATCCAGACGGTGGTGCCGACCGCACGCAGCACGCGGTCGGCGGCGGCGCGCTGGTCAGCACTGACGTCGGGCAGGGCGCACAGTCCGGTGATGCCGGCACCAATCAGCGCGGGGGTATTCGGCATACAGCGCACGATCTGGCGATGGCCGCCCAGCCAGCGCGACAGCGCGGTCATGTCGAGACCGGCGGCGATGCTGATGACCACTGCCTTGCCCAGTTTGCTCACGAGCGGTGCAACGGCGTCCTTCATTTGCTGTGGCTTGACCGCCAGCACCAGGATATCCGGCGAGGCCGGTGCCGTATCGGCGCTGGCGTGGCAATTGACGCCATAGCTGGCAACCAGCTTGTCGCGTGCATCGGCACCCAGTTCAATGACGTCGATGTCGCGGGCGGCAAAACCCTGTTTGACCATGCCGCCGATCAGGGCGTTGGCCATGTTGCCGCCGCCAAGGAAAACAATTTTCATGCGTGGTTTCTTTCACCAAAAATGGCTGTGCCGATGCGGACGATGGTCGCGCCTTCGGCCACAGCAGCTTCAAGATCGTGGGACATGCCCATGGATAGTGTGTCGAGCGGCAATCCGGTCGCCCGGATTGCATCAAAAATCTCCCGCAACTGGCGGCAGGGCGCACGTTGGGCAGCCTCGTCGTCAGTCGGCTCCGGAATCGCCATCAGGCCCCGGAGTTGCAACTGTGGCAGCGTAGCGACGGCGCGGCACAGCGCGAGGGCTTCGCTTGGCGCGCAACCACGCTTGCTGGCTTCGCCGGATACGTTCACCTGGACGCAGACCTGCAGCGGCGGCAGGTGGCTCGGACGTTGGTCCGAGAGGCGCTGGGCAACCTTGAGGCGGTCAATGGAATGTACCCAGTCAAAATGTTCGGCAACAGGGCGCGACTTGTTGCTCTGCAGCGGGCCAATAAAATGCCATTCGAGATGTTGCCCGGCAGTGGCGGCAACTTTTTCGATGCCTTCCTGAACGTAATTTTCACCAAAAGCATGCTGGCCGGCATCGACTGCCGCCATAACGCTGGAAAGTGGCCAGGTTTTGCTGACAGCCAGCAAGCGGACGCTTTCCGGCGAACGGCCGGCGCGCTTGGTCGCTTCGCGGATACGGGCCTGGACAGCTTGCAGGTTGTCGGCGATTGCGCTCATAATCCATTGGGAATTAACAACAATCGAAGTATACACGCGCTCCGAGGACGATCTGCATGGACATCACTGAACTGCTGGCTTTCAGCGTCAAGAACAAGGCATCAGACCTTCACCTGTCGGCCGGTCTCCCGCCCATGATTCGAGTGCATGGCGACGTCCGGCGCATCAATTTGCCGGCCATGGAGCACAAAGATGTCCATGGCATGGTCTATGACATCATGAACGACGGCCAGCGCAAGATTTATGAAGAAACGCTGGAATGTGACTTTTCCTTCGAAATTCCCAATCTCGCGCGTTTCCGGGTCAATGCCTTCAATCAGCACCGCGGGGCCGGTGCAGTTTTCCGGACCATTCCGTCCAAGGTGCTGACGCTCGAAGAACTCAACTGCCCGAAGATTTTCAAGGAAATTTCCGAGTACCCGCGTGGCATCGTGCTGTGCACCGGGCCGACCGGCTCCGGCAAATCAACGACGCTGGCAGCGATGGTGAACCATGTCAATGAAAACGACTACGGTCATATTCTGACCGTCGAAGACCCGATCGAATTCGTTCACGAATCCAAGAAGTGCCTGATCAACCAGCGCGAAGTTGGCCCTCATACCCTGTCGTTTGCCAACGCCCTGCGGTCAGCGCTGCGCGAAGACCCGGACGTGATTCTGGTCGGCGAAATGCGCGACCTCGAAACCATACGCCTGGCACTGACGGCGGCTGAAACCGGTCACCTGGTGTTCGGGACGCTGCATACCTCGTCGGCCGCGAAGACCGTGGACCGTATCGTTGACGTTTTCCCGGCGGCGGAAAAGGAAATGGTTCGCGCCATGCTTTCCGAGTCGCTGCGGGCCGTTATTTCGCAGACGCTGATGAAGACCAAGGATGGCAGTGGCCGTGTGGCTGCCCACGAAATCATGATCGGTACGCCGGCCATTCGTAATCTGATCCGGGAAAACAAGATCGCCCAGATGTATTCGGCCATCCAGACCGGTCAGAATTTCGGCATGCAGACGCTTGATCAGAATCTGGTTGATCTGGTTCGCCGCAATGTGGTGTCCAACGCTGAAGCGCGCTTCCGGGCGGCTAACAAGGATACCTTCCCGGCTTGATCGGGCGGTATCCAACAGAACAAACAAGGGGAAAGTATGGAACGCGATCAGGCAATGAAATTCATGCACGATCTTTTGCGCCTGATGTCGCAAAAGAAAGGCTCCGATCTGTTCATCACGGCCGGGTTTCCGCCGGCGATCAAACTTGACGGCAAGATCACGCCGGTGTCCAACCAGGTGCTGTCCCCACAGCACACGGCCGAACTGGCGCGCTCGATCATGAATGACCGCCAGGCGTCCGAGTTCGAAGCGACCAAGGAATGCAATTTCGCCATTTCGCCGGCCGGTATCGGTCGGTTCCGGGTCAATGCGCTGGTCCAGCAAGGGCGGGTCGGGGTCGTCTGCCGGACGATCAACATGAACATTCCGACGCTGGACGAACTGCTGTTGCCACCGGTCCTGAAGGACCTGGCGATGACCAAGCGCGGCTTGATCATTTTCGTCGGGGGTACCGGTACCGGCAAGACGACGTCGTTGGCAGCCCTGGTCGATTACCGCAATGAGAATTCGTACGGTCACATCATCACCATTGAGGATCCGATCGAGTACGTGCACGAACACAAGAACTGCATCGTTACGCAGCGCGAAGTTGGCGTCGATACCGACGACTGGGCGCCGGCGCTGAAGAACACGCTGCGCCAGGCGCCGGACGTCATCCTGATGGGTGAAATTCGCGACCGCAACACGATGGACTATGCCATTGCCTTCGCCGAAACCGGCCACTTGTGTCTGGCCACGCTGCACGCCAACAGCGCCAACCAGGCGATTGACCGCATCATCAACTTCTTCCCTGAAGAGCGTCGGCAGCAACTGCTGATGGACCTTTCGCTCAACTTGCGTGCCATGGTTTCCCAGCGTCTGATCGCCAAGAAGGACGGCAAGGGGCGCATGGCGGCGATCGAGGTGATGCTCAACTCGCCACTGATTTCCGATCTGATCTTCAAGGGCGAAGTGCATGAGATCAAGGAGATCATGAAGAAATCCCGCGAGCTTGGCATGCAGACCTTCGACCAGGCGCTTTTCGACCTCTACGAAGCTGGCAAGATTACCTACGAAGATGCGCTGCGCAATGCCGATTCGCTCAACGACCTTCGCCTGCAGATCAAGCTGCACGGCAAGGAATCCAAGGACCGTGATCTGACCACGGGCATCGGCCACCTCGATATCGTTTGAATTCAAAGGAGACATCCATGCGTCGTCTGTTGAAGCCTGCATTTGCCCTGTTTTTCTCGTTGACCGCGGCGCTGGCTCAGGCCGGCGCGCTCGATGCCATTTCCAGCGGCGATGCCAGCGCGGGTGTCAAGGAGGCGCTGGCGAAGGGCGCCGATTACGCTGTTTCCTCGCTCGGCAAGAATGGCGGGTTTCTCGGGAACGACAAGGTGAAGATCAAACTGCCCAGCCCGCTGGACAAGGCCGAGTCAGCGCTGCGCATGTTTGGCATGGGCAAGCAGGCCGATCAGGTGGTTGAAACCATGAACCACGCCGCCGAAAATGCCGTGGCCGAAGCCAAGCCGATTCTGACCGAGTCGATCAAGAAAATGAGCATCAAGGACGCCAAGGAAATCCTCACGGGCGGCGAAGACAGCGTGACGCAGTATTTCAAGCGCACCTCAACCGATCAGCTCACCGCCAAATTCATGCCCATCGTCAAGAAGGAAACCAACAAGCTGAAGCTGGCCGACCAGTACAACAAGTTTGCTGGCAAGGCTGCCAGCGCCGGACTGGTCGACAAGAAGAATGCCGATGTCGACAGCTACGTGACCCAGAAGGCCATGGATGGCCTGTTCCTGATGATTGCCGAAGAGGAAAAGAAGCTGCGCGCCAATCCCATGGAGGCAGGCAGCGCACTGTTGAAAAACGTTTTCGGCGCACTGTGACCTCAAGCTAGGCGGTCAATTGGTCGTAATTGAGGGTACAGGAGCCCTCAAATGAAACTTGACCGCCTTTCCAGCACGACCCCGCGTCTCTCGCAGGAATCGATGGTGCGGGCGCATGAGGTTGCTGGTGAGCGTATTCGGCGAGTCGAGGCGCTGGAGGGCGTCGAGGGTGACCGTCAGCGCAGCGTGCAGCAGGAAATCCTGTCGATTGAGCCAGGCGCCATCAGTGACTTCAACGGTGGTGAACGGGTTCTGCAGGGAGCCCATGACCTGGCATTGCAAGTGGCTGCGTTGGGGGCGGCTGCAGACCACCTGATCAAGCCCGTTCCTCTGCGGATGGCGGTCAAAGCTATTGACGAAAGTGCCTGAGTCAATTCCCACGGTCAACCGGGAAAAATGGCCTAAATTTCAAGAATTGGCGTGCTAGGTTAAAATCATCCAACCCTCCCAATGCGCCCCGCCTTGTCGGGGCGTCGCTTTTTAGAAGAACCATGTCCGGCCTCAATGCCCCGCAGCGCGAAGCAATTCACTATCTCGATGGCCCCTTGCTGGTGCTGGCGGGTGCCGGGTCGGGAAAAACCAGGGTGATTACGCAGAAGATCGCTTATCTGGTGCAAAGCTGTGGGTTCCAGCCGCGCAACATCGCTGCCATCACCTTCACCAACAAGGCGGCGAAGGAAATGCAGGAGCGTATCGGCAAGCTGCTGTCCAAGCCACAGGCCGACGACCTGCAGATTTCGACCTTTCACTCGCTGGGCGTCCGTATCTTGCGTGAAGAGGCCAAGGCGCTCGGCTACAAGCCACGTTTTTCGATCTTTGATTCGGCTGATTGTGCCGG
>DAOLIO010000004.1:22550-45933 GCA_035328505.1 Azonexus sp.
CCGAGCATCCGGACATTGCCGACAAATGGCAGAACCGTTTACGTTACCTGCTGGTCGACGAATATCAGGATACCAACGCCTGCCAGTACCAGCTGCTCAAGCTATTGACGGGCGTTCGCGCTCAATTCACGGCCGTGGGCGATGATGATCAGGCCATCTATGGCTGGCGCGGGGCGGATATCGAGAATCTGAAAAAGCTGCCGACCGAGTTTCCGTCGCTCAAGGTGATCAAACTTGAGCAAAATTACCGGTCGACCGTCAGAATTCTCAAGGCGGCCAACAATGTGATCGCCAACAACGAAAAGCTGTTCGACAAGAAGCTCTGGTCGGAACTGGGCCACGGCGAGCCTATTTACGTCAATGCCTGCCGCGACAACGATGCCGAGGCGGAAGGCGTCATCATGAAACTTCAGGCGCATCGTTTCCAAAACCGGGGCAAGTTCAAGGACTACGCCATCCTCTACCGCTCAAACCATCAGGCGCGGATTTTCGAGGAATATCTGCGAGACCACCGGATACCCTACCTGCTGTCCGGGGGGAAATCATTCTTCGACAAGGCGGAAATCAAGGATATCACCGCCTATCTGCGCCTCCTGGCCAATGAGGATGATGATCCCGCCTTCATTCGCGCCGCCACCACGCCCAAGCGCGGCATTGGCGCTGCGACACTGCAGGTCCTCGGTATCTATGCCGGCGAGCGCCACGTCTCGCTCTTTCAGGCAGCCTTCGAAGAGGGATTCGCGCACCGGATCCAGCCGCGCCAGCTTGAGCCTTTGCTCGAATTCTGTAACTTCATCAATCGAACCCAGTCTCGGGCCAGTAAGGAACCGGCGCATCAGGTTCTGCCCGATCTGCTCAAGGCCATCGATTACGAAACCTACCTTTACGACCACGAAGAGGAACGTACCGCGCAAACGCGCTGGGCGAACGTCTGCGAATTCGCCAGCTGGCTGACAAAGAAGGGTGAGCTCGATGGAAAGACACTGGTTGATCTGACCCAGAGCATCGCCCTGATCAACATGTTGGACAAGCAGAATGACGAAGATTACGACGCGGTTCAGCTTTCAACACTACATGCCGCCAAGGGACTCGAATACAAACACGTATTTCTGGTCGGTGTCGAAGAGGGCATCCTGCCACACCGCGAATCGGTCGATCAGACCAAGCTCGAGGAAGAGCGCCGACTGATGTACGTCGGGATCACCCGTGCTCAGCACACGCTCAACATCTCCTACTGCGAGCGCCGCAAACAGGCACGTGAGTTCGTGCCCTGCGAACCATCGCGCTTCATTGACGAGATGGGCAAGGAGGATGTCCGCTTTTCGGGGGGGAAACAGGATATCCCGCCCGACAAGGCTACCGGCAGTGCCCGGCTTGACGCCATGAAGGCCATGCTGGCCGGAAACAAGCGCTAACGGACCGGTCACACCGCGTTACATCAGGTTACGCTTCTGATGACATCCGGGCAGATACCCGCCGCGTTATTCGGCACAAGGCAGCGCGATTTCGCAGTGCCGGACCAACCACCGAATAATCTATCTCTGGAGAATAAAATGACCAAGCAACTGATCGCCATCGCCTTTGCCGCCGCTTTCGGCATTGCCCACGCTGCGGACGTCAAGCCAGCCGCTGCCGAAATGAAAGCCGCTACGCCGGTGGCAGCCACTGTCAAGGCTGAAGCCCCGAAGGCTGCTGAAACCGTCAAGGCGCCGGACGCCAAGCCTGCTACCAAGCCGGTCAAAAAGGCACACAAGGAAAAGAAGATGGTGAAAAAGTCTGCACCGGTTGCCGCGCCGGATGCGGCGAAGGCAGTTGAGCCGGCCGCAAAGTAAGGTATCACCACAGGCCAGTCACAGCCCTCCAAAAGCTGCGCTGGCTGGGGCGCCCACGAGGCGCCTTTTTTACGTCAACAAAAAAAGGAGGCCGTAGCCTCCCTTCGGTAACTGCAGGCGCCTTATTTGGCCTTGCTCATGATGTATTCAACGGCATTTTTGACTTCGACATCAGACAGCGTCGCGCCGCCCTTTGGTGGCATTGCATTCTTGCCATTGGTAACGCTCTTGATCAGCGCATCCTTGCCTTGAGCCAGACGCGGTGCCCAGGCGCCCTTGTCGGTGACCTTTGGAGCGCCGGCCGCACCCGTATTGTGACAAGCGCCGCAAACCGTGTTGAAAATGGTTTCGCCACTCCGGGGCCCGCTGGCGGTAGGTGCTTCAGCCTTGGCCAGTTCGAATTTGGCGACCGGTTGGATGCGAATATCCGCTTCATCACTACCCGTGCCGGAATTGGCGACGGTGTTGAACGATTTGTTGGTAAGCGGATAAATGATGGCAATCAGGACGACAGCGATGCCGATGGTCGCCCACATGATGCCCTTGGAAGAGTGTTGCTCAGCCATACCGAAGACCCCAGTGCAATGTATAGAAACCGTGATTATAACTATCTGGCGCAACTGCTGAGCAAAAAAAACCCCGCCAGCGGCGGGGTGGAAATTCTCGAAAGGGGGAGTTTCGAGAGGAGGGGTTCAATGCACAGATGCAGTATGGGTTCCCGCTCCTCTGATGTCTGTCGTACTTTCGTAGCCTTCTGTAACAGAATGTGGCTGTCTGAAAATCAGCAGCGATGGTGCGCTGCGTCATGGTTCTTGTGCGCATGAAAGGACAGGGAAAAACCGCAGGGATTTCCCTGAATGGCATGCTTGAAATTGGCCGCCCGAAGAGGCGATCAGCTTTCGATTCGGCTGATGATGACAGCGCTTGTCGGTACCTGGTAATCAGCCGCCAATTGATGCTTGGCGGTGTCTTCAATGGTTTCGTCTTCGCGTACGACGAAATGGCGGGCACCGGCGAAATCCTGAGGGATTCCGGCACGATCCTGCGTGATGCGATAATGAATTTTGACTGTCATGGCTGTTCTCGTTTTATGGCTATTTATATTTCCTGCCTGACGAGTATAGCGCACCATTGCTGCGCTGCAACACGGGCTTTCCCGTGATGTCAAGTTATTTGAAAAGCGTTGGTTTTTAGCAACTCTTCGATGGTATTGAGGTTGCTGAATGCATCAGTCTGGTCCGAAAAGTCGACCTCTATCGCTTTCATGGCGTTGCACCACTGCGTTACTTTGCGTCCTCCGCCATTCAGATAGGCCGTCAGTTCCGGAAGCAGCGAGATGTGGCACAGGCAAAAGACCGGGTGTAGTCGTCCACCTGCTGTGGCAAAGGCCAGTTTGGCATTGCCGACGATTAGTGCTGAGTAAAGGCGACTCACCAGGTCAAGGGGGAGTCTTGGTGAGTCACAGGGGACGGTGGCGACCCATTCGTTTTCGGTGGTGCTCAGTGCGGCCTGGAGGCCGGCAAGCGGGCCTGCGAAGTCGCTGATCCGATCACTGATCAATGGGTAACCCAGACGTGCGTACTCAGCCCCGTTGCGGTTGGCGTTGATCAGCAGTTGATCCACTTGAGGTGCAAACCTTTTGGTGATTTGGCTGACCAGTGGTTGGCCCGCAAATAATTGCAGCCCTTTATCGACCCCGCCCATACGCGTACCCAAGCCACCGGCGAGAATGACGCCGGTTATTCTCGGCACGGTCGGCACAGAATGAAGGGTCATGATTGAGGGTAGTTGTCCGTATGTGACATGCTAGGATTGTCCATTATGTCCGAACTTGAAAAACTTGCCGAACGTCTCGGCCAGCGTCTGCTTGAACGCGGCGAATGTCTGGCTGCAGCTGAGTCGTGCACCGGCGGCTGGCTTGCACAGTCGGTGACGGCAATTGCCGGTAGCTCTGCCTGGTTCGATCGAGGATTCGTGACGTATTCCAATGCTGCCAAGATCGACATGCTGGGCGTTCCGGAAAATACGCTGAATCGTCATGGTGCTGTTTCTGAAGCTGTCGCGCGAGCCATGGCGCAAGGAGCGCTGGCGCATAGTCGAGCGGACTGGACGGTGGCGATTACCGGTATTGCCGGCCCGGGTGGCGGTTCGCCTGAAAAGCCGGTTGGTACGGTTTGCTTCGCATGGGCCAGTAAACAGGGTGGATGCGAGGCCTTTCTTGGCTATTTCCATGGGGATCGGGCGGAGATTCGCGAACAGGCAGTCCGCTTTGCACTGAATGGATTGCTTGATCGGTTGGCGTCGGCGTCCTTGGTGGCTTGAATGGATTCTGCTTGACTGTTATATGTGGTATAAGTCATAAATTCAAAAAAAATGCCACGAATTGATCGGGTGACGCCAATGCACCACATCGAACTGAATGCTGAATCCATCGCGCAAATCTTGAGCGCATACGATGCACCACAGGCAGGCGCGGGGATTGTCGCTTTGCTGCCCGAGGCCGAAAGAGATCGACTGCCGCTATTGCAGAACGCTTGCCGCCAGCATGGCCTGGCATTGGCTGGCGGCGTATTTCCAGCGCTGATTGAACACCAGCAATTTGTTAGACAGGGTGCCTGGTTACTATATTTCGCGCAAATGCCGCCGTATTTCTTGTTGCCGGCCGTCAATCAGCGCGGGAAACCGGCTGGCCAGATCGTGGTGGAAGCCGCGCAGGAATGCCTCAAACGATCAGCTCAGGACCGCCAGAAGCCAACCTTGTTCATGTTGTTCGACAGCATGGTTCCCAATATTGCGAGCATTCTCGATGACGTCTATCTGGAGCTTGCCGATCGCGTTGAATATGCAGGGGTCAATGCCGGGAGTGAGACGTTCCAGCCCATGCCGTGCCTTTTTGATGAGGCCGCAGTGATTGGCGACGGTGTTCTCGGCATGCTGCTGCCGGGCAGTATGGCGCCGGCACTGGCGCACGGTTTCGAGCCGCCGGAGCGGGCGATGAGCGCGACGTCTACTGAGGGCAATCGAATTGCGATGATTGACTGGCGGCCGGCTTTCGAGGTCTATCAGGAAATCATCAAGGCGCAATATGACATCGACTTGACGCGGGACAATTTTTACGAATATGCGGTCCACTTCCCATTCGGAATTCTGCGCGCTGGGGGCGATGCGGTCGTCCGCATTCCAGTCGCTTTGGCTGACGACGGTGCTCTGTATTGTGTCGGAGAAATACCCGAGAATGCCATGCTGGTGTTGTTGCAGGCGCCAGAAGCAGGTGCCAACAACTGTATCGTCCATTTGGCAGAGAAGTTGAAGGCGACGCATGGGTCGTTGGATGGGAAGGCTTTGCTGACCTTTTATTGTGCGGGTCGCAAAATGCACCTGGGCGAGGCGGCAGAAGAAGAACTGGCCGAGCTGCATGCCGTTACCGGCATTGGCGAGATGGCGGGGGCCTTGTCGCTAGGCGAAATCGGCAGCACCGTGCGCTGGGGCTATCCCATGTTCCACAATGCGACACTGGTTTGTTCGCCTTGGCAGGTGCCATGAATCGCGAGCAGATTCTAAGTGTTCTCTACGATTTGTCCCTGACTATCGGGGGCGAGACCAGTCTTGATGGGCTGTTGAGGAAATTTCTCCAGCGCCTGCTGTTCCATACGTCATTTCCTGCCGGTGTCGTGCTGACCATGCCACAGAGCTCGGAATTCGGCATTTCGGCGTTACTGGATTCAGTCATTGGCGACTATCGACTGGCTGAACGCCGTGGGAGCAGGCTTAACCTGCCGGAAGGCTTGCTGGAACCCGGGGTTGAACTCCTGGACGATGTCGGGTTGCTTCGTCCATTGTCCTTTGACAGGGCCTATACCCATTGCCTGAGGTTGCCGCTGGATCGTCAATTCACCATTTTGTTGCTTTCCCCTGCGCCACCCGAGTCCCATCTGCCATTAACCCAGATATTTCAGCCTGTGCTAGCCAATGTGGCCAAGGCGATCATCCTCTGCCGCAATAATGAGCGTCTGAATCAGGCGTTGGCGAACGACCGAGATGATGCCAGGGCGGAGCTGGGCGTGGCGCTGGCCCAGAGCGAGCGTGAGCGGGCTTTCCTGGACAGCCTGTACGAAGCCATTCCCGATCTGGTCTGGGTCAAGGATCCGGAGGGGGTCTATCTATCCTGCAACCCGACGTTTTCCCGTCTTTACAATGCGACTGAACACGACATTGTCGGGCGTACGGACTACGATTTTGTCGACCGGGACCTGGCGAATTTCTTCCGTGCCAATGATCGTGCGGCGGCGGCAGCCGGTGGGCCAACGCTCAACGAGGAATGGCTGACGTTTGGTGACAATGGATATCGAGGTCTCTTTGAAACGATCAAGACACCCATGTGCGACCGGGATGGTCATTTGATCGGCATTCTTGGGATTTCACGGGAGATTACCGAACGTCGACGGGTCGAAGAGGCGCTGCGTGCAAGCGAGGCTGAGCTCGAGCAACACCGTCGTCATCTGGAAGTGCTGGTTGCAGAGCGGACGCAAGCACTGGAACAAGCCAATGCCCGGCTCGAACAAACCCATTTTGCGATGGATCGGGTTGGCCTCGGCATTCACTGGGTCGATGCTGACGGACGCTTTATTTACGTCAACCATGTTGCGGCCGAAATGCTGGGCTATGCGGTCGAAGAGATGCTGAAAATGTCGGTGGCCGACATAGACCCCGGCTTTGCAAAGAGCGGCTTTGATGAAGCGACTGCCGGCATTCGGCAGTTGGGTCGTGCCAGTTTTGATACCGAGCAACAGCATCGTGACGGGCATCTGATCCCAGTCCGGATCAGTGCTTACTACCGTCCCGAAACGACCAGTGAGCCCGCACGCTACATCACTTTTGCCAGCGATATTAGCGAACAGAAACGTGCCGAAGGGGAGTTGCGAGAGGCAAAGGAGCAAGCTGAGTCGGCGACGCGTGCAAAGAGTAGCTTCCTGGCCAATATGAGCCATGAAATCCGGACTCCGATGAATGCCATTCTCGGTTCTGTTTATCTGATGCGCCGTGCCGGTGGCGATGCGGCCCGGAGCGAGCCGTTGAACCGGATAGAAGCATCAAGCCAGCATCTTCTGGCCATTATTGACGACATCCTCGACTTGTCCAAAATTGAAGCGGGCAAGCTGGCGCTTGAAGAGGCGCCCGTGTCACTCGCCGGGCTGATGAATGAAGTCGCGGAAATGTTGAGTGGCCGGACGCGTGAGAAAAATCTGAACGTGTACATTGAAAGCGCTGGCCTGCCGGAATGCGTGCTGGGTGATGCCACGCGACTGCGTCAGGCGTTGCTCAACTACGCCAACAATGCGGTGAAATTCACCTCGGTTGGCTCCATCCGTCTGTGCGGGTCGGTGCTTGAGGAAAACGCGACCAATGTTCTGGTCCGGCTGGCGGTGCAGGATACCGGGATCGGTATTGAAACGGAGGCACTCGATCGCTTGTTCACCCCTTTCCAGCAGGCGGATGAGTCGACCACCCGAAAGTTTGGTGGTACCGGTCTCGGACTCGCTATCACCCGACATTTGGCCAGTTTGATGGGCGGTACAGCAGGGGCGGAGAGCACGCCAGGTGTCGGCAGCACTTTCTGGATTACGGCACGCCTCAAGCGGCAATCAGATGCACGCATGCCTAGCGAAGCGCCCACTGGGCGTGACGATGTGGAGGAAATTCTGCGTCGTCAGTTCGGTGGATGTCGGGTTCTGCTGGTTGAGGACGATCCGATCAACCGCGAGGTCGCCCAGATGCTGCTTGAGGATGTCGGGCTGCATCTCGACATGGCGGTGGATGGCGTCGAAGCGCTCGACAAGGTCACCAGTAACGACTATGCCGTGGTACTGATGGATATGCAGATGCCACGCATGGATGGTCTGGAGGCAACGCGGCGCATTCGTGCGCTGGGTACCCGGGCAAGCTTGCCGATTCTTGCGATGACGGCCAATGCTTTTGCCGAAGACCGCGACCGCTGCCTGGCAGCCGGCATGAACGATTTTGTGACCAAGCCGGTCGATCCGTCGCTGCTCTACGCAGCGCTCTATCGCTGGCTGGCACTCGGAACTCGCCACTGAGTCATGCTTGTCCGATGCCGCTGGCCGATAAGCGGCTGATGGCTGCGGTCAACCGGAAAAAAAGCCTGAAAACGAAATTCTTTACTCGGGCAGCGGCTCGAACAGTGCGGCGAGATCGTCGGTACCGAACTTGACATCGACCTGCCGGTCTTCGGACAGAATGCCCGCTGCCAATTCGGCCTTGCGCTCCTGTAACGCGAGGATTTTTTCTTCGATACTGCCGCTGACGATCAGCTTGTAGACAAACACGGGCTTGTCCTGGCCGAGTCGGTGGGCGCGGTCAGTCGCCTGATTTTCGACCGCCGGGTTCCACCAAGGATCGTAGTGGATGACGGTGTCGGCGGCGGTCAGGTTGAGACCGACGCCACCCGCCTTCAAACTGATCAGGAAAATGGGTACTTCGCAATCCTGGAAGCGGCGGATCGGCACTTCGCGGTCAACGGTGTCACCGGTCAGTGTGACGTAACGAATGTCAGCCTTGTCCAGTTCATGTTCGATCAGTGCCAGCATGCTGGTGAATTGCGAGAAGACGAGGACGCGCCGGCCTTCATCGACCAGTTCAGGCAGCATCGCCATCAGCAGATCCAGTTTGGCGCGCTCGGTCACCTTGCGGGCAGCAGTGGCCTTGACCAGGCGCGGATCACAGCAGACCTGACGCAGCTTGAGCAGGGCGTCAAGTATGACAATCTGGCTGCGCGCGAAGCCCCGGCTGGCGATTTCGTCGCGCACCTTGGCATCCATTGCGGCACGGACGGTTTCGTAGAGATCGCGCTGTGCACCTTCGAGTTCGACGCTGCGGATGATGATCGTTTTCGGCGGCAGTTCGCGCGCCACGTCCTCCTTCTTGCGGCGCAGGATGAACGGGCGAATGCGGCGGGCCAGCAAAGTACGGCGGCGCAGGTCTCCCTGTTTTTCAATTGGCGTTCGCCAATGGCGGGTGAACTGCTTGCTGGTGCCGAGAAAGCCGGGCAGCAGGAAGTCGAACTGGCTCCACAACTCGCCCAGGTGATTTTCCAGCGGCGTCCCGGTCAGGCACAGGCGATGCCGCGCATCAATCTTGCGCACTGCTTCGGCACTCTGGCTCTGGGCGTTCTTGACCGTCTGCGCTTCGTCGAGAATGAGCAGGTGATAGCTGTGTTGCATCAACTCCTCGGCATCGCGCCAGAGTAACGGATAGGTCGTCAGAATGACATCATTGCGCATGATTTCCGGAAACAGCGCCTTGCGCTCCGGGCCATGCAAGGACAGAACCTTGAGGTCAGGGGCGAAGCGCGCGGCTTCGTTCTTCCAGTTGAAGATCAGCGACGTCGGCAGGATGATCAGCGCCGGCTTGTCGAGGCGTCCGGCCTCCTTTTCCAGCAGCAGATGGGCCAGCGTTTGGGCCGTCTTGCCAAGACCCATGTCATCGGCAAGGATGCCGGAAAGGTTGTGCTCGCGCAGGAACTGCAGCCACGCCAAACCCTCCCGCTGATAGGGGCGCAAGTCCAGTTTGAAGCCCGCAGGCGGCGCTACATCGCCGATACCCTGGGCCGACAGCAGGCGTTCCGCCAGGGCCATGACATCGCTTTGGCCACGGAATTGCCAGCGGCTGACGTCGGACAACTCGGCGAGGCGGGGCGCGTCAAAGCGCGACAGGCGCAGCGTGTTGCCGCCGGTAAAGCCATCGAACAGATCAATCAGTGTGGCCGCCAGCGGCTTTACCCGGCCTGCCGGGACACGCAGGCGCTTGCCGCGCGCCGTGTACAGATCAATGCCTTCATCATCGGGAATGCGCTCCAGCTCAACGGCTTCCAGCCATCGCGGGTCGCTGCGGAAGAGGTTGGCGAGTAGCGGGGCGAGTGGCAGGCGCTCGCCTTCGACCATGACACCCATGTCAAGATTGAACCAGCCATTGTCGGCCTCGTGCAGTTCCGCTTCCCAGCCATCGACTTCGATGACATGGTGGCGGAAGTCTTCGGGGAATTCGATCTGCCAGCCGGCTTCCTTCAGGCGCTGTGTCCCCTCCTGCATGAACGGCACCCAGCTGGATTCGTCTGCCAGTCCGTAGATGCCTTCCGGGGGGCTGCCGAACGTATGCAGGGTATGCCCCGGGATTTTCTGCAAGCCACATTTATCCAGTGCCTGCAGCGACTTCGTTTCATCATCTGGTCGGCGCCGCAGGCGGATGGTTTCGCCTTCGGGCAAGGTAATGAACTCGCTTCTTTCTTCCGGACGGACCTCGGCGTCACCATAGCGGAAAATGACTTTCGCGACGTCAAACGGTCCGCCACCAAAATTTTGCGGATAGCTGCGCCAAGCGCGATGGCCATGAGTATGCAGGGTCTCGAGCTGCAAAATGGGCTGCAGGGAGACGTCAACCAGGCGCAGGCGGGCGCCGGCGTCACTACCGGGCAGGGGCAGGTCAGGGGCGAGTTCGGAGAGCGCTTCGGCTACCAGCGCGGCCTCGGTTGACGATAGCGGCGGCAGTGAAAACAGGCGGTTGATGACGTCCGGGTTGCCGGTGACTTCCAGCGGGCCGGCTTCCCCTTCAGCCAAATCGATATACCAGGGCGGATCAACCGCCACAATCATTTCGGCAGATGGCTCCGGCTTTAGCTGCGGACGCTGAAAACCCATTCCGTCGACCTGCCAGCCGATGCTGGCCGGGCGGGTAGGGCCCGCATTGAGCGGCAGACCAAGATCGTCTTCGGGGTAGAGCCGGTGGCTGGCGGCCATGCGCTGCAGAATTTCCGCCCCGTTCTTGGGGCCAAGTCCGAACGCGCGCAGCCCGGTTTCATGACCCCTGTCAGTCCAGATCAAGCGCAGGATGCTCAGGTCTTCCTCCGTCACGAACTGGGGCGGGGTCACCAGTGCGCGGTCGACTTTCCACCATTCTTCGGCGCTTTCCGGATATTTCCCTTTGCGGATTTCGATGGCGAACTGACGGCGATCGGCGGTCCACTTCAGAATGTAAAAGAGTTGCTGACGGGCGCTGGCGGGTCGGGCCTTCTTTTTGGCCACTGCCACGGAGACACGACGCAGGTCATCAAGCCAGGACAGGGCGCTACCGCTGACTTGTTCCTTCGGGTTTCGTTCTTCAATGGCCTTGAGCAACATGGCAGCGACGTGCTTGCAATGCTTGCCGGTCGTGCAGGTGCATCGACTGACCACGGCCATTTCGCCACTTTGCGCCTGGCTCAGATAGGCCTGAGCCGTGTACGGCTCCGCCGCAGTGCCGGGGATGCGCGCACTGATCTGGCTACCACTGATTTCAAGATCGTAAACCAGGTCGACGTAGGGCCGCGCCTTGGTGATGTCCCGGGTGGCAAACCAGTCTGCTACGTTTTCTTCGGTGAAGGTGGTGAGGTTAACTACGGCCATCGGCGGTCAAATGAAAAGCGCGCCGACCAGCAGGGCGAGCAGTAAGGCAATAATGGCCAGCCAGCGATTCTGCTGCTGCTGGGCGGCGATCAGGCGCTCGAGTTGCGGATGCAGGTCAAGTTTGGCCGGCTGAGCCAGCGCGTGGTGAACCAGGCGCGGGAGTTGGGGAAGGGTGCGGGCCAGATAAGGCGCTTCCTGCTTGAAAGTGCGGATCAGTCCGCGCCAGCCGATCTGCTCGCTCATCCAGCGCTCGAGGAAAGGTTTTGCGGTCGTCCACAGGTCGAGTTCCGGGTCGAGCTGGCGACCAAGACCTTCGATGTTGAGCAGCGTCTTCTGCAGCATGACCAGTTGTGGCTGGATTTCGACGTTGAAGCGACGGGAAGTCTGAAACAGACGGAGCAGCACCTTGCCAAAGGAAATATCTTTCAGCGGTCGGTCAAAAATCGGTTCACAAACAGCACGGATGGCTGCTTCGAACTCGTCGACCCGGGTGTCTTTTGGTGCCCAGCCAGATTCGATATGGGCTTCCGCAACCCGCTTGTAATCGCGGCGGAAGAAGGCGAGGAAGTTCTGGGCGAGGTAATTCTTGTCGGAATCGGTGAGTGTGCCAACGATGCCAAAGTCGAGCGCGATGTAGCGGCCGTCCGGCGCAACAAAGATGTTGCCGGGATGCATGTCGGCATGGAAAAAACCATCCCGGAAAACTTGCGTGAAAAAAATCTCGACGCCGGCGGCGGATAGTTTTGACAGGTCAATGCCGTCATCGCGCAGTTTTTCCGTCTGCGAGATCGGCGTACCTTTCATGCGCTCCATGACCATTACGGTAGAGGTGCAGAAATCCCAGTAGATCTCGGGCACGATCAGTAAGCTTGAGTCGGTGAAGTTGCGGCGTAGCTGCGAGGCATTGGCTGCTTCGCGCATCAGGTCGAGTTCGTCACGAAGGTACTTGGCAAATTCGGCGACTACTTCGCGAGGTTTCAGGCGTTTGCCGTCTGCCCAAAGCTTTTCAAGCAACATCGCCAGATTGTCCATGAGTGCCAAGTCGTGATCGATGACCGACAGCATGTTGGGGCGCAGTATCTTGACGGCAACTTCATGGCCACCGTCGTCGGCATGGAGTTTCGCGAAATGGACCTGCGCAATCGAGGCAGACGCGATCGGGGTCGGATCGAATTCGGCGAAAACCTGACTGGCCGGGCGACCATAAGCTTTTTCGATTTCAGCGAGTGCCAGTGCCGATGCGAATGGGGGAACGCGGTCCTGCAGCTTGGCCAGTTCGTCCGCAATGTCCATCGGCATCAGATCGCGCCGGGTTGATAGCACCTGTCCGAATTTGACAAAAATGGGGCCGAGTGATTCGAGGGCCAGGCGGAGACGGACGGCACGCGGCGTGGAAAGGTCGCGCCAGAATTGCAGTGTGTTGGCGATTCGCGCCAGGCGGCCGCTCGGCTCGTGTTCGAGCACCATCTCGTCCAGGCCGAAACGGCTGGCGACCGAGGCGATCTTGAGCAAACGAAGGAGGCGCATGTTGACGGTAAACGCCGGCTGGGCCGGGCAAAATCGCTAAACAAGTATGTTAACACGCTGACGGCGATTGCGGCCGCAGGATTTGAGCTTGTTGAAATTCCGGCTGCTGGAGAATTGGCGCCCAACAATCTTGCAGGACAACTCGCGCTATGGGATAAACTCGCTATCCGTGTCAATAGGCGTGATGTTTCGCTGTTAATAGTCCCTATCGTGTCCATGAACGAACCTAAACACCCTTCAGAAATTGCACGAGAGGCGCTTAAGCGCCTCGTACTTCGACAGTTGCCGCCGACGCCGGCCAACTATCAGGCCTGTTATAACGAAATCGCCGATATCCCCAATTTGCCGGCCTTCCCCGATGCGCCATTGAGAGAGTTGTCCAGCGAACTGCGGGCTAATAATGAATCGCAGGAAATTCAGCTGGACAAGCTTTCCGCTGCCATTGGACGCCGTAGCTGGCAAGGCGTTAAAGATGCCTTGGTCGCCTTTGCCATGGCGGGCGGGCATGCTGCCTCGCAGGGTGATGGTGTTTCTGCCACTTTTTTGCCGAGCGAATTCGCAGGCAAATTGGCGCGTTTTGTTCAGTGCGTCTTGCCGGCACTGGGGGATGATGATTCGCGAATTGCCACTGCTGCGGAAGAGATGTTGTCGATGCTGAAGCTGCCCGGCGTTGAAATTGCCTCCGTTCAGGGCTCGCTCGCCGGGTTGGCGCATCACGCGCAGTTTGCGGCTGAGGAGCAGCTAGAGATCAAGCAGTCCCTGCTTAAATTGTTGCATCTGATTATCGAGAATATCCGTGACTTAAGCCTTGACGACAACTGGCTCAAAGGGCAGATAGATGGGCTGCTGGTCAGCGTGGCTCCTCCATTGACGCTGCGCCATCTGGATGACATGGAGCGTCGACTGCGTGTGGTCATGGAGAAGCAGGGGCGAGCAAAGTCGCGTTCGGTCGAGGCGCAGAAGGAAATGCGCAAGATGCTGGCTGAGTTTGTCGAGCGTCTGGGAGTCATGAACCGCTCCAGTACGGAGTTCGAGGGGCGTATTGAGGCAAGCGCCCGTCAGATCGAACAGGTTTCCAGTATTGAGGACTTGAAGCCGTTGCTTGATGAAGTCATTGTGGCGACGCATGCAATGGCGGAGGAAACGGCAAGCTCCCGCGAACAATTGAAGAGTCTGCAGGATAAAGTGGTCATGACTGAGGCTGAGCTGATCCAGTTGCATCAGGACCTTGATAATGCCAGTGCCTTGGCGCGTCACGACCCCTTGACCGACGCGCTGAATCGCAAGGGGCTGGAAGAGGCGCTGGCACGTGAAATTGCCAGCATGAGGCGCAAGGACACGGCCTTGTCGATCAGCTTGCTGGATATCGATAATTTTAAAAAGCTGAATGATCGGCTTGGCCATGAGGCAGGAGACCGAGCGCTGGTTCATCTGGCTGACGTCACCCGCCGAAATTTGCGCCCGAGCGATACGCTGGCTCGTTATGGTGGCGAAGAGTTCGTCGTCCTGATGCCGGATACGGTGCTGGAGCAAGGAATAGAGGCAATGGCTCGTCTGCAGCGGGAGCTGACCAAGGCCATTTATATGGCCGATAATGAAAAAGTCCTGATCACGTTCAGTGCCGGTGTGGCCCAGTTATCAGCTGAGGAGTCGGGCGCCGATGCCATTCGACGCGCAGATCAGGCCATGTATCTCGCCAAGCGTGCGGGCAAGAACCGCGTGATGGGTGGTTGATGGCCGCCTGATCATGCCCCTGAGTCACGGTTTTCCACCCGTTGCCGACGATGCTTCGCGGGTTCTCATATTGGGTAGTCTTCCGGGCGAAACGTCGCTGCGGGCAGGGGAGTACTATGCCCATGAACGAAATTCATTCTGGCGAATCATGGGGGATTTGCTGGGGGCGGGCCATTCGCTACCTTATGCGCAGCGACTGGACAGGCTTCGCGCCACCGGGATTGCCCTGTGGGATGTCATCGCGGCGTGCGAGCGATTCGGCAGCCTTGATTCCGATATTGTTAACAGCTCGGTCTGCGCCAATGATTTTTTGGCTTTTTTTGCGGTTCACCGCAAGATTGATCGGGTATTTTTCAATGGTGCGGCGGCTGAGGCCAGTTTTCGGCGCCACGTGCTACCCGGGGTGCAGGGTATGGGCTTGCAGTTGGTACGCCTGCCTTCTACGAGTCCTGCGCATGCGGCACGCAGTTATGCCGAGAAGCTGGCGGCATGGTCGACAATAGTCGCCAAATAAAAAGGCAGCGGCATCGTATAATTGTCGCTTTGCTTTTCAAGCTGCAAATCAATGGCCAAAGACGTTAAAATCCAGCTGACTGAACTTTTGCAACAGGCGCTGGCCAGTGTTGCACCGACTGCAACTGATACGCCGATCCACCTCGAACGTCCGCGTGATCCGACGCATGGTGATTTTGCGACCAATCTGGCGATGCAACTCGCCAAGGCGCTAAAGAAAAATCCGCGAGAAATTGCCCTGCAGTTGGTCAATGAATTGCCGGTGTCGGCGCTGGTGACCAAGGCCGATGTGGCCGGGGCTGGTTTCATTAACTTCACGCTTGATGCGGGCGCCAAGACCGATGCCGTCAAGGCCGTGCTGGCCGAAGGTGAAAACTTCGGCCGTTCGACGCAGGGGGCCTGGCAAAAGGTGCAGGTTGAGTTTGTCTCAGCCAACCCGACCGGACCGTTGCATGTTGGGCATGGACGTGGTGCCGCTTACGGGGCTTCGTTGTCGAATCTCCTGACTTTTGCTGGATGGGACGTCACCCGCGAGTATTACGTCAATGATGCTGGGCGGCAGATGGACATTCTGGGGTTGTCGACCTGGTTGCGCTACCTTGAGCAGAACGGGGTTGACGTGCCCTTCCTGCCCAATGCCTATCAAGGCGACTATGTTCGCGATATGGCCAAGCAGATGAGCGTTGCGCATGGTGCAAAATTTGTCCGCGCGGCTGCAGATGTGCTTGCCGGTACGCCTGGTTTGCCCCATGCGACGCGTGCCGATGACGAGGCCAAACGCCAGCGTGATCAGCACCTGGATGCCTTGATCGCAAACGCCAAGGCATTGCTGGGGGCGGATTGGACCTACGTTCACCAGCATGCACTGTCCGAGCAACTGGCGGATTGTCGTGATGATCTTGAGCAATTCGGTGTCCATTTCGACGTCTGGTTTTCCGAGCAGGCATTGTTCGATACGGGCCTGGTTGCCCGTTGTGTTGAGATGCTCGAAAAGAATGGCCACCTGTATGTGCAGAATGGTGCCCGCTGGTTCAAGTCGACCACATTCGGTGATGAGAAGGACCGCGTTGTCCAGCGTGAGAATGGTCTTTATACCTATTTCGCCTCCGATATCGCGTATCACCTGAACAAGTTTGAACGTGGTTTCGATAAGGTGATCAACATCTGGGGCGCGGATCACCACGGGTACATTTCCCGGGTTAACGGGGCAATTACCGCACTTGATCTCGATGCCAGCAAGCTGCATGTGGCACTGGTTCAGTTCGCCGTGCTTTACCGCAATGGCCAGAAGGCTTCAATGTCGACGCGTTCCGGTGAGTTTGTCACGCTGCGCGAATTGCGCGGTGAGGTCGGCAATGATGCCTGCCGTTTCTTCTACGCCCTGCGCAAATCTGATCAGCACCTCGATTTTGACCTTGATCTGGCCAAGAGCCAGACGAATGAAAATCCGGTTTATTACATCCAGTACGCCCACGCGCGGATCTGCTCGGTCATCAATCAGTGGGCGGGTGATCTGGCCATGCTTGCGTCGGCCGATCTGTCTTTGCTCAGCCATCCACGCGAACTGGCCATTGCCAGCAAACTGGCGGAATTCCGAGAGGTTATCGAGAATTCGGCACGCGAACTGGCGCCGCATTTGATTGCGTTCTACCTCAAGGATCTGGCCGGTGAATTCCATGGCTGGTACAACGCCGAGCGCATGCTGGTTGACGATGCGGCCTTGCGCGATGCGCGTGTCGCAATGGCTGCCGCAGTTCGTCAGACCATCCGTAACGGTCTGACCATCCTTGGCGTCAGCTGCCCGGAATCCATGTAAGGAAAACCATGAGTCGCGATATGAAACCCCGCAGGAACCAGCCGGTAAAAAAGAAGGCTGCTGGCGGGACGCTGATTGGCATGTTTATTGGACTGGTCCTGGGCGTCGGGATGGCGGCCGGTGTCGTCTGGTATCTGAACAAGTCCCCTTTGCCCTTCGTCGAGAAGGTCCAGCAGCCTGCCAAGGCGAATGGAAAGAATGGTGAGCCAACGCAACCGCTCGTTCTGCCAGGAAAGCCGGGGGATCCGATCCCCGAAAAGCGTTTCCAGTTTTACGATATCCTGCCAGGTAAGGCAGATGCGATGCCGGACAAGGCGCCAAAGTCCGATGCCAAAAAAGAGGATGTAAAGAAGGACGAGGCCAAGAAAGACGACAAGAAGGAAGAGATCAAGGAATCGAAGATACCGCTCTTCCTGCAGGCAGGCTCGTTCAGCACGGCACAAGATGCTGACAACCAAAAGGCCAAGCTGGCGTTTATGGGAATAGAGGCTGTTGTCCAGCAAGTCATGGTTCAGGAAAAAACCTTTTACCGTGTTCGTGTCGGCCCCTATACCAAGATCGATGAATTGAACAAAGTACGCGCCGAGCTTGCCAAATCCGGTGTTGAAGCTCAGCTTTCCAAATAGGAGTAACGAATGAAGCTTACACGTCGCCATTTTGTCAGTAGCGTTTTTGCCGTTTTTTCCGCGTTGACCGTAGCAATGCCGTCGTTTGCCCAGACAGCAGGCAAGGAGTTTACGCTGGTTACGCCAGCGCAGCCGACTGAGGACGCAGGAAAGATCGAAGTGCTCGAGTTCTTCAGCTATGGTTGCCCGCACTGCGCAGATTTCAATCCCTTGCTGACTGCCTGGGTAGCGAAACTGCCGGCTGACGTGGTGGTCAAGAAAGTGCCGGTCACCTTTGGTCGTGCGGCCTGGGCAAATATCGCCAAGTTGTATTACACGCTGGAAATTACCGGCGACCTGCATCGCCTTGAGGCCGATGTCTTCAAGGCCATTCATGCGGAACGCCAGAACCTCTTTGAGGAAAAGGCGCTGACCGAGTGGGTGGTCAAGAAAGGAGTCGATCCCAAGAAATTTGCCGAAACGTTTGGTTCATTTGGCGTCATGAGCAAGGTCAAGCGCGGTGACCAGATGGCGCAGGCCTACAGGATTACCGGCGTACCAGCACTGGCGGTTGATGGAAAGTATCTGATTGGTGACATGGGCTTCAACGAGAAGCTGGCGGTTGCCGACAAGCTGATTGCCAAGGCGCGCAGCGAGAAATCCGGCAAGAAATAATTGTCGCTGAAGGTCTTCATAACGGGCGCCTCGTCGGGAATCGGCGAGGCGCTTGCCGTTCACTATGCAGCACAAGGAGCCATCTTGGGTCTGGTGGCGCGTCGACGCGCGGTTCTGGATGCCTTGAATTTGCGTCTCGGTGGGCAACACGCCTGCTATGCACTGGATGTTAGCGATGCATCAAGCCTGCACTCGGCGGCGAGCGACTTTCTGGGGCGCGTCGGCGTTCCGGATATTGTCATTGCCAACGCAGGCGTCTCGGCGGGTACGTTGACCGAATGTGAGGAAGACCTCGATGTTTTCCGACGAATCATGGATACCAATGTTTTTGGTATGGCAGCGACATTCGCGCCATTCATCGCGGCGATGAAGCTTGCAGAGGGCAAGAAGAGGCTGGTTGGCATTGCGTCGGTTGCGGGTGTTCGCGGGCTTCCCGGCGCCGAGGCCTATTCTGCCTCGAAGGCGGCAGCGATGGCTTATCTCGAAAGTCTTCGTTTGGAGATGATTCCGTACGGAATCAGGGTGGTGACCATTGCGCCAGGGTATATCGAGACGCCGATGACGGCCGTTAACGGCTACACGATGCCATTTTTGCTACCAGTCGCTAAAGCGGCCAAACGCTTTGCGGCCGTGATTGATCGAGGGACCTCCTACGCAGTGATCCCCTGGCAGATGGGGGTTGTGGCCAAAGTCTTGCGTATGCTGCCCAATTGGCTCTATGACCGCTTGTTCACCAAGGCGCCGCGCAAGGCGCGTGGCTTGCTAGAATAATAAGATGCTTGAACTCAAAATCAATGGCGAGTCCCGCCAGTTTTCAGAAGTGCTAACCGTCGCCGGGCTGATCGATCAGCTGGGTTATGTTGGCAAACGCATCGCTGTTGAACGTAACGGCGAAATCGTTCCCAAGAGCCTGCATGCCGCGACGATACTGGTGTCGGGCGATCAACTTGAAATTGTCGTTGCCGTTGGCGGCGGCTAAGGAAACCATTCCATGCATCAACTGACTATCGCCGGCAAGGCGTACCGCTCCCGTTTACTGGTTGGCACCGGCAAGTACCAGGATTTTGCTGAAACACGGGCGGCCATCGACGCCTCGGGGGCCGAAATTGTTACCGTCGCGATCCGCCGCATGAACATTGGCCAGGACGCCAGCCAGCCGAATCTGCTGGATGTGCTGCCGCCCTCGCAATTCACCATTCTGCCTAATACCGCAGGCTGCTATAACGCCGATGATGCGGTGCGCACTTTGCGTCTGGCGCGTGAGCTGCTGGAAGGTCATCCGCTGTGCAAGCTGGAAGTACTGGGCGATCCGACCAGCCTGTTCCCCAATATGCCGGAAACCTTGAAGGCCGCTGAGACCTTGGTCAAGGATGGTTTTCACGTCATGGTCTACTGCTCGGATGACCCCATTCAGGCCAAGATGCTCGAAGATATCGGTTGTGTCGCGGTGATGCCGCTCGCATCGCTGATCGGTTCCGGCATGGGCATTCTCAATCCATGGAACCTGCGCCTGATCATCGACAATGCCAAGGTGCCGGTGATCGTCGATGCCGGCGTCGGTACGGCGTCTGATGCCGCCATCGCTATGGAACTGGGCTGTGACGGCGTGCTGATGAATACCGCCATCGCCCACGCAAAAAATCCCGTGCTGATGGCCAGCGCCATGAAGAAGGGCGTCGAAGCAGGCCGCGAGGCTTACCTGGCCGGCCGCATGCCGCGCAAACTCTACTCGGCCGACCCTTCGTCGCCGACTTCCGGATTGATCGGCTCATGAGCGATACCCCCTTGATTCAACCGTCCGTCGTTGGTGCAGGCGTTTACGAGGAGGGCCGTGAAGCATCGCCCCCAAATCATGGCCACATCAAGAGCTATGTTCGCCGTGCCGGCCGTATGTCATCTGCGCAGGAAAATCACTATGCCGAGATGATGCCGAAAATCGGCGTGGTCTATACTCCAGCGTACATTGACCTTGCTGCGGTCTACGGTAGAAATGCGCCAAAAATTCTGGAAATCGGAACCGGGATGGGTGAAACCACCGCCAAGATTGCCGATGCGAATCGCCAGAACGATTATTTGGGCGTTGAGGTTCACGTGCCGGGCGTTGGCGCACTCTGCAAGCAGATTGCCGAACGCGAACTGACCAATCTGCGCATTTGCCAGCACGATGCCGTAGAGGTCGTGCGTGACATGTTGCCGGAAGCTTCACTGGATGGCGTCCATGTTTTTTTTCCGGATCCTTGGCACAAGGCACGTCACAACAAACGCCGACTGATTCAGTCGCCATTCGTGGCCCTGCTCTCCTCGCGTCTCAAGCCGGGCGGCTATTTCCACTGTGCAACCGACTGGGAAGAGTACGCGCACCAGATGCTTGAAGTGCTCTCCGCCGAACCGTCGCTGGTCAATTCTGCCGACGGCTTTGCCCCTCGTCCCGATTATCGGCCACTGACCAAATTCGAGAACCGTGGACTGCGTTTGGGCCACGGCGTTTGGGACGTTATTTTCCAAAAAAAATAGCTGGCAGAAAGAATTCTCCTGAGTAGAATGCAATCTGATATTAATCAGAAAAACAGGGGAATGTATGAAAACTAATAAATTGTCATATGGCGCCTTGCTGTTGTCCTTGAGTGCTGCTGCGCTGAGTGCCGCACCTGTTCAGGCAGATGAGCGTTCCGGCAAAGAGGTGGTCGAGACGATTTGTGCTACCTGTCATGCCACTGGAAAAGATGGTGCCCCGAAGATTGGCGACAAGGAAGCCTGGTCGCAACGTGCCGCAAAGGGTTTGGATAAACTGACCCAGAACGCGGTGACAGGTGTTCGCAAAATGCCGGCTCATGGTGGTCAGGCAGCACTGTCGGATATCGAGATGAGTCGCGCTGTCGGTTACATGGTGAGTGGCGGTCACTCAACCGACACCAACAAGGCCTATAGCTCTCCGAAGACCCGCACGGGTGCACAGGTTGTTGAAGAGCGCTGCAAGGAGTGCCACGCCGAAGGCAAGAGCGGCGCCCCGAAGCTGGGTGATATGAACGACTGGAAGCCGCGCCTGAAGAACGGTGTCGCGCCCTTGGTCAAGTCGGCAATCAATGGACACAACTCGATGCCCGCGCGCGGTGGGCTGGCAAATCTGAGTGATGCGGAAATGAAATCCGCTGTCGAGTTTATGGTCGGGAAGACTGGCGGCGGCGCAGGCCAAGCACACTAAGTCCGCTCAGCGCACTGAGTGCGCTGACGATCAGGCTGATGGTGCCGGGTTCCGGGACACGGTTGGCTACCAGAAAATCCTGGTAGCCCGCCGGTCCGGCCTGACCGGCAGACCGGCCGTTCGTGTAAAAACTGAAGGTATAGTTTTCATTGCCGTAGACGCCGTCAATATGGCTGAGCAACACATTGGTCGCGGCAATCAGACTGGCATTCGTGCCCTGTACGACATGAACCAGCCCATTGTTCAGATTGGCCTGCAGGCCGGCTATGGCCGGATTGTCGTCAGCGATGATTTCCCACAATGCCAACTGGAAAGCGGCGGCGTTCAGATTGCCGCCGAGATTGCCCGGTAGCAGCGTGCTGCTGTAGGCCTCGGAATAGAGTTCCCCGATCATGTTGGCCTTTGCCGCGCCGAAAATGCTGCCAAGGTTGTTGGTGCTGTAATTTACGGTGTTCGGTGATGTCCATTCCCACGGATCGACGCAGAAAGCCAAGACGCTTGCGCTGCCGTTGATGACCAGCTTTTGCAGCCCGGCCCAATAATTGATCGTCCGGGTGTCGACTGGCAAAACCAGTCCGCCAGAAGACATGCCATTCCCGACGTCGACCTCCTGAATGCTGACCAAGGCAGCCGAAGCCGGTGCTGCCAAAAGGTAACTGGCTGCCGCGATAACCCCGTATTTGAGTATTTTTTTCATGTTGAAAACCCTGCTGTATCTTCTTTTTTGATGATTTGAAGATTAGCCGGGCAGGCAACATTTCCCTGTTAAATAGATCACGCGGGGACCGATTGATATCCGCAATCAGGAACCTCAGCGCTCGCCGGTCATGCGTCAAGGCTGGTGGGCTGTTAAACTCTCGCGCCTCAATGACAGCAAACCGGGAATGATTCATGTGGTTCCGTAATCTCCAGCTTTACCGCCTGCCGACGCCGTGGGCCGTCGATCTCGCCAAATTTGACGAACAACTGGCCCGCGGCCCCTTCGTCAAATGCCCCAGCAACCAGCCGATGAGCCGGGGCTGGGTGTCGCCGCGCCGTGATGGCGCGCTGGTTTATTCGCTTGGCCAGCAATGGATGATCGCTCTGAGCGTCGAGCAGCGCCTGCTGCCGTCGTCAGTGGTCAATGATGAGGTCAAGGAGCGCGCCGAGCTGGTCGAAGCCCAGCAGGGTTACGCGCCGGGTCGTAAGCAGCTCAAGGAATTGCGTGAGCGCGTGACCGAAGAACTGATGCCGCGTGCCTTTACGCGCCGTCGCACGACCTACGTCTGGATTGACCCGCAGAATGGCTGGTTTTGCGTGGATGCGGCCAGCCCGGCCAAGGCCGAAGAGGTGATTGAACACCTGCGTCACTGTCTGGATGAATTTCCGCTCAGCATGTTGCACACGCAGGTTTCGCCGCAGGCGGCGATGGCCGACTGGCTGGCGGGCGGTGACGCACCGGCCGGGTTTACCATCGATCGCGATTGCGAACTGAAGGCGGCGGGCGAGGAAAAGGCGGCGGTTCGTTACGTCCGCCACCCGCTCGATGGCGACGAGATCAGCGGCGAGATAAAGGCCCACCTGGCCAGTGGCAAGATGCCGACCAAGCTGGCGCTGACCTGGGATGACCGCATCTCCTTTGTCCTTGGCGAAAAGATGGAGATCAAGCGCCTTGCCTTCCTTGATTTGTTGAAAGAACAGGCCGAGAAGGATGCCGAGCACGCCGATGAGCAGTTCGACGCTGATTTCGTGCTGATGACCGGCGAGTTCGCCCGCTTCCTGCCGCAACTGGTCGAAGCGCTCGGTGGCGAGGTTGTGGAAGGCCAATGAAGGCAACTGACGCCTGTCCCTGTGGCAGCGGCAGGCGTTACGCCGATTGCTGCGGTCAACTGCATTTTTCGGCCAAAAATCAAATTTCTGCCGAGGCGCTGATGCGTTCGCGCTATAGCGCCTACGTCTTGCGCCTCGAAGATTACCTGTTGGCGACCTGGCATCCGTCGACGCGTCCGAGCGAACTCGATCTGGTGGCCGATCCGACCAAATGG
>DAOLIO010000005.1:0-38424 GCA_035328505.1 Azonexus sp.
TCGCTGACGGGTGGCATCATCGCCTGGCTGCTCGCCGTCGGGCCGTGGGTGGCGCTGGCTTTCTGGCTGCGCCCGCTGGTACCTTTTGCGGTTGACGTGGTGCTGCTCTACCTGGCGCTGGGTGCGCAAAGCCTGTGCGAACACGCCGACGCCATCGCCAGGCCATTGCGTGAAGGGCGTCTGGCCGAAGCCCGGCTACGCGTTGGCGATGTCGTCTCCCGGGAAACCTCGGGTCTTGATGAATCCGGCGTGGCCAAGGCCGGGGTCGAATCGGTGCTGGAAAACGGCAACGATGCCATCTTTGGCGCGCTGTTCTGGTTCACCCTGCTCGGCGGTCCCGGCGCCGTGCTGTTCCGCCTCGCCAACACGCTGGACGCGATGTGGGGCTACCGTACCGAACGTTTCAATCGGTTCGGCCGCTTTGCCGCGCGCTTTGACGATGCGCTGAACTGGGTTCCCGCCCGCCTGACGGCCCTGACCTACGCCCTGCTCGGCCGCACCCGCAACGCGCTGACCTGCTGGCAGACGCAGGCACCGGACTGGGACAGCCCGAACGCCGGGCCGGTGATGTCGGCGGGTGCTGGCAGCCTCGGCGTGCTGCTCGGCGGTGCAGCGATTTATCATGGCCGGGAAGAAATTCGCCCACCGTTGGGTGCCGGCCCCGCCCCGGTGGCGGCCGACCTTGGTCGGGCCATTACCCTGGTCCAGCGCAGCCTGTGGCTGTGGCTGGCCTGCCTTTTCTTGATTGGATGCCTGCATGCTTGAACATGGCGGCCGCCTGCGTGAAGCTGCGGCCCACTACAACATCCCGCTGGCCAACTGGCTGGACCTGTCCACCGGCATCAACCCCGAGCCGTGGCCGGTACCACCGTTGCCGGCCAGCGTCTGGCAGCGCCTGCCGGAAAACAACGATGGCCTCGAAGCGGCTGCCGCAGCGTATTACGGCAACCCCTACCTGTTGCCGGTGGCCGGATCGCAAGCGGCCATCCAGTGGCTGCCCACCCTGTTGCCACGTGCCGTCGTCGCCTGCATTTCGCCGATCTACAGCGAGCATCCGCAAGCCTGGCAGCGGGCCGGACACAAGATGCGCTTCCTGCAGAACGCCATGCTGCCGCGGGCGCTGGCCGTGGCGACGCCCTACGTGCTGCTGTGCAACCCGAACAACCCGACCGGCGACCGTCATCCGCACGACATCGTGGTCGACGCCGCCCGCCAGCTGAAGAAGCGCGGCGGCTGGCTGATCATTGACGAAGCGTTCATGGACCCGACGCCGGACGACAGCCTGACGCCACTGGCCGGTACCGACGAGGCGCCCAATCTGATCGTGCTGCGCTCGATTGGCAAGTTCTTCGGGCTGGCCGGCGCACGCGTCGGATTCATCTTTGCCACGCCGGACATTCTGGCCCGCCTGAACGAAGCAATGGGACCATGGACCGTCAGCGGGCCGGCCCGCGAAGTCGCCCGACTGGCGCTGCAGGACACCGACTGGCAAGCCGCCGCCCGCCCCCGCCTGCAAGCGGCGAGCATGCGCCTGCACCAGTTGCTGGCACCGCTTGGCGAGGTCAAATCGACGGCGCTGTTTGCCACGTTGACGTCTGCCCGCGCTGGCGAATTGCAAGAAAGCCTCGCCCAACAGGGCATCCTGACCCGACATTTCGACCAGCAACCGCTGCTGCGCTTCGGTCTGCCCGACAACGAAGCGGGCTGGCAACGGCTGGCCGACGCGCTCACTGCCTGGAGAACAATTTGAAATTTGGTCTTTTTTCCCGGTTGACCGTGGGACTCGTCCTCGGCGCAGCCGTTCACCTCGCGCAGGCCGATCTGGTCGTCAAGGATGACACCGGCCAGGAAGTCCGCCTCAAGGGACCGGCCAAACGGATCATCACGCTCGCCCCGCACGCCGCCGAAAGCCTGTTTGCCGCGGGTGCCGGCGACAAGCTGGTGGGCACCGTCGATTACAGCGACTATCCGCCCGAAGCGAAAAAACTGCCCCGGGTCGGCGGCTATTCGCGCATCGACCTGGAAGCCGTGGCCGCCCTGAAACCGGATCTCGTCATGGCGTGGGAAAGCGGCAACAACATGACGCAGGTCGACAAGTTGAAGGCGCTTGGCCTGACCGTTTACGTCTCGCAGCCAAACACCATTGAAAACATCGCCGATCAGCTCGAAAAAATGGGCCGGCTGGCCGGCACGGAAGCCGTTGCCAACGCGGCCGCCGAGCGCTTCCGCAAGCGACTCGAAGCCATTCGCGCGGCCAATGCCGGCAAGCCGAAGGTGCGCGTCTTTTATCAAATCTGGACATCGCCGCTGATGACCGTCGGCGGCCCGCAGATCATCAGCGATGCCATCAAGATTTGCGGCGGCGAGAACGTCTTTGGCCAGCTCAAGCAGATGGCCCCGAACGTGACGGTTGAAGCCGTACTTGAAGCCGACCCGGAAGCCATTATCGCCACCGGCATGGGCGATGCCAAACCGGAGTGGTTGCATGACTGGGACAAATGGACGCGGATGACCGCCGTCAAACGCAACAATCTTTTCCACATCAACCCGGACATCATGCAGCGCCATACGCCGCGTATCCTCGACGGCACCGAGAAACTTTGCGCCCATCTCGATGTCGCAAGAAGCCACCGACCGAGCCCATAAACCATGCCACGCCTGCCCCAACGTATTGTCTGCCTGACCACCGAAACCGTCGAAGTGCTCTACGCGCTCGGCGAACAGGACCGCATCGTCGGTATCTCCGGCTACACCGTGCGCCCGCCCGAAGCCCGCAAGGAAAAGCCCAAGGTTTTCGCCTTCATCAGCGGCGACATCGACAAGATTCTCGCCACCCGGCCGGATCTGGTGCTGACCTTCTCGGACATGCAGTGCGAGATCTCCCGCGACCTGATCAAGGCCGGTGTGCCGGTCTACGCCTTCAACATGCGCAGCGTCGACGACATTCTCGGCATGATCGAGACGATCGGCCGACTGGTGGGGGCCGAAGCCAAGGCACTGGACATCGTTGCCGGACTGGAAGCCGAGATCGACAAAACCCGCGCCATTGCCGCCGAACGCTTCGCCAAAACGGGCAAAAGGCCGCGCGTCTATTTCGAGGAATGGGACGAGCCGCTGATCAGCAGTATCCGTTGGGCCTCGGAACTGATCGAGATCGCCGGCGGCGAGGATGTCTTTGCCGAACGGTCGCATTCACCGCTGGCCAAGGATCGACGGCCAACGCCGGAAGAGGTCATTGCCCGCGCCCCGGACATCATCATCGGCTCGTGGTGCGGCAAGCACTTCCGCCCCGAGCGCGTCGCGGCCCGACCAGGCTGGGAAGCCATTCCCGCGGTCAACCGGAAAAAAATGCATGAAATCAAATCGGCCATCATCCTGACCCCCGGGCCGGTCGCCATCAGCGAAGGCCTGCCGCTCCTGCTCGACATTCTTGATCCGTCAGAACGCGACGCAGGCTAAAGACAACGTCAACATCCGCACGGCCGGGCTCCATGCACGCCGGCCGTGATCCAGCTTTATTTTCGCCGGATCAGTCCAGCCCGAGCCCGTGCGAGCCACCTCACGAAGCTTGTGTAACCGTCGTCCATGATCAAAATTACCTGGCTGATCGCCACTGGCGTCAATAATCGACAAACTACGTAAGTTCCGCATTGCTTTGGCATAGTTGCTCGGGCAATATTCGGACAATGTTACAACTGTGCCGCCTTGCGCTCGCTCTACTGCTCGCCCTTGCCCTGCCGGCATGGGGTAGCGCGGTGGCGATTGTCATCAGCGAATCAGGGGGCATGTACGCGGAGTTTTCCAGCCTGATTGAAGAGGGATTGGCTGGCACGAACTGGACGGTTTCAAGCATCACACCCGCGGATTCGCTGGTCCGTTTTCCCGGGCAAACCGATTTGATTGTGACCGTCGGCAGCGAAGCGCTGCGCAAAACCCTCGGCAAAGGTGACAGTACGCCGGTCATTGCCACCCTGCTCCCCCGCCAAAGCTACGAACGAATCATCGCCGAATTTCGCCGCCATCCTGGACGCATCACGGCAATCTACCTTGACCAACCGGCTGCCCGCCAGGCTGCTTTTGTGAATAGCCTACTGCCCGGGCAGAAAAAAGCCGGCATGCTCTTCAGCAGCGAGACCAAAAACGCAGCCAACCAGTATCGCGTGGCTTTCGGCAATGCCGGCCTGAAACTCGACGGCGAAGATATCGATTCAGACAGCGCCCTGTTGCCTGCTCTCAATACCCTGCTTGGCCGCGTCAATTTTCTGGTCGCCATACCCGACAGTACGATCTACCGTCGTGACAACATCAAGGCCATCCTGATTACCGCCTTTCGTTACCAGCGTCCGGTCATCGGCTACTCGCCTTCATTCGTGAATGCCGGTGCACTGGCCGCACTGCATACGACGCCAGTCCAGATTGCCCGTCAGACCGCCGACACGATCATCAACCATGGCACCAGCCTGCCCGCCCCCACCGGCCCCAACCAGTTTGCCATCGCCATCAACAACAACGTGGCCCAGTCACTCAACTTGAATATTCCCGACGAAGCAACCATCAGGCGCGCCATGCTTGCCGATAAGGAAGCCCGATGAACCGCCTTACGCTCCGTCATCGCTTGCTGATGCTGACGCTCCTTCCCAGCGCGCTGATCGCCATTGTGCTGGTGGCCTATTTCACCTTCACCGCCATCAAGACGCTGGAAGGCGAGCTGCGCGCCAAAGGCATGGCCACCGTCCGCTATCTGGCCCCGATCAGCGAATACGGCATCATTGCCGGCCAGGTTGAAAGCCTGCACGGGCTGGCGCAGGCGACGGTCCAGGAGTCCGGAGTCAAGGCAGCGGTGGTCGTCAATCAGAAAGGCCGCACCATTGCAGTCAGTGGTCGCGTCTCGCTCTCCGCTGAGGAACTGCGGCGCGTATTGAGCGAACCGGCGCAGGTTGGCGAAACCGACCAGTGGGTCGCCTTCGGGGCCCCCGTCAAGCGTTCGCTGAATGAGACTGATACCCTGTTCGAAGGCCCCTCCGGCGGCAAAGCCGTTGCGCCGGAAGTCATTGGCCACATTTTCGTGGAGTTCGACAAGACGGAGCTGGCCAACAAGCAACGCCAATTGCTGCAACGCGGCCTGGCCATCGTGTTATTGGGCTTGCTGGCGCTGGCCGCACTGGCCATTGCCATGGCCGACAATCTCGCCCGACCGGTCATGCGACTCGTACATGCCATCAATGGCATGTCGTCAGGACATCTCGACACGCGAGTTCCCGCCACCTCGAGCGGCGAGCTGGGCATCCTCGAAAACGGTTTCAACGAAATGGCGACGCGCATCGAGGAAGTCCACCTGTCGATGCAATCAAGAATCGAGGAGGCCACCGCCCAGCTCGCCTTTCAGGCCCGTCACGATGCATTGACCGGCTTGCTCAACCGCCGCGAATTCGAGCATCGGCTTGAAAAGGCACTGGCCGGCGTCCAGGCGGGTGGCGACGAATTTGCCGTCCTCTTCATCGACCTCGATCGCTTCAAGCAGGTGAATGACAATTGCGGCTACCTGGCCGGTGACGAATTGCTGCGCCAGATGGCGCTGCTGTTTCAAGGCCGCCTGCGCGATGATGACACGCTGGCTCGTCTCGGCGGCGATGAATTCAGCATCATGCTGGCCAGCTGCAGCGGTCCGCGCGCCAATCAGGTTGCCGAAGACATTTGCGGACTTGCGGCGGCCTACCGCTTTATCTGGCAAGACAAGGTGTTCGCCATCGGCGCCAGTATCGGCATTACCACGGTCAACCGGAAAGTCCGCAATATCAACGAAATTCTCGCGGCCGGCGATGCGGCCTGCCACCGGGCCAAGCAAAGCGGCCGCAACCGTGTGTGCGAGCAAGAAGCACTACCCAATCCGGAACGCCGCCTCGAAACAAGCAACTGGGCCAGCCGGATTGCCAACGCACTGGCCGAGGATCGACTACTCGTCGAAGCCATGCCGCTACGTCCCCTGCAGCACGCCACGAACAATCATGTGGTGGAGCTGACGGCGCGCCTCAATGAACCGGGCCAACCGCCGGTCACCCTGGCTGCGCTGAGCGATGCGGCTGAACGGTACGACCTCGCGCCCGCCATTGACCAGCGTCTGATCGATACGGCCATTGCCGCCCAATTACGGGCGAAACGTCATCGCAAGACGCTGCATTGCCTGATTCCGATTTCTCGCGCCTCAGTAGGCAATCGGGAAACCATCGATTACGTCACGCGCAGCCTCTCCAGCAGAAGCCTGTCCGGCCATCGCCTCTGTTTCATATTTTCAGAGGATACCTTGACCCATCTGACCAGTCAGGCCATGGAGTTTTCACGTGAAATGCGCGCACTCGGCTGTCAGATCGGGCTGGACGATTTTGGTGGAGGACTCTCTTCATTCACCCACCTGCGCAGCATTTTGCCCAGCTACGTCAAACTGAGTCGTAGCCTGACCCGGGAGCTCGACGGCAACCGGGCCTCCACTGCTCTCCTGCGGGCGGTCCAGGAAATCACGGCAGATCAACATATTCACACCATCGCCGACGGCATCGATAGCCTGGACACACTTGAACAACTCAGGAGTCTTGGCATCGCGTTTGCCGGCGGCAAGGCAGTGGCGCCCAGCGAACCCTTCGATGTCTGGCTGGAAGGCGCAGTCATGCGCTCTTCCTGATTTTTTAATAGCGCGCTGGCGATCAAAAATCCAGTCGCAAGCTGACCCACTGGCGACGCTCGACAATTCGTCCATCAAGCTGGTTGGGATCATCTGCTCTGGGCCATTTGTATTCGTTATGCGCACCATTCAGGCTCTGAATGGTCAGCGCCAGCTCGCCGCCCAGCGCCCCGACACGGAACGGGTAGCCCAAGCGAGTATCCACACGGCGATATTTCAGGGAAACGGTATTGCTCGACCATTGCATGGCCTGTTGCGCGTAAGCCATCAGCGAAAACTCAAGACCTAGTGGCAATTTCTGAATCCACATGGCTGATGTCGAGCGGCTTGGCATCGAATTATTGGTGAAATCAGTGATGTTCTGCTGCTTTACGGTCGTCAACTCGGAATTCGGCAACGCCAAGGCCGATGACAGAAACTCGCTGGTGATCCGTGCAAACGTCTGATTGAAAATCACCCGCGTCGACTCGAAAGGCTGCCATTTGAACTGATACTCCAGGCCGACGATCTGAACATCCTGAATAGGCACCGTCGATCGAGGAATAGCGCTGCTGCTCCCCAGATCTACTTTGTAAAGACGATTGGAAACCTTCTCGCTAAAGAGGCGAACATCCAGGCTGGAGCGCCAGTCTCGCCAGTCGCCCAGATAGCCGACTTCGACGGTATCAAGCCGCTCGGCAGGCATCTCCGGATCCCCCACATAGACGAATTCATAATAAGGCTTATAGGGTCCGACGTTCGGAATAGGGGTTTCTTCATGCCCACGATAATTCTGGATGCTCCCGGTCCTGTAGGCTCGGGACAGGCCGATACGCACTGTGTTTTGCGGATTGAAGTGGAAATTCGTGCTGACTCGGGGCGACACGTGCATTCCGGCCATCGAATCACTCTCGCCAGCCAGACCCAGGTTGCCGGTCACCCAGCGAGCCGGCTTCCACTCAAGGTTGCCGAAAACACGGCCGACATCGCGCCGCACCGTCCCTTCATTGCGCAGTGTCCAATCGGAGCGTAACGCATCAGCCCGCCAACTGCCGCCCCAGACAAGGCGCGCCGTTTCAAAAGCACGCATGCTGTGCTGCAACTCGATTTCGTGCCGATTCCCCTCGTCTCCACTCTGGTTAACATTGATCGGCGCCAAACCTGGCAATGCAACCGAAAACGCATCATCAGACCGATCACTCACGAACGAATAGCGCAACTGGATATCTGAATCACTCGACAGGACGCGACGCCATAGTAGCTGTGCATAAGCATCGGTTTGCCGAACCGTCCGGATCGGATTCGTGGGGTCCGCTTGAAAGATGTCGTGACTATTCTTTTTCAAACGGCCATTTTGGGTCATGCCCTCAACTTGTCCCACGCTGACTTGCAGGCTATCTCTTTCGCTGAGCGAAAAATCCGCACGAAAATCAAATAATCTGGACCCGTATGAATCAATCCAGTCATAGCGGTTGGTCAGTCCATCGTCATTTTGATATCGGTAGGTAAAACGAAAATCCCCAATCTCGCCTATCTTCCCACCCGTCCGTAAGGTGTAGTCACGAACATTCTGATTCCCGTAGTTGCTCGATACGGCAGTCCCGCGCACCAGGGCCGGGTCGATCGTGATGATATTGATGACGCCGAGAAAAGCGTTGCTACCATAGGAAACTGCGTTAGTCCCGCGCACCACTTCAATACGCTCAATATCCTCCAAGGCCACCGGCAAAGTAGCCCAATTGACACCGCTGCCGAATAACGGCGACAGCATTGACCGTCCATCGATCAGGACCTGAACCCGTGACGAGTAATCGCCATCGCCCAAACCGTGGTAAGTCGCCCTCGCCGCCTCAGTATTATTCGGATAGGTCTGAAAGCCAGGCACCAAGCGAAATATATCGTTGAGATCACGCGCCCCGGAAGCCTTGATCATCTCCCGGTCCACTACCGTGACAGCAACCGGTGCATCTGCCAGTCTTTGCGGAAGGCGGCTGACCGACGCCACAATCGGCAATTCACTGAAATAGACATCTTCATCAGCAGCCCATGTTGCTTCACTGGCGCATGCCCCAGCCAAGGCAATGGCCCAAAGTACTCGTTCAGTCCCCGCGCCTGAACGCTTACGCACCGCCGGCTTTCTCCGCTTTTTCGCGATCTCCGGGGAGTGCCATCGCCTGCCCCCACGCTTCAGCAAAGCAACGGGACTGAGCGCCAATCTTAACGCCATGCCGGTTATTCGCCACGATACAGAGAGCCAGTCCTGCTTGGTCAACCGCTGTGACTTCCTCAAGATCGATTTCGTCGACCCCCATCCGGGTTAATGCATGCATGAAATCGTTGCGCAGGGCATTCCCGAGCCCACCGGTTATACGCATGATTTTTTTGCCACCCAATTCACGGACGGACAAGATTGAAGCGTTCCCGGAAGCCAGGGCGCCATTGATAGCATCCTCGATCAGGATCTGATTGATCGGCCCGGTCTGAAAGCGAACGCCAAAGAGGTTGCCAACTCTGCTGACTACTGCTGCAGGCACATCAATGACTGGTGACTGAAAAATTCGAAACTCACAACCGATATTTCGGGAAATTTCGAGCGGCATTTCTGTACGCACCATGAGTCCCGCCAACGAGAGATTCTCGATAGCGCCTTCGCCAATCGCCCCGCCATATCCGATTTTGACGGTAGGCAGGATGCCAAAACGAATTCGCTGATGCCGCCGCTGATCCAGCATTGTCGCCAAAACTTTCTAGAGATTTGTTTTCTTGTGATTTTAACAAATCTTCACGGACTCTCCACCAAATGCATTAGCAGATCGTTACATTGACATTTATTGCCCCACTCGGTATCGTCTGACGATGCTGGAAATCCATCAGCTGCGCCGATTTGAGCTCTGATTGCGGGCGCTTCAAAAATTCAGCTAAAACGGGAACCACCCAGTTCGCCCGACGAGTTCACGTTTAAGGCAAACTGGGTTTTTGTTTTCAGGAATAGCATGCCAGGACAATCCGTCGGCGTAGTCCAGTCACAACACGCCCACTTTGATGAGCCGCTGCAATTGCGCAGTGGCGGCGTTCTGCCGGCTTATGATTTGGTGTATGAGACCTACGGCTCGCTGAATGCTGCAAAATCCAACGCCATCCTCGTCTGCCATGCACTATCGGGCCATCATCACGTGGCAGGTTACTACGCCGACCAGCCCGACAATATCGGTTGGTGGGACAACATCGTCGGCCCTGGCCGCCCGTTGGATACCGACAAGTTTTTTATTGTCGGATTGAATAATCTGGGCGGCTGCCATGGCTCCACGGGCCCTTCCTCGCCCAATCCAGCCACCAGCAAACCGTGGGGCGCCGATTTTCCTATCGTCGCGGTAAATGACTGGGTTCATGCGCAGGCCAGGCTGGCCAATCTGCTCGGCATCGACAGCTGGGCAGTCGTCATGGGCGGCAGCCTTGGCGGTATGCAAGCCTTGCGCTGGAGCATTACCTTCCCGGATCGCGTGCGAAACGCGATCGTGATTGCAGCAGCACCCAAACTATCCGCGCAAAATATCGCCTTTAACGACGTCGCACGCCAAGCCATTCTCACTGACCCTGATTTTCATGGCGGTCATTACTACGAGCACAACACGCGACCGGCCCGCGGCCTGCGCCTAGCCCGCATGCTTGGCCATATTACCTACCTGTCTGATGATCAGATGGGCGAGAAATTTGGCCGCGAATTGCGTAACAGTGCCTTTTCGTTTGGTTTTGACGTTGAATTCGAGGTGGAATCGTATTTGCGCTACCAGGGCGACAAGTTCGCCGGGTATTTCGATGCCAATACTTATCTGCTCATGACCAAGGCGCTCGACTATTTCGACCCCTCCCGCGAAGACAATGGCGACCTTAAAGCGACAATGGCCCGCAGCAAGGCAAACTTTCTGATTACGTCATTCACCACTGACTGGCGCTTTTCACCGGCGCGCTCAAAAGAAATTGTTGCAGCGCTGCTCGCCAATGGCCGCAATGTCTCTTACGCAGAAATCGACCTGAATTTTGGCCACGATTCGTTTTTGATGGAAGACTCGCATTATCACGGCGTGATAGATGCCTACCTGCGGAACATCAAATTATGACGCACACGCTGGGACGGCCTGACTTTGACCTCATTTCTGGCTGGATAAAGCCGGGGCACCGTGTACTGGATCTAGGGTGCGGTGACGGAACATTGCTAAAGCACCTGATTGATACTCGCGGGGTCAAAGGCTGGGGCGTTGAAATAGAAGACGCCAATGTCCTGGCTGCGATCAAGAATGGCATCAATGTTATTCAGGGCAATCTGGAACACGGTCTCGATGTGTTCGCCGACCAGGCTGTTGACCATGTTGTTCTTTCACGCACGTTGCAAACCGTCCGTCACACCGAAGGCATTCTGCGAGAAATGCTGCGCGTCGGCCGCGAAGCTGTGGTTTCCTTCCCGAATTTCGCCTACTGGAAAAATTTGCGCTCAGTGCTCGGTGGACGGATGCCCGTCTCGGAAGACCTGCCATATCAGTGGTATGACTCTCCTAATGTCCGCTTCTTTACAGTGCTTGACTTCGAAGCGCTTTGCGAAAAAATGGGCCTTATTATCCGCGAACGCAGTGTGCTCGATGAAGAGGGCAATCCAGTCACCAACGAAGTCAACTTCCTTGGCAGCCTGGCAGTGTATCGACTGACGCAAAGCCGCTAATGCCTGCCTGGCTTGCGGCATTGCTCACCCGGAAGATGCTGATCTGCATCTTTACAGGCTTTTCCTCAGGTCTGCCACTCTATCTTCTGCTCAACTTGCTGCCAGCCTGGCTACGCAGCGAGGGCGTAGATTTGAAGACCATCGGATTTTTCGCCCTGATCCAGTTTCCTTACACCTGGAAATTCCTTTGGTCACCATTACTGGACCGCTTCAGTATTCCCGGTTTTGGCCGACGCCGTGGCTGGATGCTGGTGACCCAGATCGGCTTGCTGATTACCATCGGCTCCCTTGGCGGATTTGATCCGAAGGAAAGTATCTGGCCGATCCTTTGGCTGGCCGGACTCTTAGCCTTGCTATCGGGAACGCAGGATATTGCTGTTGATGCATTCAGGCGGGAGATTCTAAACGACAACGAATTGGGGCTCGGCAATGCGGTACACGTTAACGCCTATCGGATTGCCGGGCTGATCCCAGGCTCCCTCTCTTTGATCCTTGCCGATCGACTGCCATGGAATGAAGTTTTCTGGATAACCGGCATCTTCATGATTCCCGGTATGGTCATGGCTTGGCTGGTCAGCGAACCCCTGATAAAAGGCACCCCAAAGACGCTTCGCCAGGCGGTGACCGAACCATTCCATGAGTTCATCGGGCGCCAAGGGTGGCGTGGTGCGATGATGGTGCTTGGCTTCATTTTTCTCTACAAATTGGGCGATAGCCTTTGCACGGCACTGGCCACACCGTTTTACCTGGACATGGGCTTCACCAAAACCGATATAGGCCTGATTGCGAAGCATGCGGGACTGTGGCCGGCCGTCTTTGGTGCGCTGCTGGGTGGATTGTGGATGGTCAGACTTGGCATCAACCGCGCACTTTGGTTATTCGGCGTGGTGCAACTGGTATCGATTTTCGGCTTTGCCTGGCTTTCGTCACACGGCCACTACACAAGTATTGGTGCAGGAGAACGCGTAGCACTCGCTTTTGTTATCGGCCTCGAAGCATTGGGGGTTGGCTTGGGCACTGCAGCATTTGTAGCCTTCATCGCCCGATCCACCCACCCCGCTTATACGGCAACCCAGATGGCTCTGTTTACCAGTCTGGCAGCGGTTCCAAGAACCTTCATCAACGCATCTGCCGGCTGGCTGGTTGAAAGTCTGGGATGGATAAATTTCTACTGGCTTTGCGCGGCACTTGCTGTGCCGGGGATGGTCTTGCTACTGAAAGTTGCCCCTTGGAATGTAAGGGATTCAGCAGTCAGCCTTAAAGGGTATTAGCTTCCGTTTTCCGCGAAACTTGCTGCGGTCAACTGGCACCAGTCAGGGATTTTCGAATGGCCTTCCAGCCACGCCAAAGGAAAAATGCACGCTGCGCCCATCGAACGGCACGTCGCGGGCGTGCAACAACTGCCGCCGCAACAGCAACACCGACCGCTAGCGGGTGGTGCTTCAGCCAGTCAACCCCTTTGAGAACGCTGTCACCCTTTGCGAAGGCCGCTTCCAGTGGCACAACATGTCGCGCCAAAATGCGGCGCTGCTCATCGATGCGCGCCTGCAAAACCCCGTGGCGGGTCGCCAGTTTCAGTAGTTTTGAGTTCATTCCGGCTTGTTACGATATCGGCGTAACGCTGCCATATCAGCCTCGAGCTCAGTCAGGCTCGCACGGAACATTTTGCTCGGCTCAGCTGCCTGTCGTTTTAGAGAACTGATCAGCCAAAGCCCGCCACCAACGAACAGCACTGCAAATATGGCAAAAACAAGTAGCCTTTGTTCCCAAAAGGCCAGCGCCACGCAAAAAATCGCCAAGATTACGCCCACGGCCAGCATAAATGCCGCGCCGATAGCCTTGGACCAGAGTGACATGAGGCGATATTTCTCTTCCTCAAGTTCGGTCACCAGAAGTTCGGCACGTGTCTTGCCAATCGAAATCAGCGTCGCAAGACTATTTTTGAGGGCAGCAAAGAGGCCTTCGCGACCAGCCTCTTCGCCTGTTGATTGAGTCATTCGCTTAACGACGACCGATCAATACGCCTAACGCAAGGCCAAGTGCAGCAGCTACACCCACAGCCTTCCATGGCTCCTCATGCACAAAATCATCGGTAGCACGGGCAGCCGCCTTGGTCTTGTCGATCAAAGCAGCCTCCATATCCAGAACGCGTTCTTTGGTGTCACGCAACCGAACACCCAAACGCTCACGCAATTCGGTGACTTTTTCACCGGCTGCGCCAGCGGTTGCCTTGAGTAATTCTTCGGTATCGGAAATTACAACCTTCAGATCGGAAACCAGTTTTTCTTTGTGGGCAACAGTCATTTCTTCGGACATTTTCAACCTCGTTGGACAGTTAAGCAGAGGTACAGAGTATCCCTATGGGGCATTGAAATCAATTCAGAATGAATCAAATATCAAAGTTGTAATCAATAATCAGCGGGGCATGATCGGAAAATCGCTCTTCCTTGTAGATATCTGCCGAGATCACCGTCTCACTGATATCCGGGGTAGCGATCTGATAGTCGATTCGCCAACCCACATTTTTTGCCCAAGCCTGGCCGCGGTTGCTCCACCATGTATAACAGGCTTCAGTAGTATCAGGATGCAATCGACGATAGACATCGACCCAACCCTGCTCGGTAAATACCCGAGTTAACCATGCACGCTCTTCGGGTAAGAAACCGGAGTTTTTCTGATTGGATTTCCAGTTTTTCAAATCGATTGTCTGATGTGCAATATTCCAGTCGCCGCAAAGGACAATCTCTCGCCCCTCGGCACGCAGGGCCAACATCTGCGGATAGAACAGGTCAAGAAATCTGAACTTTGCCTCCTGACGTTCCGGCGATGATGAACCGGACGGAAGATAGAGCGAAATCACTGACAGATTACCGAAATCGGCGCGAATATAGCGCCCTTCAGCATCAAACTCACCCCCATCAAAGCCTTCGACAACCCGATCTGGCGCTCTTCTGCTCCAGATACCAACCCCGCTATACCCTCTCTTTTCAGCACAATGATAGAACGCCTGCATTCCGTCTGGCTGGCGCATTTCAGCGGACAGGTCGGGAATCTGCGCTTTCAGTTCCTGAAGACAAACAATGTCCGGCCGTTGCGACACGACCCAGGGCAAGACATTTTTACTCCATGCGGAGCGGATACCATTGAGATTCAGAGAGATGATGCGTAACATTGAGTCGTGATCGGCGCGGTTTTTCCGGCCGAATAAAATGGAATAATATGGATTTTCGTCAGGACTTCATCGAATTCGCGCTTAGCTGCAAAGTACTGCGCTTTGGAGAGTTCAAAACCAAGGCTGGGCGTCTTTCGCCCTATTTCTTCAATGCCGGCCTGTTCAACGACGGAAATTCATTGGGGCGATTAGCTGAATTCTACGCCAAAGCCGCAGAAGCCGGCGGCATCCAATTCGACATGTTGTTTGGCCCCGCCTACAAGGGCATTCCGCTGGTAGCCGCCATTGCCATTGCGCTGGCGCAGCGCGGTCAGAATTTCCCGTTTGCATTCAATCGCAAGGAAGCCAAGGATCATGGCGAAGGCGGCAACATTGTCGGCGCCCCGCTGACCGGGCGCGTGTTGATTGTTGATGATGTGATTTCTGCTGGCACCTCGGTCCGCGAGTCTGTTGAGTTGATTCGCGCCGCCGGTGCAACACCTGCCGGGGTCCTGATTGCCCTAGATCGTCAGGAACGCGGCATGGGTGATCTGTCTGCCGTGCAAGAGGTACAACGCGACTATGGAATCCCTGTGGTCGCGGTGGCGGGTCTCAATGACCTGTTGGATTACCTTACCCATCACGCTGAATTTGCCGTCTACCGAGATGCAGTCACCCGTTACCGGGAACAGTACGGTATCCATGCCTAAACACCTTCTCGCCACGCTGTTACTGATATCGCTAGGATCGGCGCAGGCAAGCGGCGAGTTTTATTGTTGCCAAGACCCGAGCAATGGTCGCAGAATTTGCGGCGACACACTTCCGGAACAGTGTCGCGGGAGAGCCTACCGAGTGCTCGATAGTGGTGGCAATATTGCCAAGGAAGTCGGGGCGCCGCTGACGCCTGAGCAGAAAGCCGAGCAAATTGTCGAGAACCGTCGGCGCAAGCAGCTTGAAGACAGCAGCAGAGAGCAGCGGCGACGCGACCAGGCTTTGCTTGACACGTATGCGACACCAGAAGACATTGATTTCGCCCAGCAGAAGGCAGAAGCGGACGTAAATTTTGCCATTCTGGCGACCATCGCCAGGATCGACGCGGCACGTACCAAACGCAAGAAATTCGAGGACGAGGCTGAGTTTTACAAGAAAAAGACGCTACCGCCGAGCCTGGATCAAGATCTTCGAGCGCTCGACCATGAGATCAAACTGCAGCAAGATTTGCTTTCCATGAAACGGCGGGATTTCGAAGCCATCAAGGCAAAATACGATGCAGACCGCCGGCGCTACTTCGAACTGACACGCAAGGCGCCAGTGACACCGGTCGGCAACCCGCCCCCCATACGCTAACTAGCCAGCCAGCTTCTGCTTCAAAAGGTCGTTAACCTGTTGCGGATTGGCCTTGCCTTTGGCTGCCTTCATGACCTGCCCCACCAAGGCATTAAACGCCTTTTCCTTGCCCGCCTTGAATTCCGCTACATTGGCTGGATTGGCCGCCAGCACTTCATCGACCAGCGACTCAATGGCGCCGCTATCAGTGATCTGCTTCAGCCCCTGCTTGTCGATGATCTCATCAGCAGTCGCACCATCACCATTCCACAAGGCATCGAATACTTTCTTCGCGATGTTGTTGGAGATCGTGTTATCGGCAATACGTTGCACCAGACCGGCAAGTTGCGCGGCTGACACCGGCGAATCCGCAAGCTCCCTGCCCTCTTTATTCAAGCGGGCAGCCAAATCGACCATGATCCAGTTGGCACAGGGCTTGGCATTGGCTTTTCCAGCGATTTCCACGGTCGACTGGAAAAAACCGGCCATTTCGGAATTTGCAGTCAAGCTTGTCGCGTCGTAGGTTGAAAGCCCGAATTCGCGGACGAATCGTTCGCGCATCTGCGCTGGCAATTCTGGCATATCCGCCTTGACGCAATCGATCCAGTCACTCGAGATCATCAGCGGCAGCAAATCGGGATCTGGGAAATAACGGTAATCGTGCGCGTCTTCCTTGCTCCGCATCATGCGTGTCTCACCCGCATCCGGGTCGAAGAGCACGGTGGCTTGTTGAATTTTGCGGCCTTCCGAAATTTCGTTGATCTGCCATTGGACTTCAAAGTCGATGGCTTCCTTCAGAAAACGGAAAGAGTTGAGATTCTTTATTTCACGCCGGGTACCGAATTCGGCCTGGCCTTTCGGACGAACCGACACATTGGCGTCGCAACGGAATGACCCTTCCTGCATGTTGCCATCGCAAATACCGATCCAGCGAACAAGTGCATGCAACGACTTCGCATAGGCAACCGCTTCGTCCGAGGACCGCATATCCGGCTCGGAAACAATCTCCAGCAACGGGGTCCCGGCGCGATTGAGGTCGATGCCGGATTTGCCGTGGAAATCCTCATGAAGCGACTTTCCGGCATCCTCTTCAAGATGGGCACGCGTCAGACGGACGACTTTTTCATAAATCTTGTCGCCTGAGCCAACCTGCAGCGTGATATTGCCGCCAATGACAACCGGCAGATCCATCTGGCTGATCTGGTAACCCTTGGGCAAATCGGGATAGAAGTAATTTTTGCGAGCGAAAATCGATTTTTGCGCAACCTCGGCACCAATCGCCAAACCGAAGCGAATGGCACACTCCACCGCCTTCTTGTTGAGCACAGGCAAGACACCGGGCAAGGCGAGATCGACCGCGCAAGCCTGCGTGTTAGGGGCGGCGCCGAATGCCGTCGAGGCACCGGAGAAAATTTTCGACACCGTCGAGAGCTGCGCATGCGTCTCGATACCAATCACTACTTCCCACTGTTTCATCATGTCATCCGTTTAGAAACAACGCCCTGAATCCGCCTCGACCAGAATTGGCCAAAGATAGCTGAATGCATTTCCTTCGCAGGATTTTGGGCAACTGTTGAATGCAACTGTTACTTTGGGTCCCTCTTCCCACATGCGCACAAGGCAACCCGAATGTTTTTTATGGCGTAGCAACGCTTGCGGCAATCTCTCCACCTGATCGAACTCCGTCAGGTTGAAGCGGCAGGTGCCATGGCCCTTCATGCTGACCTGAGCATCAAATTCCCGGACCTCGGCTTCCTTGACCAGTAGATCCAGACTGGTTTGGGTACCGATCTCATCCTTGTGCGAGCAATGCGAACTCACATTGAGCGGACGCGTCGGCTGCGGCTTCATGTTGCGGCTAGCCAACAGCTTCAAGGTCGATGCCTTCATTTTTGGCATGCCGCTGTCTGTTGATGAACTGGCCCGACCGCCCTCCCGCCCCGGCTCCGTACCGGGTTGCTTCTCAACCTCGGCACAACCGGCCGCTGCCAAAAAGACGACGAACACCAATTGCCACCACATGCTTAGTCTAGGGCTGCCCGGCGCCGATGCCAGTCAGTTGCCTGCTGATAGCGGTGCGCCACATTGAGCAACTGCCCTTCAGCAAAATAATTGCCAATCAACTGCAACCCCACCGGCAAACCATCGACAAACCCGCAGGGTACGGACATGCCCGGCAACCCGGCCAGATTGACTGCAATGGTGTAAATATCCGACAGATACATCTGCACGGGATCGGCTGCCTTTTCGCCAAGCTTGAAGGCCGTTGAAGGTGACGTCGGCCCCATGATCACATCGCAATGCTTGAATGCTTCGACAAAGTCATTCGCGATCAAGCGGCGAATACGCTGCGCCTGCAGATAATAAGCATCGTAGTAGCCGTGCGAGAGCACATAAGCGCCGATCAGGATTCGCCGCTTGACCTCGGGACCAAATCCCTGGGCCCGGCTCTTCATGTACATGTCGTCGAGATTGCCGTAATCCGGCGCCCGATAACCGTAACGGACACCGTCGAAACGACTCAGATTGGAACTGGCTTCAGCCGGCGCAATGACATAGTAGGCCGGCACCGACAGATGGGAATTTGGCAGCGAGACCTCAAGCGTCGTCGCACCAAGCCTTTCGTATTCCGCAATGGCCGCACGCACGGCGGCCATCACCTCAACATCGCAACCATCACCGAAGAACTCTTTTGGCAAACCGATACGCAGGCCATTCAGCGGCTTTTCGAGATCACGGGTGTAATCCTCAGCGGGACGCGCCAAGGACGTAGAATCGCGCTCATCGAAGCCCGCCATCGTATTGAGCAGCAGGGCACAGTCCTCGGCGCTGGCTGCCATCGGGCCACCCTGATCAAGCGACGACGCGAAGGCGATCATGCCGTAGCGGGAAACCACACCGTAAGTAGGCTTCAGGCCAGTGAGGTTGCACAAGGCGGCCGGCTGGCGGATTGAGCCACCCGTATCAGTGCCGGTCGCCGCCGGCGCCAGACGTGCGGCCACCGCTGCCGCCGAACCACCGGATGAGCCGCCGGGCACGCGCTCGGTATCCCACGGATTACGGACGGGTCCGAAGAACGATGTTTCATTGGACGACCCCATGGCAAATTCGTCCATGTTCGTCTTGCCGAGAGAAACCAGTCCCGCCTCGGCGTGCATCTTATGGATCACCGTCGCATCGTAGGGAGAGATGAAATTGGCCAGCATTTTCGACCCGCAAGTCGTCCGCCAGCCTTCGGCACAGAAGATATCCTTCTGGGCAATTGGAATGCCGGTCAGCGGCCCGCCCGTGCCGGCTGCAATACGGGCATCGGCAGCCAATGCCATTTTCAGGCTTTTTTCCCGGTCGACCGTGACAAAGGCATTCAGCGTGGGATTCAGGCGTTTAATTCGGTCGAGAAACAGCGTGGATAGCTCCACGCTGGAAATTTTCTTCGCGACCAGGGCCTGAGAAAGTTCTTTCAGGCTGGCATGGATCATTCGATCACCTTCGGCACAAGATAGAGGTCGGCCTCAACCTCAGGGGCTATCGCTTGATAGGCAGCCCGGCGATCGACTTCCGTCACCGCGTCTTCGCGCAAACGCTGACAAAGATCCTGTGCATGAGCCATCGGCTCGACGCCTTCGGTATCCACCGCCTGCATGTGTTCAATCAGCTGAAAAATGCCATTGAGATGGCCTTGTGTGGTCAACGCTTCGCCATCGCTCGTTTCGATTCGGGCGAGGTGGGCGATGCGCTTAACCTGTTCTAATGTGAGCGACATAGGTGCCAAAGACTTTATTGCAGCGCACAAAGTCTTAAAATGGAAAGCGTTATAAGGTATCATAAAAGTTTTCCCTACCGCACCCTCCAAGCGGAGCATACATGTTTGGTTTCCTCAGTAAATACTTCTCTAACGACCTCGCCATCGACCTTGGCACCGCCAACACGCTGATCTACGTGCGTGCGCGGGGCATTGTCCTCGACGAGCCATCGGTCGTCGCCATCCGCCTCGAAGGCGGTCCCAATGCCAAAAAAACCATCCAGGCCGTCGGCAAGGAAGCCAAGGAAATGCTTGGCAAGGCACCCGGCACGATTACCGTCATCCGCCCGATGAAGGATGGCGTCATTGCCGACTTCACCGTCACCGAGCAGATGCTCAAACAATTCATCAAGAAGGTGCATGACTCGAAGTTGTTCAGCCCGAGCCCGCGCATCATCATCTGCGTGCCCTCTGGTTCGACCCAGGTCGAACGTCGCGCCATTCGTGAATCCGCCCTCGGCGCTGGCGCCAGCCAGGTCTATCTGATCGAGGAACCAATGGCTGCCGCGATTGGCGCTGGCCTGCCGGTTTCTGAAGCGACCGGATCGATGGTTGTCGACATCGGCGGCGGCACCACCGAAGTGGGTGTCATCTCGCTTGGCGGCATGGTCTATGCCGGTTCCGTGCGCGTCGGCGGCGACAAGCTGGACGAAGCAATCATCAATTACATCAGCCGCAACTACGGCATGATGATCGGCGAAAATACCGCCGAAAATATCAAGAAGAACATCGGTTCCGCCTTCCCGGGCGCCGAAGTCAAGGAAATGGAAGTCTCCGGCATCAACAAGGCCGAAGGCATTCCGCGCAAGTTCACCATTTCCTCCAACGAAATCCTTGAAGCACTGACGGACCCGTTGAACCAGGTTGTTTCCGCCGTGAAATCGGCTCTGGAAAAGACGCCGCCGGAACTCGGGGCTGATATTGCCGAAAAGGGCATGGTGCTCACCGGTGGTGGCGCGCTATTGCGCGACCTGGATCGTTTGCTGATGGAAGAAACGGGTTTGCCCGTGATCGTTGCCGATGAACCTCTGACCTGCGTTGCCCGCGGTTGCGGCCTGGCGCTGGAAAAGATGGACAAGCTGGGCAGCATCTTTGCCTCGGACTGAGCCTTGAACGCAACAAGCCAGGGTTGAGCGATGGCCGGCATCAATCACGCGCCTCCACCGTTCTTCAAGCGAGGGCCAGCACCGCTGGCCCTTCTGACTTTCTATATCGCCGTTTCACTGGCGATCTTCGTTGTTGACCTCCGCTTCAAGAGTTTGGAACTGCTTCGACAAAGCATCGCGCTGGTAGTCGACCCCGTCCAGCGTGTTGCGCAGACACCGGGCAGTCTGGTTGACTACGCAGCCAGCTATTTGCAAGGCATGCGCGCACTGCAGCAGGAAAATGGCGAGCTCAGGCATGCCCAGCTTGCCACAGCACCAAATCTGCAGCGGCTGGCGCAGCTGGAATCCGAAAATGACCGGCTGCGCAAATTGCTGGCTGTCAAGGAGCGGGAAAATGCCAACGGCCAGGTTGCTCAGATTCTCTATACGGCCCGCGACCCTTTTTCACGCAAGGTCATCGTCGACAAGGGACAGCAAGCAGGCATTATCGCCGGGCAACCAGCGATCGATGAAGCAGGTGTTGTTGGGCAAGTGACGCGTGTTTTTCCATTCTCCGCGGAAATCACCCTGATTACCGACAAGGATCAGGTCGTTCCTGTGCAAATCGTCCGCAGCGGCCAGCGCTCGGTCGTCTTTGGTCTGGGTAACGGCCAGCTGGAATTGCGTTACATGCCTTCCAATGCAGACATTCAGGTCGGCGATGTCTTGGTGACCTCCGGACTGGACGGCATCTACCTGCCAGGATTCCCGGTAGCCAAGATCGTCAATATCGAACGTGACAGTGCCTACTCTTTCGCCCGCATTTTCTGTACGCCCATTGCAGGCGTCGAGAACTTCGGTGAAGTCATGGTCCTTGACCCACGCCAGCCGCTGCCACCCGCCCCTCCGGCATCCATCGGTCGCCCCGGCAATAACGGTGACAAGCCCGGCCTGCGCGGCAAGAAAAAGAAATCCGCAGGCAAGGAAAACTGATGCAACCCACCTTTTCCTCCTCTCGCATCCTGTTGCCCGTTCGGCCATGGTTTATTTTCTTCAGCTTGATCGCCGCGGCATTGCTCAACTTCCTGCCCACCGCACACTGGCCGGGGATGCCGGACTGGGTGGCGCTGGTACTGTGCTTCTGGAGTGTGCGCGAGTTTCATAAAGTAGGCATGGGCTGGGGTTTCCTCCTTGGCTTGCTGATGGACGTGGCGGATGGCGCCATCCTCGGCCAGCACTGCTTTGCCTATGTGTTGCTGGCGTACACAGCGACAGCCCTATCCCGCCGCATCTTGTGGTTTCCGTTGGTTCAGCAGGCATTGCAGATCATGCCATTGTTGCTCGCCGCTCAAATCCTGCAGGCGCTGATGCGTCTGGCCGTAGGTGCTGATTTTCCGGGCTGGGGCTATTTCATCGGTCCCTTTGTGGCGACGCTGCTGTGGATTCCCGCGACCTTTATCCTGCTCCTTCCGCAATACCGGCCGGTTGAGCAAGACCCAAACCGCCCGATTTAGGGCTGAGGCGAGCTGTACGTGGGCAATTTCACCAATCCGGAAGCCGATCTAGACCGCTTTCGTTTCCGCCTGGGCTTCGCAGCCATCTTCGTCCTGATGGCCTTTGGCTTACTGTTAGGCCGCTTCGTCTGGTTGCAGGTCATCCATCACGATTTTTTCCAGACACGCGCCGAAGACAACCGGATTGCTCTGATTCCCATCGTGCCTAACCGCGGGGTCATCACCGACCGCAACGGTGTCGTCCTGGCCCATAATTATTCGGCGTTCACACTCGAAATCACACCGTCGCAGGCCGGTGATCTTGAAGCAACCATCGATGCGCTCGGCGAGGTCATCGACATCCAACCCAAGGACCGCAAACGTTTCAAGCGACTATTGGACGAGGCCAAGAATTTCGAATCAATTCCTATCCGGACACGCCTCAGCGATGGTGAGGTCGCCAAGTTTGCCGCCCATCGCTATCGATTCCCCGGTGTCGAGGTAAAGGCACGCCTGTTTCGACAATATCCGCTGGGCAGTATTGCCTCGCATGCCATTGGCTATATTGGCCGAATTACCGATCGTGACCTGAAATGGATCGAGGATTCTGAAAAACAGGCAAACTATAAAGGGACCGATCACGTCGGAAAGACAGGCCTTGAACAACATTACGAATTCGAGCTGCACGGTGAAACCGGCTATGAAGAAGTCGAAATTGATTCGGGCGGCCGAGCGCTACGTAGCCTGAAGCGAATTCCTCCGGTTTCGGGGAATAATCTGGCGTTGACCCTGGATGCCAAGCTGCAGGAAATCACCGAACTGGCCTTCGGTGACCGCAAAGGCGCGCTGGTCGCCATTGATCCAAGCACCGGCGGCATTCTTGCACTGGTGTCAACGCCCACCTACGATCCCAATCTTTTCGTCGACGGGATAACCCCCGACAACTGGAAAGAACTGAACGAACACCCAAGCAAGCCCATGGTCAATCGGGCAATCAACGGCGCCTATCCGCCAGGATCAACGTTCAAGCCATTCATGGCCCTGGCCGCTCTGGAAATGGGAAAACGCACGGCCAATCAAGCCATTTACGACCCTGGTTATTTCAATTTCGGCAACCACCAGTTCCGCGATGACAAAAAAGGTGGCCATGGCAGCGTGGACATGTACAAGTCTATCGTCCACTCCTGCGATACCTACTATTACATGCTCGCCAACGACATGGGCATCGACAATATCTCCAAGTTCATGGGCTCACTTGGCCTCGGCCAACGCACGGGCATTGATCTCGGCAAGGACGATAACGGCGAATCAAAAGGCGTCCTGCCCTCCCAGGAATGGAAGCGGCAGCGCTTCAAGAAGCCCGAACAGCAAAAATGGTACGCCGGCGAAACGATCTCCATCGGCATCGGCCAGGGCTACAACGCCTACACCCCGATCCAGCTGGCGCAAGCCACGGCCACCATCGCGAACAATGGCGTGATGTACCGTCCACATTTGGTCCATTACCTGGTCGACACCAAAACCGGCGAAAAACGACCGGTTGAATCACAGCCCATACGCGACCTGCACTTGAAGCAAAGCAACATCGACGTCATCCGACGCGCCATGGTTGGCGTCAACAAGGAAGGCACGGGCGCTCGCGCCTTCGCGGGTGCCGCTTACGAAGCTGCCGGCAAGACCGGTACCGCCCAGGTCTTCTCGCTGAAAGGGGCTCAGTACAAGGAGGGAGGCGTCAAGAAGGAGTTACGCGACCACGCCTTGTTCATTGCCTACGCACCGGCTGACAAGCCGAAAATCGCCCTGGCCGTGCTTGTCGAAAATGGCGGCTTCGGCGCCCAATCCGCGGCACCAATCGCGCGCATGGTCATGGACTACTACCTACTCGGTAAACTGCCGGGCGGTGCGGCCACTGAGGATCCTGCGGCCATTGAGGAAGATCCCGAAGAATGATCGATATCGCCAGCACCCTTCGTCGCGGTTGGCGGCAGCTGATCGCGCATATAGACTTTCCGCTCTTGTTCATTACGCTGGCGATCATGGGCGTCGGCCTTGCCACGGTCTATTCCGCCACGTATGACGGCAACCAGCGTGTGCTCTCGCAATTGGGCAACATGGGCGTAGCCATGACCATCATGTGGTTTGTCTCCCGCCTGCCACCGCAAAAGTTGATGAATTTTGCCATACCGTTATATGTCCTCGGAGTCATTCTGCTCATCGCGGTATTTGCCTTCGGGATCAAGGTCAATGGCGCCAAACGCTGGCTACCGCTGGGATTTACGCGCATTCAGCCCTCAGAGATCATGAAGATTGCCATGCCGCTCATGCTAGCCTGGTATTTCCAGAAATATGAAGCAACCTTGAGGCTGAAGCATTATCTGATTGCCGCGCTATTGCTGCTCGTTCCTTTCGCGCTGATTGCCAAGCAACCTGACCTTGGTACGGCGTTGCTGGTCGGCTCAGCGGGTTTTTATGTCATTTTCTTCGCTGGACTACCCTGGAAGGTGATTGCCGGCCTGATTGTCGCCGGCGGCTCGGCTGCGCCGCTTATCTGGGGGATGATGCATGACTACCAACGCAAACGGATCCTGACATTGATTGACCCGACTACCGACCCACTCGGCGCCGGTTACCACATCATTCAATCGACCATCGCCATTGGCTCCGGGGGAGCGCTCGGCAAGGGCTATTTGAATGGCACCCAGACCCATCTTGAATTCATCCCTGAAAAACATACCGATTTCATCTTTGCCGTTTATTCCGAAGAATGGGGGCTGATTGGGAATGCATTGCTGATTTTCCTATACACCCTGCTCATTGGCCGTGGCTTGATCATCGCCTCGGGCGCACCCACGCTATTCTCGCGCCTGCTTGCCGGGGCCATCACGCTAGGCTTCTTCACTTATGCCTTCATCAACATGGGCATGGTCAGCGGCATTCTGCCGGTCGTTGGCGTGCCGCTGCCCTTCATGAGTTATGGCGGCACGGCGCTGGTGACACTTTTCCTTGGCGTCGGTATTCTGATGTCCATCCATACCCACCGGATGCTCGTCAAAAAATGACCTTCCGCCTCGCTTCACTGGCCTTGACCACGCTGCTTGCGGCGTGCGGCAGCGTACCGCCAGCACCGATACAAAGCACTGCGGTCGACGGGGAAAAACGCCCGATTTCGAAATCTCCGACACCCACAAAAAAGCCGACGGCTGTTCTGAAGCGTGGCGGCGGCTTCTACAAGGATGACGGTCCGGCGGAAGATATCCCGGACGGACTGGATGACATTCCCGATGCCGATCCAAAATGGGAGCCCCTGCACAAACCCGCGACCAAACCTTACGTGGTACTCGGCAAAGAATATGTGCCGAATACCACGGTCAAACCCTACAAGGCACGCGGTATCGCCAGCTGGTACGGTAAGAAATTCCACGGCCAGAAAACTTCAATTGGCGAACCTTACGACATGTTCGCAATGACTGCCGCCCACCCGACGCTGGCCTTGCCCTCCTATGTCCGCGTCACCAACCTGCAAAGCGGCAAGTCGGTGGTTGTTCGCGTCACCGACCGCGGCCCGTTCCATGCCGACCGCGTCATTGACCTTTCCTACACGGCTGCCTACAAGCTTGGCCTGGTCAATGGGGGTAGCGGCCAGGTCGAAGTCGAAGCAATCATCCCCGGCGAGGCAATCGGCACCACCTATGCTCAGTTGGCGCCCCCGCCCCGCAATAACGCATCCGAGAAGGACGAGATCGAACAACTCTCGAGGCGAATGGCGCTTGAAGAACAACCGGTTGCAACGGCTACACCGGCCGGCGCCAGTAGTGAAAGCGGTACCAGCAAAGGCATTTATCTTCAGCTCGGCGCATTCTCCAGCCAGGACAACGCCGAGAACCTGAAAAATCACCTGTTGCGGGAATTGGACTGGCTCAACGAAACCATGCGCGTCAACCCTGGCGGCGGTATTCATCGCCTCCATCTTGGCCCCTACGCAAGCCGTAGCGATGCCGAAAAAGTGGCTGAAAAAATCCGGGGTACGCTAGGCTACCAGCCGACGATTGTCACCCGCTGACGTCCCGTCTCAGACGGTAGCGACAGTGGCAACCACCACATTGCCGTTGCCGATATATTCCAGCGACGAAAAACTCATCATCTTGGCCATGGCAATGCCTCGACCATTGGGATCAAAGGCGCGCTCCGGGTCGAAGGTCAGGAACTTGTGCCAGTCAAATCCATCACCTTGATCCGTAATCGTGAACACTACCGAGCCCGCGTCGCGTTCCAGTCGAATCGTCGCAAACCGATCACAAAACTCAGGCAATGACAGGCGACGGTTGATTTCGCCTTCCCAGTCTCCTTCCCACTTGAGCGATGATTTTTCCTGGTAGGTCACCCCCAGGTTGCCGTGCTCGACGGCATTGACCATCAGGTCGGAAAGGCCCGGGGCTACGACGTCCGGAACCGGGCACATACTGGCCAAAACCGGCACCAGGCTGGTGATGTCGTCCATCGTCACAAAGCGATATTCGACCGTGGAAATTAGTTTCTGGGCTTCTTCAAGACGCGCAGCCCGGGTACGCAACTGACTGCGTGTACGTCGATCTTCCATCGCCACCCGGACGATGGAAATGAGCGCTTCCGGCTCGTAAGGTTTGGTCAGGTAGTAGTAAGCGCCCGCTTCCAGGCCTTCCCGGACCTGATCCGGCGATGAGGCAGCCGTCTGCATGATCACCGGAATATCGGCGAAGCGCGCTTCGCGCTTCATCCGGCGCAAAAATTCCATGCCGTCCAGTTCGGGCATCATCCGGTCAAGGACGACCAGCGAAAAATTGCTGTCCGGGGCAATCAGGCTGGTCCATGCCGCCAGCGGATCGCTGTGCATCTCAAGCTCGACGTCTTCCTGCTCGAGAAACTCTTCGATGATGAACAAATTCAACTGCTCATCATCAACAACGAGAACTCGCTCCTTATTCATTTATCAACCCTTTTTTATTGCCACGGATCATCCCCAAAATCATACCCTAATGAGGGTGATTCAATGTCAAGCCAATAAGAATTAGTCGTACCGTTTAGGAAGCCAGATCGTGGCATCAGCCAGCGATTTGACCAGGATCAATGGGCGCCAATCGCAGCTGGATATACTCCGCCGCTTGATATCAAGGATGTCTCCATGGCCTTCCTTCCCGACCTCATTTGTCCAGCCGGAAGCCTGCCGGCGCTCAAGGCAGCCGTAGACAACGGCGCCGATGCCGTCTATCTCGGTTTCAAGAACGACACTAATGCCCGCAATTTCGCCGGACTCAATTTTGATGCAAAGACCATGGCTGAAGGCATTCGCTATGCCCATGCCATGAACCGGGAAATTCTGCTGGCAATCAATACATTTCCACAGGCCGGCCGGGTCAAGGACTGGCAGTACGCCGTCGATGCTGCGGTGGCTCAAGGCGCAGACGCCATTATCCTGGCCGATATTGGCCTGCTGGACTACGCTCGGCAGCGCCACCCGCAACAACGCCTGCACCTATCCGTGCAAGGGTCGGCCACGAGTTATGAAGCCATCAACTTTTGCCAGCGCGAATTCGGCATTTTCCGCGCCGTTCTACCGCGTGTTCTGACACTGGCCCAAGTTGAGCATGTCATCAAGCACACGACCGTTGAAATCGAAGTGTTCGGCTTTGGGAGCCTCTGCGTCATGAACGAGGGTCGTTGCTGGTTGTCATCCTATGCCTGCGGGGAATCCCCCAATACCGTCGGTGCGTGCTCCCCGGCCAAATATGTAAAGTGGGACAAGCAACCCGGGGCCATGGAAACCCGGCTGAATGGCATCCTGATCGACCGTTTTGGCGACAGCGAACCGGCCGGCTATCCCACCCTGTGCAAGGGGCGCTTCGAGGTTCAGGGCGAGACCTACTACGCACTGGAAGAGCCGACCAGCCTCAACGTTCTGGAAATCCTTCCAGCGATCATCAAGATCGGCGTCAAGGCGATCAAGGTGGAAGGGCGCCAGCGCAGCCCGACTTACGTTGCACAGGTCACCCGCACCCTGCGTGCTGCACTTGATTCGCTACGCGATGGCGACGAACATTTCAGCGTCAAGGCATCCTGGCAATCGGAACTGGCCAAAGTTTCCGAAGGCAGCCAGGCAACCCTCGGCGCCTACAGCCGCCCTTGGCGCTAAAGGACTACGCAGCATGAAACTCGCGCTCGGCCCCCTGCTCTATTTCTGGCCCAAGGCAGAAGTGATGGCGTTCTATGCCGAGATGGCGCAGAACCCCGCCCTCGATATCATCTATGTCGGCGAAGTCGTCTGTTCGCGCCGCCAGCAGCTGCGCACCACCGACTGGATTGGCCTGGCCCGCGACCTGACGGATGCCGGTAAGCAGGTTGTTGTATCGGCCCAGGCGTTGCTCGAATCCGAAAGCGACCTCAAGGCATTACGCCGCCTGATTGACGATGCGGGTTGCATGCTGGAGGCCAATGATCTTGGTGCCGTCAACCTCGTGCACGGCAAGGATTTCGTCGCCGGCCCCCACTTGAACATCTACAACGAGGCCACCCTGAGCACATTCGCCCGCTTTGGTCTGAAGCGCTGGGTTCCCCCGCTGGAGGGCACGCGGGCCATGATCGAAACGCTGCACCGGTGCAAACCGGCTGGCGTGGAGACTGAAGTCTTCGCGTTTGGCAAAATACCGCTGGCCTTCTCGGCGCGCTGCTTTACGGCCCGCCATTACGACCTGAGCAAGGACGACTGCCAATTCAAGTGTCTCGAGCACAGCGAAGGCCTGACCCTGAAAACCCGGGAAGGGCAGGATTTCCTGACCATCAATGGTATTCAGACCATGTCTGCGCAAAGCTACAACCTGCTGCATGAAATACCGGAGATGCTGAAAATGGGCATTGATATCGTCCGCATCAGTCCGCAAAAAGCGCATATCGACGACATCATTGCGGCCTTTGATGCCGCCCGACGCGGTGCGTCAGCTCAAGTCGATTGCGCCCTCTGGAGTACCAGCGGTTTGGTCGACGGCTACTGGTTTGGCGATGCCGGCATCCACCAGCACCAAAAGCACGCCCTTGCCCTGTCAGGCGCATGAAACGAGGAGCATGACCATCAACGACCATTTCACAATCCCGAAATTTCGCCTGCCCAAGTTCATCGGCAGCCTGGGCCGGATGCTGCCGCAATGGCCGCATGCATTGGCCTTGGCAGGTGCCTTGAACGTTGCGCTGAAAATGAAGCTGCTACCCGACAGCGAACTGGCCCAGCTCGAGAACAAGCTGTTTCGCGTGCGCGTGCGGGATAGCGGTGGTGAAGCGTCCTACACTTTTCGCAATGGCCTGTTTCGTCCGGTATTTCGTCCCGAACGCGAGCCTGACCTCGCCTTCGAAGCCAATCTTTCGGCCTACCTGCAACTGCTGGCCCGTCAGGAAGATCCGGACACGCTGTTTTTCAACCGCGAACTGGAAATCACCGGGGACACCGAATTGGGCCTGATCGTCAAAAACATGCTCGACGCTGTCGAGTGGCCGCAGCTTCCGGCGCATCTAGCACGCTTTCGGCACTGAATCGCACAGCCGCTACGCCCGGCGTCATTGCCACGGTCAACCGGAAATTTCAGCCGAAACTGAAATTTTCAGAGCGCTCCAATCGGCACGATGCTGACGACCTCTTCCTGATCGATCGGTGTTGCCAAACCCTGTAGTTCGCGAACGCTCCTTGGACCAAGGAACACCGCTACACCCGGCTGCAATTGACCGGAAGTTGATATCAGGTATGAACGAATGGCCGGGTATTCGTGGCCAAGGGCGTCTATCACGTCACCAACGGTATCGCCACTGGCGGTGATTTCATGGTGACCACCGGCAAAGCCACGCAGCGCCTGAGGAATATGGATGGAGACAACGGGAGAATCGAACATGGCAGGCCTCCTTTCGGTCTATACCGCTAGGACACCTCGAATCGATCATGGTTCTGAAAATAAAAAAGGGAGGCCTAGGCCTCCCTTTTCAATCAAGCCTGAATGAAATGTTCAGGCATTTTCTTTCTTCTGAGCATCCAGGCGGAACTTGACATAGGAACCCGGCGCGTCTTCGATGACAGCGAGTGCGCCATCTTCCGGCTTGCGGGCCTTGACCTTGGCAGAACCACCCGGCAGGCCGGTAACCCATGCATTCCAGTGCGTCCACCACGAACCAGCGTTCTGCGTGGCGCCCGCCAGGAAGTCATCCGGACTTTCCGGCAGGTTGCCGTCGGTGGCGTCATTGGTCCAGAAACCGTACTTGTTGGCGGCCGGCGGATTGACGATACCGGCGATGTGGCCGGAACCACCCAGGACGAACTTGGTGTTGCCAGACGGCAGACGGGCACCCATATAGGTGCTCTTCCATGGTGCAATGTGGTCTTCGATGGTCGAGATGAAATAGCACGGGGTCTTGACCTTGCTGATGTCGATCTTGACGCCGCCCAGCGTGATGCCACCCGGCTCCTTGAGCAGGTTGCCGAGATACATGTTGCGCAGGTAGAAGCTGTGCATCGCAGCCGGCATGCGGGTGGAGTCGGAGTTCCAGTAAAGCAGGTCGAACGGGAACGGATCCTTGCCCATCAGGTAGTTGTTGACCACGAAGGACCAGATCAGGTCGTTGGCACGCAGCATGTTGAACGTGCCGGCCATTTCGGAGCCTTCGAGGAAGCCCTTCTCAGCCATCCGCTTTTCGAGGCCAGAGACGGCGCCTTCGTCAAGGAAGATGCCCAGTTCGCCCGGATCAGAGAAGTCGAGCATGGTGGTGAAGAAGGTGGCCGAGTTGGCGCGCTTGTCCTTCTTGGCGGCCATATAAGCCAGGGTCGTCATGGTCAGCGTGCCACCCAGGCAATAGCCGGCCAGATTGACGCTGTCTTCGCCGGTATGGGCGCAGACCTGATTGATCGCTTCGAGCGAGCCTTCAAGCAGATAGTTTTCGAAAGAAAGCTTGGCCAGCTTCTCGTCCGGGTTGATCCAGGACATGATGAAGGTGGTGTGACCCTGATCGGTGGCCCACTTCACCATCGAATTCTTTTCGCGCAAATCGAGGATGTAGTACTTGTTGATCCACGGGGGGACGATCAGGAACGGCTTCTTGTTCTGCTCCGGCGTCGTCGGGTTGTACTGGATCAGCTGGAAGAGTTCATTCTGGAAGATCACCTTGCCCTGAGTCGTGGCAACATTTTTGCCCATTTCGAACGCCGAGGTATCGGTCATGCGGATGCGCAACTGGCCATCGCCGGCTTCGACGTCGTGCAGCAAGTTGTTCAAGCCCTTGATCAGATTCTGGCCGTGGCTCTTGACGGTTTCACGGAAGACTTCCGGATTGGTCAGTGCGAAGTTGGACGGCGACAGCGCATCGATGTACTGGCGGGTGAAGAAGTTGACCTTGGTCTGGGTAGCTTCGTCCAGGCCTTCGGTATCCGCCACCGTGTCGTGCAGGTGACGCGCCGTGATCAGGTAGGACTGCTTGACGAAATCGAACAGGAAATGCTGCTCCCAGTCTTCGTCCTTGAAACGGTTATCACCCTTCTTCGGCGCCGCGACGGGATTGGGACCGGGCATGCCCATCATCTTCATGCTGGTGTTCTGCCACAGGGAGAAATAGTCCCACATCATGTTCATTTGTGTCTGGGCCATCTTGTACGGATTGGCCATCAAACGCGACGACAGGTCCATAAAGGCTTTGGCAACCCCCAGCTCGTCGGCCGGCGCTTCGACGCCATCCTTGGCCTTCTTTTCCATGTACTGGGTGATCAGACGCGAAGCGCGCTGGGCAACTTCGGCGTAGGTCTTGGCCATTTCGGCCGGATTCGGCAAATTCATTCCCTGGTTTTCATTTTGCTGCGACATCTAGAAACTCCCTCTGTCAGTGCGTGGCGGGTCAGTGCTGCAACCGCGAATAGCGAATCACTCCGTCGGCATCGATGCTGCGTGAAAGCCGACCAGCTTGCTCAAGGTAGTTCAGATGGGCTATTGCCTCGCCCATCGCGAACATGGTTTGGTGTGTATCGAGCGTCCGATTAAACAATACGTCCAGCAACTCGGTTGCGCTCTTTGGCGCTAGTTCACAACTTATCTCCAAAGCCTGCAATCTTTCCTGATGGTGCGAATGCAATGCCATTACCCTTGCCTGTATGCCCTTGAAGGGCAAACCATGCGAGGGTAATACCAGTGTTTCTTCCGGAATTTTCTCCGCCATGTCGTCCAGCGAAGCCAAAAACCAGCGCAATGCGTCAGCCTCGGGGGTCGCCGCAAACACGCTGATATTGGTTGAAATTCTCGGCAAAAGCATGTCTCCGGAAATTAACACGCCAAGTTCAGCGCAGTAAAGCGCCATATGTTCCGGCGAGTGACCATGGCCTATCAAAATCTGCCATTTTTTCCCGTTGACCGTAGCACTGTCGCCCGCCTTCAGGCGTTCATAATAATCCGGTAGCGCCGGTACAGCCTTGCGATATCCGGAACCGCGCTGCTCGAATTTCGCCAGATGGTCGCTATCCAGGCCATGCTGCCGGAACTGCTCGACCATGAAGCGAGCACCATGCCCGCCGACTTCGTTCCAGACAACATGGGCCGTCAGGAATTCTCCGCTCGTCATCGCCAGCGGCGCGCCGGTTCGTTCCATCAGCCAGGTTGCCAGACCCAGATGATCCGGATGAAAATGGGTCACGATCAGGCGATTCACCGGACCCTCGAGGCGATCGAGAATCTGCGCCCACGTGTCACGGACCGCATCATCCGGAAACCCGGTATCGACGATCACCCAGCCCGTACCGTCGCGCAGCAGCCAGAGATTGATGTGGTCGAGCTGAAACGGCAGCGGCATGCGCAGCCAGAAAACGCCGGAGGCAACTTCTGTCAGCTCGCCAGCCGCCGGGTGATGGGTATGGGGGTAATGCAGGGACATGAAAAAACCGAATCGGACGATCAGGATGAACAACTTACCATACGGTAGCGCATTGAAAAATCCCCGTCCATCTGTTTAACTTGAGCGGACCTACAGGAGACACCATGAGCCTAGCGGCCAGCACCTTTGCCATCTCTGATCTTGCCCGTGAATTCGGCATCACGCCGCGCACCATCCGTTTCTGGGAAGACCAGGGCATCCTCTCGCCTGAGCGCGAAGGCAGCAAACGCATTTTTGCCCGCCGCGACCGCGCGCGTCTGAAAATGGCACTACGCGGCAAGCGTCTCGGGCTGTCGCTGGCCGAGATCAAGGACCTGATCGGCATGTACGAATCGACTGAAGACGAAACACCGCAACTGCTGGAATGCCTGCGCGTCATGGAAAAGCGCCGAGCGGCCCTGGAGCAGCAACGTGAAGACATCGAAGCCATGCTGGCCGAAATCTCGCAGTTCGAGCATCTTTGTCAGCAGGAACTGGCTCGCCGACACGCCGAATAATTTTTTACCAAGCAGTTGACGTTTACGTCAACGTCAATACAATCACGCCATGCCCCACCTCGCCGATGCCCACTTTGCCGAAAGAGTCCGAAGCAGCTTTGCCAAGCAGCATGCGATGGATTTGATCCACGCCACGTTGCCGCTGGTCGAACACGGCCGGACCGAAATCCACCTGCCGCACTGGTCCGGTGTCGAGCAACAGCACGGCTTTGTCCATGGCGGTGTGGTTGGCATGATTGCCGATTCGGCAGCAGGCTATGCGGCGATGACCGTGGTGCCGGCCAGCGCCTCGGTCCTGACGGTCGAATACAAGATGAATCTGCTCGCGCCGGCCGATGGCGAAATATTGATCGCCCGCGGCAAGGTAGTACGGCCGGGGCGAACGCTGATCGTCACCCAGGCCGAAGTCTTCGCCATCAAGGACGGCGAAGAAAAACTGTGTGCCCTGATGCAGCAGACCATCATGGTCATGCACGGCAAGACCGAAAAATAAACTTGGAACGGAGACAAACCATGAACATTCCCAGCCTCGACTTCGGACTCGGCGACGACATCAATATGCTGCGCGATGCGGTGAAAGCCTTTTCCGATGCCGAGATCGCACCACGCGCCGCCGAGATCGACCGCGTTAACGAATTCCCCGCCGACCTCTGGAAGAAATTCGGCGACATGGGCCTGCTCGGCATGACCGCCGGCGAGGAATACGGCGGCACCAACATGGGCTATCTCGCCCATATCGTCGCGCTCGAAGAAATCTCCCGCGCCTCGGCCTCCGTCGGCCTGTCCTACGGTGCCCACTCAAACCTGTGCGTCAACCAGATTCGCCGCAACGGTAGCGACGCGCAGCGGCAGAAATACCTGCCCAAGTTGATTTCCGGTGAACACGTCGGGGCGCTGGCCATGTCCGAGCCGAATGCCGGGTCCGACGTCGTCTCGATGAAACTCCGCGCCGACAAAAAAGGCGGCCGCTTTGTGCTGAATGGCTCCAAGATGTGGATCACCAACGGTGGCGACGCCAATACGCTGGTCGTCTACGCCAAGACCGACCCGGATGCCGGCGCCAAGGGCATGACCGCCTTCATCGTCGAGAAGGGCATGAAGGGCTTTACCCACGGCACCCACCTCGACAAGCTGGGTATGCGCGGCTCCAACACCTTCCCGTTGTTTTTCGACGATGTCGAGGTGCCGGAAGAAAATGTGCTGGGCGGGATCGGTAACGGCACCAAAGTACTCATGTCCGGCCTCGATTATGAACGTGCCGTACTGTGCGGCGGCCCGCTGGGCATCATGGCCGCCTGCATGGATGTCGTCGTACCCTTCATCCACGAGCGCAAGCAATTCGGCCAGAGCATCGGCGAATTCCAGCTGATGCAGGGCAAGGTCGCCGACCTCTATTCCACCTGGCAGGCCACCCGCGCCTACGTCTATGCCGTGGGCCGTGCCTGCGATGCCAGCGACCATTCCCGAACCCTGCGCAAGGATGCCGCCGGCGCCATTCTGTACTCGGCCGAAAAAGCCACCTGGATGGCCGGCGAAGCGATCCAGACACTGGGTGGCGTCGGCTATACCAACGAATACCCGACCGGCCGTCTGTGGCGCGATGCCAAGCTTTATGAGATCGGCGCAGGCACCTCGGAAATCCGTAGAATGCTGATTGGTCGCGAACTTTTCAACGAAACTGCATGACACGCGCCTGCCGGCGCTCCGGACAGGCGCGCCGCAACAGGAGCACTACACACATGGCCGTCACCCTACGCACGCTCACCGCCAGCGACACCGAAGCCCTTGAGCAGGTTCGCCAATATTTCCGCAACTATGCGGCTTGGCTGGGTGTTGATTTGTCATTTCAGAATTTCGATCAGGAGATGGCCTCCTTGCCCGGCGCCTACTCGGCACCGCAAGGCCGCCTCTTCGTCGCCGAAGTCGATGGTCGCCCGGCCGGCTGTGTCGGGGTGCGCCCACTGCCCGACAGCGATGGTGTCTGCGAAATGAAGCGCCTGTACGTCACGCCCGAAGAACGTGGCCACGGCGTCGGTGCTGCCCTGGCGCTGGCTGCCATCAAGGTCGCCAAGGAAATCGGCTACCGCAAGCTGATGATCGACACCCTGCCCAACATGCGCATGGCCGTAAAGCTATACCGCGAACTGGGCTTTACCGAAGCGCCCAACTATTACCAGACACCGATCGAAGGCACGATGTTCCTTGCCCTCGATCTCGACAACTGGTCGGAAGAAGAAATCCGCAGCGAAAACCTGTCGCACCTTTTCGACTTCAACCGGGCCTGGGCGCAACGCATGCAGGAAGTAGACCCGAACTACTTCAACAAGCTGGCCCAGTTGCAGACACCTGAGTTCCTGTGGATCGGCTGCTCCGACTCACGCGTACCCGCCAACCAGATTGTCGGGCTGCTGCCGGGCGAAGTCTTCGTCCACCGCAACGTGGCCAATCTGGTCATGCATACTGACATGAACTGCCTGTCGGTGATTCAGTACGCGGTCGATGTGCTGAAAGTCAAACACATCATGGTCGTCGGCCATTATGGCTGCGGTGGCGTCCAGGCCGCCCTGCACAAGACCCGCGTCGGCATCGTCGATTTCTGGCTGCACAACGTGCAGGAAGTGCACAACAAGCATCTGGCGATGGTCGACCGTCTGCCGGAAGATCAGCGTCACGATCGCCTGTGCGAATTGAACGTGCTCGAACAAGTCGTCAATCTGTGCCACACCCCGGTCGTCAAGGACGCCTGGCTGCGCGACCAGAAACTGACCATCCACGGTTGGGTTTACGGCCTCAAGGATGGCCTGGTACACGACCTCGGCATCACCATCGACTGCCCCGCCGACCTGACGACCCGCTACGACGCGGCGCTCAAGGCGCTGGAGGCGTAGCACTCATGAAGGAGTTATCCGCATGTCCCCGTCATCATCACCCCCGCGCGATTCACGACCTTTGCCAACCTGTGCCTGCGTGGCCAACGATGATGACGGCCTTGCCGGAAAAATCACGCCCATAAGGACATCCGGCACGCTGGCGATGCCCCGCAACCATCCCTAGACCGCACGACTGCGGTCAACCGGGAAAAAAACCAATAATCGACATCGACCGCAACCACCGCAGGAGACAACGCATGACCGAATCTGCCAACCCGATCGATTTCTGGTTCGATTTTTCCAGCCCCTACAGCTACCTGCTGAGCGAGCGCATCGACGAACTGGCAGCACGCTTTGGCCGCAAGGTACGCTGGCATCCCATCCTGCTCGGTGTCGTCTTCAAGAGCACCGGCAGCGCACCGCTCACGCTGCAGACACCGGTCAAGGCCAAGTACTGGTTGATCGACTTCGAACGCTCGGCGCGCTTCATGGGCATCCCCTACCACCATCCGAGCCAGTTCCCGCTGGCCACGCAAATTGCCGCCCGCGCCTATTACTGGCTGCACGGTCAGGACTGCGGGCTGGCCCGACACTTCGCCCACGCCGTATTTCGCGCCCTGTTTGCCGACAACCGTGACATTTCGACCCCCGACAGCGTATTCGATATCGCCGCCCAACTTGGCGTCGACCGTGTCGCGCTGGAAGCCGCCCTGAACGATCCCGCCATCAAGGAACAGCTCAAGGACGAAGTCGATCACGCCATTCAAATCGGCGTCTTTGGCGCGCCGTACGTGCTGATCGACGGCCAGCCCTTCTTCGGCGCCGACCGCCTGCCGCAGATCGAAAAGTGGCTGGAAACCGGCGGCTTCTGAGAACAGCATGAAACGAATCTGTGTCTTCTGCGGCGCCAACGCCGGCAATAACCCGCGCTACCGTGCCGAAGCCGAAAAGCTCGGCCGTCTGCTCGCGGCCCGTGGCATCGAACTGGTTTACGGCGCCGGCAATATCGGGCTGATGGGCGCCGTCGCCGATGCCTGCCTGGAGGCCGGTGGCACGGTCATCGGCGTCATCCCGGAAGCCTTGATGGGCAAGGAAGTGGCGGGCCGCCCCGTCGATCACCGGGCGCTGACCCGGATCGAAGTCGTCGATTCCATGCATACCCGCAAGGCGCGCATGGCCGAGCTAGCCGATGGCTTCATCGCCCTGCCCGGCGGTTTCGGGACCTTCGAGGAATTCTGCGAAGTCCTGACTTGGGGCCAGCTTGGTTTTCACACCAAGCCGATGGGCCTGCTCAACGTCAATGGCTTTTACGACCCGCTGCTCGCCCTCTTCGACCACGCCGTAAACGAGGGATTTTTGCGCGCCCAGAACCGGGCAATGGCACTGGCCGACACCAATATCGAACGCCTGCTCGGGACGATGAGCAGTTATCAAGCGGAGCCGGTCAGCAAATGGCTCACGGAAGAAAAGCAGCTGTAACGCCAGTCTGAACATCAGCGGCGAACAAGAAAAGCGAGGCGACATGACTATCCTGAAAACCCAACTTAACCCGCGCTCGGCCGATTTTCAGGCCAACGTGGATGCCATGCGAACGGTTGTCGCCGATCTGCATGAAAAAGTCGACAAAATCGCCCTCGGCGGCCCCGAAGCGGCGCGCCAAAAGCACCTCGCGCGCGGCAAGCTGTTGCCACGCGAACGCGTCAGCGGCCTGCTTGATCCCGGCACGCCCTTTCTTGAGATCGGCCAGTTCGCCGCTTACGACATGTATGGCGGCGATGTGCCGGCGGCGTCGGTGATCGCCGGCATCGGCCGCATTCACGGCGTCGAATGCATGGTCGTCGCCAACGATGCGACGGTAAAAGGCGGCACCTACTACCCGCTGACCGTCAAGAAGCACCTGCGCGCCCAGGAAAT
>DAOLIO010000006.1:0-8683 GCA_035328505.1 Azonexus sp.
GCAGGCGCGCGGTACCAAACAGACGGGATCAATCCTGCTCGACCGGATGACGGTGGCGGGCGAGTAGGCGTCGCTCTAAGGGTTTTCCTCAACTCGTCAAGATCCGGGTTTTGACTAGAATGGAATGGCATTCAAAGACGTGCCCTACAATTTCTTGAGGAGACAATATGCAACGTCGTGATTTTCTTGCCAAGGCAGCGGTTGGTGCTGCTACCGCTGCAACCCTCGCCGCGTGCGGCAAAAGCGAAACGCCGGCTCCAGCGGCACCGGCCGCAGCCCCGGCCAGTGCTGCACCGGTCGCAGCCCCGGCGGTGCAGGGTGCGCTGCCGACCATCAAGTGGCGGCTGACTTCCAGTTTCCCGAAGAGCCTGGATACCATTTACGGTGGTGCCGAAGTTCTGGCCAATCGTCTGCGTGCAATGACCGGCGGCAAATTTGATATTCGCGTTTTCCCCGGCGGCGAAATCGTCCCCGGCCTGCAGGCGCTGGATGCCGTGCAGCAGGGGACGGTCGAATGTTGCCATACCTGCTCGTATTACTATGTCGGCAAGGACAAGACCTTTGGGTTCGGTACATCGATCCCGTTCGGTATGACGGCCCGCCAGATGAATGCGTGGATATACTTTGGTGGCGGTCAGCAATTGCTGGATGAGTTCTATAGCGGTTACGACGTGCTCTCATTTGCCGGCGGCAATACCGGTACCCAGATGGGGGGATGGTGGCGCAAGGAAGTGAACACGGTTGCAGACCTCAAGGGTATCAAGATGCGTATTGCCGGCCTGGGCGGTACGGTCTTCTCGGCGCTAGGTGTAGTGCCGCAGCAGATTGCCGGTGGTGATATTTACCCGGCGCTGGAAAAGGGCACGATTGACGCTGCCGAGTGGGTCGGTCCATATGACGACGAAAAGCTGGGCTTCTACAAAGTTGCCAAGAATTATTACTACCCGGGCTGGTGGGAGCCAGGTCCGACCATTCATTTCTTCGTTAACAAGGCTGAATGGGCCAAGCTGCCAAAAGAGTATCAGGAGGCCTTCCAGGCGGCAGCCTACGAAGCCAATGTGACGATGATGGCTGAGTATGATCACAAGAATCCGACGGCCCTGGCGAAGTTGATGCAGGCAGGCGTCAAGGTCAAGGAGTTCTCGGGTGAAATTCTCAAGGCAACGTCCATTGCTGCGAACGAGTTGTATGCCGATGAGGCCAGCAAGAATCCGGCATTCAAGAAGATTTACACCGAGTACAGCAAATACCAGCGCACGCAGTCTGCCTGGTTCAGCTTGGCAGAGCGCCGAATGGACAGCTTCCTGCAAACCGGAAAATAAATCTGCTGCAGCATGGCTGGCCTGAAGCGGCCATCAGAAAAAACCCGCGAATTTCGCGGGTTTTTTAGTGGCCGGAAAATTCGCGCTGAGGCGCGCCCGGTTTAATTCTCAAGCAGGCTGCGCAGCATCCACGCATTCTTTTCGTGGATTTGCATACGCTGGGTGAGCAGATCGGCGGTGGGTTCATCACCCGCCTTGTCGACGAGCGGGAAAAGGCTGCGTGCTGTCTTGGTGACAGCTTCCTGGCCAGCAACGAGTTGCTTGATCATGTCCTCGGCGCTGACCTTGCCTTCGCTTTCCTTGATCACCGTCAGCTTTGCAAATTCTCGATAGGTGCCGGGGGCGGCTACACCCAGAGCGCGGATGCGTTCGGCAATCAAATCCAGCGCATTCCACAGTTCGGTGTATTGGTCCATGAACATCACGTGCAGCGTGTTGAACATCGGGCCGGTGACGTTCCAGTGGAAGTTATGGGTCTTCAGGTAAAGGGTAAAAGAGTCGGCCAACAGGCTGGAAAGGCCCTCGGCGATTTTTTCGCGGTCTTTCTTGGTGATGCCAATATCCATGATGTTCTCCCTCGTTGATCAAATGGGTCTGCGACCAGTTTGGGCTGGTCGCGGAATGATTGAATGATGAACGCCCGAACGGCCCAATGCCAATCAAATTTGGCTATGCGCAAGATAGCCGCGCCCACTTGCCACGGTCAACGGGGAAAAAGGCCTATTTTTCAACGAAGGCGCGTTCGATCACGTAGTCACCAAGTCTGCCGCTATGGTGGTTGCCAACCTCGAAGCCACGCGCGTCAAGCATCGCTGAGGTTTCCGCCAGCATGGCCGGGCTGCCGCAGATCATGGCGCGGTCAGTCGCCGGGTCAAGCGGCGGCTGGCCGATGTCTGCGAAGAGTTTGCCGGATTCGATCAGGTCGGTCTGGCGGCCTTCGTTGCGGAAGGGTTCGCGCGTCACGGTCGGGTAGTAAATCAGCTTTTCCTTGACCCAGTCTGCGAAGTATTCATGCTCCTTCAAGTCCTGCTCGATGTAATCATGGTAGGCCAGTTCGTTCGTCCAGCGTACGCCATGGATCAGGATGACCTTTTCGAAGCGCTCGTAGGTTTCAGGGTCGTGGATCAGGCTCATGAACGGCGCCAGGCCCGTGCCCGTGGCAAACATGAAGAGCCGCTTGCCGGGTTTCAGGTCACGCAGCACCAAAGTACCGGTGGGCTTCTTGCTGACCAAAATCGGGTCGCCCGGCTTCAGGTGCTGCAGTCTTGAAGTCAGCGGGCCGTCCTCGACCTTGATGCTGAAAAACTCGAGGTATTCTTCATGATTGGCACTGGCAATGCTGTAGGCGCGGGTCAGCGGACGGCCGTTCACTTCCAGCCCGATCATGACGAACTGTCCGTTGGTAAAGCGCAGGCCGGGGTCGCGTGTCGTGCGGAAGGTGAAGAGGGTGTCGTTCCAGTGATGGACCGAAGTCACGGTTTCGGTGGCCAGATTGCTCATGTCTATTACTCGTCTAGGTACGGAATGAGATGTATTTTAGGCAATATCGTTTATTCATTAAAACGGGTAATTTGTATATCGGTAATCTAAAATACAGATATGAAAGTCACCCTCAGGCAAATTGAAGTTTTCGCGGTCATCGCTCGACTGGAAAACGTATCGCGCGCAGCGCTGCAACTGAACATGTCGCAATCTGCCGCCAGTACGGCATTGCTCGAACTGGAGCGGCATTTCGATTGCCCTTTGTTCGATCGCGTCGGCAAGTCGCTACGCCTCAACGGCAGTGGGCGAGGCTTGTTACCACAGGCCGAAGACATGTTGGCCCGAGCCAGGGAGGTCGAGGGATATTTATCCGGCGGACGATTGGCACCGATTGCGGTCGGGGCGACGCTGACCATTGGCAACTATCTGGCGACCATGGTCGTGGTTGAGTATCTGCGCCTCAACCCAGGCTGTCGCGTTGAATTGAGTGTCTGCAACACGCAGCAGGTGGTCGAGCGACTCCGCCGTTTCGAGCTTGATATCGGGCTGATCGAAGGGGAAGCCAGTGATGCCGAGCTGATTTTCGAGCCTTGGCTGGATGACGAATTGGTGGTTTTTTGTGCACCGTCGCACCTGCTCGCTGAGGCCGGCGTCGCAAGTTCCGCCACGCTGGCGCAACAGCGGTGGATTGTGCGCGAACCGGGTTCGGGCACCCGCGCACTCTTCGACCGCGCCATGCGTGACGCCGGTGTGGATGCCGATGTCTGCCTTCAACTGGAACATACCGAAGCGATCAAGCGGGCCGTCGAATCCGGTTTGGGCGTCGGTTGCCTCTCGCGCTTGTCACTGCGCGAAGCATTTCGGCGTGGCAGCCTGGTCGAAATCAAGACGCCGGAACTATTGCTGCGGCGCCGCTTCCAGTTTGTTCGTCAGCGCCAGCGACATCTCAGCACGGCGACCCGCATATTCATGGCCGAGTGCCGACGTCTGACTGGCGAGGCTAGTAATACCAGTGAGCTGACCTTGCCTTTTATTCCGTGAGGCAGCCGAAGAAACGGCGCCTCGCGACCCCGTTTCGTATGGCATCAAGGAAGCCTATTTGCTTTCGCCCTGAAGTCGTCTCAGAAGTTCAGCCGCCCCCGTGTCCTGGTCGCCTGCCTCCTGACCCGATTGTTTCATCAGTGAATCGAGATCGACAGGCGGCGGCGCTGTGCCATTGCGTTCCATCTGCTGATTCGCCTTGTGAGTCTCGTCGCCATAGCTGACGATGTTCGGAAAGATGATGATCAGCGCGACCATGATGATCTGGATGCAGACGAAGGGAATGGCACCCCAGTAAATGTCTGTGGTCTTGACTGACGACGGTGCGACCGAGCGCAGATAGAAGAGCGCAAAACCGAAAGGCGGGTGCATGAATGAGGTCTGCATGTTCACCGCCAGCAGAATCCCAAACCAGACGAGATCGATGCCCAGCTTGTCGGCGACCGGTGCCAGCAGCGGCACGATGATGAAGGACAGTTCAAAGAAGTCGAGGAAGAACGCCAGCACGAATACCAGCAGGTTGACCACAATCAGGAAGCCCACCTGACCGCCGGGCAGACCGAGCAGCAGGTGTTCAACCCAGAGGTCACCGTTGACCCCACGGAAGACCAGGCCGAATACGGTCGAACCAACCAGAATGAAGATGACAAACGAAGACAGTTTGCCGGTAGTTTCCATGGCCTGCTTGAGCAACTTGATGCTCAATCGTCCGCGGGCAACGGCGAGTACCAGGGCTCCGGCTGCGCCCATTGCGCCGCCTTCGGTTGGGGTGGCAACACCAAGAAAAATGGTACCGAGGACCAGAAAGATCAGGACCAGCGGTGGCACCAGCGTGGTCAGTACGCGAGCGAGCAGCTTGAGGCCACGCAGACTTCGTGCTTCCGGCGGCAGCGCCGGACAGGATGCCGGCTTGAGAATCGACATGAGCATTACGTAGCCGACGTACAGGCCGGTTAACACCATGCCCGGGACAAAAGCCCCCTCGTACATGTCGCCGACAGACTTGCCGAGCTGGTCAGCCATGATGATCAGCACCAGTGATGGCGGAATAATTTGGGCCAGCGTTCCGGACGCGGCGATGACGCCCGCCGCCAGTCGTTTGTCGTAACCATAACGAAGCATGATGGGCAGCGAGATCAAGCCCATCGAGATCACCGAGGCGGCCACCACGCCGGTCGTTGCTGCCAACAGCGCGCCGACGAAGATGACCGCATAGGCCAGACCTCCGCGCATCGGGCCGAACAGCTGGCCGATGGTGTCGAGCAGGTCCTCGGCCATGCCGGATCGTTCCAGTATCAGGCCCATGAAGGTAAAGAAAGGGATGGCCAGCAACGTGTCGTTGGCCATGATGCCGAAAATTCGTTCCGGTAAGGCCTGAAAGAGTGCCGGATGCAAGAGGCCCAACTCAATCCCCAGCAGGCCGAAGACGATGCCGTTGGCGGCCAGCGCAAATGCAACCGGATACCCAAACAGCAGGAATAGAACCAGCGCACCAAACATCAGGGGCGCCATGTTGGCGATGACCCATGCCATTATTTTGCCTCCTGGATTTTCGAGGCAGCGATGGCGGCAGCGAGTTCTTCTTCAGCCGAGGGGCCTTTGTCCTTGCTGTTGGGGTCATCAATCCTGCCAAGCAGGAAGGCAATACGCTTGATGAGCTCGGAAATTCCCTGCAAGGCGAGCAGGGTGAAGCCGATTGGCAATAGCGCCTTAACCGGCCAGCGGAGCAGACCGCCGGCATTGGCGGAGTATTCCGTAATCCGGTAAGACTCGGCCACCAGGGGAATGGACAGCACAAGCACCAGAATGACCATGGGCAGAAGGAAAAACAGGCTGCCGATGATGTCGATGATGGCCAGTCCGCGCGGCGAAAGCTTGCCGGAAAGCACATCGATGCGAACGTGCTCGTTTCTTTGCAGCGTGTAAGGGGAGCACAGCAGGAATATCGCGGCAAACAAATACCACTGGATCTCCAGCAGGCCATTGGAGCTGTCGTTGAAGGCGAAGCGATAACTGGCATTGGCGGCGCTGATGAGGGTCATTACCAGCACCAGCCAGAATGCGCCTTTGGCGACGCGGGCATTGAGCCAGTCGATCAGCTGCGAGAGCTTGAGCAGAAGGGTCACGAAAATTCCTCCTCGGTTGATAGAATTCCCGGCTTCTGACGTGGCCGAGGTTTTTGATGTTGTGCCACCCAATTTACAGTGAATGCAAGAGGTAGAGAATGGTGGAAATCCCTACAAGCCCGGTAACGCACATCTGTCTGGTGCGCCATGGCGAAACCGAGTGGAACGCTGAACGCCGGATACAAGGGCAGATTGACATCGGTCTGAATGAAATCGGCCGGCGGCAGGCGGTGGCTGCCGGCCGCTGGCTCAAGTCGGCCGGCATCGTGGCGCTTTATAGCAGTGATCTGAAGCGGGCATGGACAACGGCGCAATCCATCGGCGCCGAATTGGGGCTGCAGCCGACGTCGGTTCCGGAGATGCGGGAGCGCCGTTATGGCGTCTTCGAGGGACTGACCTACGATGAAGCCAGGGTCAAACACCCGGCTGGTTACGCCGCTTTCGAAGGGCGCAACGCTGACTATGACTTCGAAAATGGTGAAAGCCTGCACGCCATGTTTGCGCGCGTGACCGGAAAGCTGCAGGCACTGGTGGACGCGCATCCAGGGCAGTCGATTGCCATTGTGGTGCATGGCGGCGTTCTCGATATCATCAATCGCTACGTGCGGGGCAATGCGCTTGAGAAGCCGCGCGACTTCCTGATTCCCAATGCCGGTATCAACTGGATTTCCTCAGACAACGGCGAATGGCGTCTCCAAACCTGGGGAGAAACAGATCATCTGGAGCCGGGCGCCCTTGATGAGCTTCCCTCGTGATAAAATTCCACCCCTTTTCAATGGCTTGAGGCATTTGACATGTTTTCCGCGAAAGACACCCTGGCAAAAGTTGACCCTGAACTCTGGCAGGCCATTCAGGCCGAAGTACAGCGTCAGGAAGACCACATCGAACTGATCGCGTCCGAAAACTACGTGAGCAAGGCCGTCATGGAAGCTCAGGGCTCCCAACTCACCAACAAATACGCCGAAGGCTATCCCGGCAAGCGCTATTACGGTGGTTGCGAATATGTGGATATTACCGAACAGATCGCCATCGACCGGCTGAAGAAGCTGTTTGGCGCCGAAGCGGCCAATGTCCAGCCGAACTCCGGTTCGCAGGCCAACCAGGCCGTGTTGATGGCCTTTGCCAAGCCGGGCGATACCATCATGGGCATGAGTCTGGCCGAAGGTGGTCACCTGACCCACGGCATGGCGCTCAACATGTCGGGCAAGTGGTTCAATGTCGTGTCCTACGGTCTCGACGCCAACGAAGCCATCGACTACGACAAGATGGAAGCGCTGGCCCGCGAGCACAAGCCGAAGATCATCGTAGCCGGGGCCTCCGCCTACTCGCTGCGCATCGACTGGGCACGCTTCGCCAAGGTTGCCAAGGAAGTCGGCGCCATTTTCTGGGTTGACATGGCTCACTACGCTGGCCTGATCGCCGCTGGTTTCTACCCGAACCCGGTGCCTTTTGCCGATGTCGTCACCTCGACCACGCACAAGACCCTGCGCGGCCCGCGCGGTGGTGTCATCCTGATGAAGGCCGAGCACGAGAAGGCGCTCAATTCGGCTATCTTCCCCGGCTTGCAAGGTGGCCCGCTCGAGCACGTCATCGCTGCCAAGGCCGTGGCTTTCAAGGAGGCCGCGACGCCGGGGTTCAAGCAGTATCAGGAACAAGTGATCAACAATGCCCGCGTGATGGCCAGAGTGTTGGGCGAAGAGCGCGGTTTGCGGGTTGTGTCCGGGCGCACCGAGAGCCACGTGTTCCTGCTCGACCTGCGGGCCAAGAACATCACCGGCAAGGACGCCGAAGCCGCCTTGGGGCGTGCCCACATCACGGTTAACAAGAACGGTATCCCGAACGACCCGCAAAAACCGTTCGTGACCTCCGGTATTCGTATCGGCTCACCAGCCATGACGACCCGCGGCTTTACCGAGATCGAAGCGGAAAGAATTGCTCACCTGATTGCCGATGTGCTCGATGCGCCGAACGACGAAGCTGTCGCCGCCACCGTGCGCGAGAAGGTATCGGCGTTGTGCAAGAAGTTCCCGGTCTACGGCGCCTGAGAATATTTCAGCGCTTGCCAGCCTCCCCGTGCCGTCGCTGGTGCCGTACGGTACGGCCTGCTGGCTGCGGTGCGCGTGGGGCGGGCGGTGTGCTGAATCTTTCAGGAGCTTGATGTGAAATGTCCTTTCTGCGGTGCTGAAGATACGGCGGTGGCCGATACTCGTCTGAATGACGAGGCTGACGTGGTTCGCCGCCGCAGAAAGTGCAATGCCTGCGACAAACGCTTTACAACCTACGAGCGGGCTGAAATTCAGCTGCCGCAAGTGGTCAAGAAGAATGGCCTGCGTACTGAGTTCAGTCGCGGCAAGCTGCGCGCCAGTCTGGATCTGGCACTGCGCAAGCGTCCCGTCTCCATCGAGTCGGTTGATGCCGCCGTGGCGGACATCGAGGAGCGCCTGCTCTCGGCCGGAGAGCGCGAAGTCACGACGCAGCAACTGGGCGAACTGGTCATGCGCGAGTTGAAGAAGCTCGACAAGGTCGCCTACATCCGTTTCGCCTCGGTTTATCGGAATTTTGAAGACGTGGATGCCTTTTCCAAGGCGATCCGCGAAGTTTCTCCCACCCCGAGAAAAAAATGAGTTTTTCCGCCGTCGACCACGGCATGATGGCGCGTGCCCTGCAGTTGGCCGAGCTTGGCCTGTGGACGACCTCGCCCAATCCGCGGGT
>DAOLIO010000006.1:8783-37530 GCA_035328505.1 Azonexus sp.
CTGGCGATGTTGCAGGCGGCCGGTATCGAAACGGCCAGTGGCCTGCTGGAAGGCGAGGCTCGGGAGCTGAATATTGGTTTTGTCTCGCGCATGACTCGCGGTCGACCGTGGTTACGTTTGAAAGTGGCGGCCAGCCTCGATGGAAAAACTGCCCTGAACAACGGCGTCAGCCAATGGATTACCGGCCCCGATGCGCGCCGCGACGGCCATGCCTGGCGCGCACGTGCCTGCGCCATCCTGACCGGGATTGGGACTGTGCGCGATGACGATCCGCAGCTGTCGGTGCGTGATGTGGCGACGACCCGCCAGCCGTTGCGCGTGGTGGTGGATAGCAAGCTGGAAATCTCACCGGCCGCACGGATTCTGCAGGATGGACCGGTGCTGATTGTCGGTGCGGCTGAAAATGCCGAAAAAATGGCATGGCTGCGGTCAACCGGAAATTTCGTCGAAATTCTGAATAATTCTGCCGGCAAGGTTGATCTGAAAGCCCTGCTTGAATTGCTGGCACAGCGCGGTATCAACGAGGTTCACGCCGAAGCGGGTTTCAAGCTGAACGGCTCGCTGCTGCGTGAGGGGCTGGTGGATGAATTGCTGCTCTATCTGGCACCTTGCCTGATTGGGCACCAAGCCAGCGGCCTGTTCAATCTGCCGGCGCTGACGACGCTGGACGACAAGCCGCGTTTGCAGATTCGTGACGTGCGTCAGGTCGGGGCAGATATCCGGGTGATTGCCCGTCCGCTGTAGGGCCGCACACGGCGCAACCGGCATCTTTTTTGAAGCGGACGGTGCGCCATTCCATGGTCAGCGCATCAAGCAACAACAAACGACCGCTCAGCGATTCGCCAATGCCGGCCGCCAGCTTCAGCGCCTCCGCCGCCTGCATGGTGCCGATAATGCCGGTCAGCGGGGCAAAGACACCCATTACCGCACAGCGGACCTCTTCGACATCCTCACCTTCGGGGAAAAGGCAGTGATAGCACGGCGAATCCTCGCTGCGCAAATCGTAGACGCTGATCTGGCCATCGAAGCGAATGGCCGCGCCAGATACCAGCGGCTTGCGATGATGAACACAGGCGCGGTTGATGGCGTGACGGGTGGAAAAATTGTCCGTGCAGTCGAGGACAAGGTCGGCCGTTGCTACCAGCGCATCAAGGGCGGTGCCGGATAGGCGCCGCTGCAGCGGCACGATTTCAATTTCCGGATTGATGGCGTTCAGTGCCTGTCGGCCGGATTCAGCCTTGGCCATGCCGACGCGAGCCTGCGTGTGCAGGATTTGCCGTTGCAGGTTGGTGAAATCGACGGTGTCATCATCGACCAGTGTCATTTTTCCGACGCCGGCCGATGCCAGGTAGAGTGCTGCTGGCGAACCGAGGCCGCCTGCACCAATGATCAGGGCATGGGTCTTCAGGATGCGTGCCTGACCCTCGATGCCCAAAGCGTCCAGCAGAATATGGCGGCTATAGCGGAGAAGCTGCTCGTCCGTCACTTATATTCGCGCCACTCCGGCGGGGTGTCGTCGTGGTCGCCGTGCGGGTGCTGTTCCCAGGCCTGAACGTAGCCTTCGGACGCGGAGCGCTTGAGACGCTTTTCCGGCGCGCCGATATTGTGAAGCTGGGTTTCTTCAACGTAGTAGATCAGCGCCCGGGTCAGCTTTGAAAGCAGGGTGTTGTCCAGATGAAACCCCTTGTCGACCAGATGCTCGTCGAGTTCGCGCAAGGTATGTTGCTGAAGGTCATAACCCACCCCCAGGGAGCGCTTTTCGTACTTGGGCTGCACCTCGACCGCTTCCATGTGCTGCAGGTCATCGGCCGCTTCTGGCACCTGGCCGGGCGGGAATTTGGCGAACAATATCTCCCGGTTTTTCTTGAGATCTGTATCAGCCATCATCCCTCCTGCTCGGTAATCTATTGGGCTTTATTCTGCATGATCTGCAGGCCCTTGAGAAGATTCAGTGCCTGCTGGAACTGGTAGTCGCCCTTGGTGGCATATTCCATCCGTTGTGGCACATCCTCGTCGCCTTCATCCTTGCCGTTCTTGTCCTTGACCGGTTTGGCCGGTGTCTTGGCGGGCGCTTTGGCGTCGTTCTTGTTGGCTTCCTTGTCACGGTCGTTGGACAGGTGGCGGTCGAGATCGGCTTCGCGCAGGCGCATGCCGCCGCCATTGCCGTTGGCGGTTTCCTCAACGACGATATCCGGCGTGATGCCCTTGGCCTGAATGGAGCGGCCTTCCGGCGTGTAGTAACGGGCGGTGGTCAGCTTGATGGCGGTGTTGTTTGGCAGCGGCAGCACGGATTGCACCGAGCCCTTGCCGAAGGTTTGGGTGCCGACAATGATGGCACGCTTGTGGTCCTGCAAGGCGCCTGCCACGATTTCGGACGCCGAGGCAGAGCCGCCGTTGACCAGAATGACCATGGGGACCTTCTTGGCTTCAATCGGCATGGATTTCAGCGGGTCTTCCTTGGTGCCGCGCAGATAGTCCTGTGGCCGGGCCTTGAAGTCCTGCTTGGCATCTTCCGTGCGCCCATTGGTGGAAACGACCGTCACGTCCGGAGAGAGGAAGGCAGCGGAAACGCCGATGGCGCTGGTGAGCAGGCCACCCGGGTCGTTGCGCAGGTCGAGAACCAGACCATTGAGCTTGTTGCCATCCTTGTAGAGCGTCGACAGGTGCTTGGCCAGTTCGACCACCGTATTTTCCTGAAACTGGGTAATGCGCACCCAGCCGTAGCCCGGTTCAACCAGCTTGGATTTGACGCTCTGGACCTTGATCACTTCACGCATCAGGGTCAGTTCGATCGGCTTGGTTTCACCCTTGCGAATGATTGACAGCTTGATCGGTGTCTTGGGTTTGCCGCGCATTTTCTTGACGGCATCGGACAGGGTCAGCCCCTTGACCGGGGTTTCGTCAAGCTTGAAGATCAGGTCGCCTGCCTTGACGCCGGCGCGATAGGCCGGGGTGTCTTCAATCGGTGAGATGACCTTGACCAGACCGTCCTCCATGCCGACTTCGATACCGAGGCCGCCGAATTCTCCCTGCGTGCCGACCTGCAGATCCTTGAAGGCATCAGCATCGAGGTAGGTGGAATGCGGGTCGAGATTGGACAACATGCCGGAAATGGCATTGGTGATCATCTTCTTGTCTTCGACCGGTTCGACGTAGCCCTGTTTGATGGCGCTATACACCTCCGCAAAGGTGCGCAACTCGTCAATAGGCAGCCCGGGCTTTGCTTCCTTGTCGGCCATGGCCGGGAAGTTCAGACTGATCAATGCGCCGGCGACAAATGCGCCAACGGTCAAGCTAATGGTTTTCGTTTTGCTCATTTCAAGCTGGCCCATTTCATCGGGTCGATCGGTTGCCCTTGGTGGCGAAGTTCAAAGTATAAACCGGATTCCGGATTGCCCCCGCTGTTGCCGACAGTCGCCACCATTTCTCCGCCATTGACTGCCTGGCCGACTTGCTTGAGCAGGGAATCATTGTTGCCATAGATTGACAGGTAGCCATCGCCATGGTCGACGATCAGCAAATGGCCGAAGCCGCGCATCCAGTCTGCGAAAACAACGCGGCCCCCGGCAATAGCCTTGACTTCGCTGCCGCGACCAGCCTTGATGAAGAGGCCGCGCCAGGTGCCGCCGCCGTCGCGTGGTGAGCCGAAGCGACCGGACACCGCACCGCGTGTCGGCAGACGCAGTCGGCCACGCTGGCGGGCAAAACTGCCGTCACTGGCAACGGGCTCGTAGTGGTTTTCGGTGTCGGCGGTCTTCGGGCGACTTGGCTCCGTGGCGGGCGCCGGGCGGACGGGTTCCTTGTCGTCGCTGGCAACCTGCTTCCGCTCCTTGCGGAGCGCCGCAGCATTGGCGGCCTTGGCAGCCCGTACTTCCTCGGCAATGCGGGCAGCTTTCTCGGCGCGGGCCGCCTTTTCTGCGCGTGCGGCTTGTGCGGCAAGGGCTTTGGACAGGCGGTCGATCAGGCCGGTCAGGCGTTTTTCGTTTTGCTGCAGATTGCCGATTTCCTTGCGCTGGGCGTTTACCTTGCTGGAAATTTGGGCGTACAGTTTCTGACGTTCTTCCCGTTGCTTTTGCAGTTCGGCATGGCGTTTTTGTTGCTCCGCCTCGATTGCGGCGAGCTCTGCGCTGCGTTCCTTGGCATCGGCCGCGAGGGATTTTTTCTTGGCGAGGTTGGCGTTGATCTCGCCCATCATGTCGGCACGGGTCAGGGCGATCGCAGAAAAATAGTGCAGATCGCGCGCCATCTCGTTCGGGTCGTTGCCGTTGAGCAGCAGTTGCAGTGAATCCGGCGTGCCGCGCAGGTATTGTTTATAGATCAGCTTTTCCAGTTGCGTTTGCTGCTGGCCTAATGTGGCGCTGAGTTCTTGTGACTGCAGTTCCAGATTTTTGAGCTTTTTTTCCAGTTGACCGCGGGAGTCGTTCAGTGCGCGCTGTTCTCTTTCCATCAGAGAAATCAGGCGGTCAGCTTCGCGTAGACGGTCGCCAGCGTCGGCTTTGCTTTCTTCGCTGCTCGATAGTTCCTTGCGCAGGCCATCGATTCGGCTGCGTAATTCCCCCAGGTCGGCCTGCTTTTCGGCAATATCGGGTGATGCGACCGATTCCGCGGATTTTTTTGGGGGAGTGCGTGACTTCGCGCTAACCAGCGGCGTGCCGAGGAAAACGGCGGCAATCAGCGCCACCGTCAGCCTTTGGCAGGTGCGCTGGAGCCTGCGCATACCGAGCCGGGCGTGTCCAACTGTCATCGTGGAGTGATTTCGTTCAAGCGAAACGCAAAACGCTATTTTATAATGCGCCATTCATCGATATCGAGGTTTTATCTTGGAAACGCCTTCCTTCAGTCTGATCGACAAGCAAGAGCACATCGAGCTGGCTGCTCGTGCGCTGAAATCCATCGCCCACCCGCTACGCCTGAAAATTCTTTGCGTACTCGGCGAGCAGGAGGCTTGTGTTCAGGAAATCGTCGATGCCGTCGGGACGTCGCAGAGCAATATTTCCCAGCATTTGGCCATCCTTCGCGAAAAGGGTGTGTTGGTGACCCGCAAGGATGCCAACCGTGTTTATTACCGGGTAGGCGATCAGCGCACATTGCAGCTGGTCAGCATGATGCGGGAAGTCTTTTGTGGCGAAGGAGCCTGAGTGATGCCGATGGAGTTTATCAACCAGAATGTTCTGCTGATCGGGCTGGTGGTGGTCAGCGGCTTGTCACTGGTTTGGCAGTTGGTCTCCCGTCCATCAGGCAATAGCGTCAGTCCGGTCGAGGCCACGCTGTTGATCAACCGCGAGGATGCGCATATTCTCGACGTGCGTGAGCCGGATGAGTTTGCCGCGGGGCACTTGCCGGAGGCAAAAAATATCCCGACCAGCAAGCTGGCTGACCGCATCGGCGAGCTTGAGAAGTTCAAGGACAAGCCGATCATTGTTTGTTGCGCCTCGGGTATGCGTTCGAACAAGGCCTGTGCCGAGCTGCAGAAGAACGGCTTCGAAAAGTTGCATAACCTCGCGGGCGGCGTAGACGCTTGGGTCGGTGCAGGTTACCCGGTAAAAAAGGGGAGCAAGAAGTAAATGGGCGCTCATGTATTGATGTACACGACGGCGGTATGCCCTTATTGCACGCGCGCCAAGCAATTGCTCAGTGCGCGTGGCGTGACGGACATCGAAGAGGTTCGCGTCGATCTCGATCCGGAACGTCGCGATGAAATGATGCAGAAAACAAAGCGGCGTACAGTGCCGCAAATCTTCATCGGTGAGACCCATGTGGGCGGCTGTGATGATCTTTATGCCCTCGATGCTGCCGGCGAACTGAAGCCGCTGCTCGAAGGCTGATTCAACCCATTCAACTTTTGAAAGAGAACCATGGAACAAAACGCACAGCCTGTCTTCGGTATTGAAAAGCTCTACGTCAAGGATTTGTCGATCGAAGTGCCGAACGCTCCGGAAATCTTCCTCGAGCGCGAGCAGCCACAGGTCGAGATCCAGCTCAACACCGCTGGCCGTGCCGTTGGCGAAGGCGTCTATGAAGTCGTGCTGACCGTGACTGTCACTGCCAAGATGGGCGACAAGACGGTTTTCCTGGTGGAGGTTGGCCAGGCCGGCATCTTCCGTATCCAGAATGTGCCGGAAGAGCAGATCGAGCCGCTGATCGCCGTCGCCTGCCCGAACATCCTGTTCCCGTATGCCCGCGAAGCGGTGTCTGATGCAGTCAGCCGCGCGGGGTTCCAGCCCATCGTGCTGCAGCCGGTCAACTTCGAAGGCATGTACATGCAGCGTCTGCAGCAGGCAGAGCAGGCTGGCGCGCCGGCCGACGCGTCCATTCAGTAAGATGACCATGTGGCGCCGCGCCCTTGTCGCCCTGTCGCTGATCAGCGTTGCCGGAGCCGCGCTGGCCATCGATTATCGTTCGGTCACTGTGCCGGCGGCCATCCTTTACGATGCCCCGTCGCAGCAGGGCAAGAAACTGTACCTGATCAAGGCGCAGACGCCGGTTGAAGTGGTTGTGAAGGTCGAAGGCTGGTTCAAGGTGCGTGATGCCGAGGGAACCCTGGCCTGGATTGAGTCGCGCAATCTTGCGGAGCGTCGGACGTTGGTAGTGACCGCGCCGATGGCCGAAATTCGTCAGTCGGACAAGCCGGAGTCGCCGGTGATTCTCGAGCTGGAAAAATGGGTTGCGGTGGACTTTGTTGAGTCGGCAGCGCCCGGCTGGGTCAAGGTTCGCCATCGCGATGGTGCTGTTGGTTACATTCGCGCGACGCAGGTCTGGGGCTTATGAAAATCACACTGCTGGGTGCCGGTGCCTGGGGAACGGCCTTATCGATTGCGTTTGCAGGCAAGCACGAACTGACCCTGTGGTCGCGAGAAGACGATGTGGCGGCTGATCTCGAGGCTACTCGCGAAAACCATCGCTTTTTTCCGGGCTACAAGTTGCCGGAATCAGTGCTTGTTTCGACGGATTTCGCTGCCGCGGTGGCCGAAGCCGAATTGCTGATCGTCTCGACGCCGATCGCCGGTTTGCGCCCCACCCTTGAGCGCCTGAAAACGCTGGGATGTGTGCTGCCCGTGCTGTGGGTGTGCAAGGGTTTCGAGGCTGGAAGCGGCAAGCTGCCGCATCAGGTGGTGGCTGACGTGCTGGGCGTCGAGGCGGTATGCGGCGCCCTGTCCGGACCCAGTTTTGCTGAAGAGGTAGCGGCAGGCCAGCCAACGGCAGTGTCACTGGCAGCCAACGATCCGGCGTTTGCTCGCGAAGCGGCTCGCCAGTTGCACACGACGCGTCTGCGTATCTACGCCAATGACGATCTGGTTGGTGTTGAAGTGGGGGGGGCGGTCAAGAACGTGCTGGCGATTGCGACCGGTGTTTGCGACGGGCTGGGCCTTGGTCTGAATTCACGGGCGGCGCTGATGACGCGTGGTCTTGCCGAAATCGCCCGTCTTGGCCTGGCGCTGGGTGCCGACCGCCAGACCTTCATGGGGTTGGCCGGTATGGGTGACCTCATTCTGACATGTACCGGGGATTTGTCACGGAATCGCCGAGTCGGTCTGGCGCTGGCGCATGACAAATCCTTGGCGCAGATTCTCGACGAGCTGGGGCATGTGGCCGAAGGCGTTTATACCGCCCGCGAAGTGGATCAGCTATCCAGCCGGCTCGGGATTGACATGCCGATCAGTGCTGCGGTGGCAGCGGTGCTCGATGGTCGCCTTTCCGCGGCGGACGCACTTGAACAATTGATGGCGCGCGACCCGAAGGAAGAGCTGGCTTAAAAGCCGGCTTAAAGCGAGCCAGCGAAGCCGGCTTGGCGCCAGGCTTCGAATACCGTAACCGCGGCGGCATTGGAGAGGTTGAGGCTGCGCTGCCCTGGTTGCATTGGCAGGCGAAGTCGCTGTTCCGGCGGAAACTCGGCGAGCACGTCGGGCGGCAAGCCGCTGGTTTCGCGGCCAAAAACAAAAACGTCGGTGGTTTGCAATACAGTACTGAAGGGGCTGGTTGTGCCTTTGGTGGTCATGGCGAACAGCCGACGTCCGGCCAAGGCCGTCTTGCAGGTGCTCCAGTCGGTATGCCGAACGACACGGGCGTATTCGTGATAATCCAGGCCGGCCCGGCGCAAGCCCTTGTCCGTGATGTCAAAACCGAGAGGCTCGACCAGATGCAGTTCGGCGCCGGTGTTGGCGCACAGGCGAATGATGTTGCCCGTGTTAGGCGGGATTTCAGGTTGATAGAGAACGACGGCAAACACGCGGCGGCTTTCAAACGGTCAAGGGGGCGAATTAGAGCACGGATTCAGTGCTTTAGCGCACGGGCGATGACGGCGACGGTGACCGATGCCGCGCCATGCAGTTTGAGGATGCGGGCGCATTCGTTAACGGTGGCGCCCGTGGTCATGACGTCATCGATCAGCAATAGGCGCTGGCCGGTAAAGTCGGCGCGACACTCGAAGGCACCGCGCACGTTGCGATGACGATCCTTGAGTGCTTGCGCGGCTTGTGGTGGCGTGGGGCGAGTGCGCAGGACCTTGCTGCGGTCAACCGGGATTTTCAGGAAAATTCCCAAATGTCGCGCCATCTCGGCCGATTGATTGAAGCCGCGTTCGCGCAGGCGCTCAGGGTGTAGCGGCAATGGAACAAGGCAATCGTAGTCGTCAGCGCCCAATCGCTCGGCCAGTCGTCGGGCGCTCCAGTTGGCCACGGCGAGTTGATGACCATATTTCAAGGCATGAACAATTCGATCGATCGGGAAATCATATTGATAGAGCGCCAGCGTTCGGTCGAAGTTCGGCGGCTCGCGGAGGCAGGCACCGCAACGCTCGCCGTGGGTGGTTTGCGTGGCGCATAGCGGGCACAACGTGGCCGGCAGGCGAGGGAGGTCGTCGGCGCAGGGCGGGCAGAGCAGTTCGCCCTGACTGTCAGCCGTGCACAGGAGGCAACTGGCCGGGAGCGTCGCGTTCAGGAATTGTCGGCCGAGTCGTTTGAGGCTGTCGGGCTGGGGTAAAATTGACATCGAACCAGAGCGTCCGTGATAATCCATAATTACCGGTGCGTTTCGTATCTGATTTTCATAGCATTTTTCACGCAAGGTCTTTCATGCAAGCTAGTGCCGTCGCCGCTGTTTCGTCTGCTTCCCCGTCTGTCCCGGCTCATCGCTGGACGGTTGCGGAAGTGATCGCGCTTTACGAGTTGCCACTTATGGATTTGATCTGGCGCGCCCAAGGTGTTCATCGCGAGAATTTCGATCCGAATGCCATTCAACGCTCGACGCTGCTTTCGGTCAAGACCGGCGGGTGTTCCGAAGACTGCAGTTACTGCTCGCAGTCGGCCCGTTACGACACCGATACCGAGCGTGAACGACTGATGCCGCTCAATGAGGTGGTCGCCGCCGCCCAGGCCGCCAAGGACAAGGGCGCCTCGCGCTTCTGCATGGGCGCTGCCTGGAAAGGGCCGAAAGACAACGATCTCGACCGCGTGCTCGACATGGTGCGTGAAGTGAAGGCCCTAGGCATGCAGACCTGCGTGACGCTGGGCATGCTCAAGGATGGTCAGGCGGAAAAACTGAAGGAAGCCGGTCTCGATTATTACAACCACAATCTTGATACCGACAAGGAGTTTTACGGTCAGGTTATCAAGACGCACACCCACGACGACCGTCTCGACACGCTGGAGCAGGTCCGCGATGCCGGGATCAATGTCTGTTCGGGGGGCATCATCGGCATGGGCGAATCACGCAAGAACCGCGCGGGTCTGCTTGTCCAGTTGGCCAACCTGCCCAAGGCGCCGGAATCCGTGCCGATCAACAATCTGGTCCCGATTCCCGGGACGCCGCTGGCCGATAACGACCGTCTCGACCCTTTCGAATTCGTGCGTACCATTGCAGCCGCCCGCATCATGATGCCCAGTTCATGGGTTCGCCTGTCGGCCGGTCGCCAGCAAATGAGCGACGAACTGCAGACGCTGTGCTTCCTGGCGGGTGCCAATTCGATGTTTTATGGTGATCGCCTGCTGACCACGGATAATCCGGATGTCGACCGCGACGATGCCTTGTTTGCCCGCATCGGCGTCAAGGCCGTTTGAGTCCAACCCCGTCTCACGCCGGATTTGTCGACCGGCAGCAAGTCAGTAGACGCTTTGGCAGAGTGGCCAGAACCTATGGCGAGGCCGATTTTTTCGCTCGGGAAATCGATCGCCGGATGCAGGAGCGACTCGATTTCGTCACGCTTGAACCCAAGCGAGTTCTCGATCTTGGCTGTAGCCGTGGGGGCAGTTTCCCAGGGCTGGCGACGCGCTATCCGGATGCGCAACTGATCGGTCTGGATGTCGCGCCTGCCATGCTCGCCACAGGCCGTATGCCGCGCCCCGGCTGGCAACGCTGGCTTGGTATCGGCAAGCCTTCAGAACCATTCCGTATTGCTGCTGATGCTTCCAATTTACCGCTGAAATCCCGGTCGACCGCATTGGTCTGGTCCAATTTGCTCCTGCACTGGCTGGATGATCCGATCCCTGCCTTGGCAGAAGCACATCGCGTCCTGGACGTAGGCGGCTTGCTGATGTTTTCCACGTTGGGGCCAGACACGCTGAAAGAACTGCGTTCATCCTTTGTGGATGGCTATGCCCACACACAACGTTTCGCCGATATGCATGACCTTGGCGACATGGTTGTCGGCTGCGGATTTGCCGATCCGGTCATGGACATGGAGGTCGTTACGTTAACCTACGACGATCTGGATGCCCTCTTTGCCGAACTACGCGCAGCGGGCTCTACGTGTGCCATGAAGGCCAGGCGGCACTGCCTGACGGGCCGACAGACGTGGGCAGCAGGGCGGGCTGCCTATGAAGCCATGCGCCAGGGTGGCAAGCTACCGGCGACGTTCGAGGTGATTTACGGACATGCCTGGAAGACTGCGCCCAAGCAGACTCAGGACGGCAGGGCCATTATTCGCTTCGACCTGCCGCGCAAGCCTTGAATCAATCAGGTTTTTGCTTGAAGAATTTAAGCGGTTTGGCTGACTTGAATTGCGGCACCGGGATGGCCCGGCGCTTGCGTTCGCGTATTCGCCAACCGAGCAGGGCGGCCACGGCAATCGCGTAGGCCAGCGGCCATAGCAAGGCGTTAGCCTTGACCAGCCAGAAGTAATGTACGCAGGCAAGAATGCTGACCAGATAGATATTGCGGTGCAGTTCCTGCCATTTGCGGCCGCCCAGTTTTCGAACAGCCCAATTATTTGAGGTGGCAGCGAGCGGAACGAGCAGCAGGAAAGCAGCAAAGCCAGCGATTACAAACGGACGCTTGAAAATGTCCCTGGCGATCTCGTCAATGGAAAATGCATGGTCAAAGCCAATAAAACTTAGTAAATGCAGGGTTGCATAGGTAAAGCAGAACAGGCCAAGCATACGGCGCAAACGGAGCAGCCAGTGCAATTGAGTCATTGCCCGCAATGGCGTGATGCACAGGGTGATCAGCAGCAGATTGAAAGTCCAGGTACCGGTCCAGCGCTGAACAAACTCTACCGGATTGGCGCCAAAGTCATCGGTATAAGCCCCCCAGAGCAGACGGCCGCAGGGCAACAGGCAGATGGCAAAAAGGGCTGCCTTGATCAGATTCAGTTCGCGGGCGTCAGGCGTGAAGCGCATGTCAGCAGGCTTTCCTTGTATCGCGGTCAGTGCACAGGTTTATGAGTTGCTGGGGTCTGCAGTTGGATGATGAGTTACTAGCTGTCCGGAGCGAAATCATGCCATAGGCCTAGAGGTTGTTTGGAACGATCCTCAACTCAGCAAAAGCGTTAGTGGCTTGTCGTGGTGATCTGAGGCGATCAATCAAGCGCGGGTGAAAGGGTCGATATCGCGCTTCAGGCAGCCAGTGCGGCTCGAAGGTCCGCAATATCTTCCTCTGCTTCTATCAACAGGTCGGCATATCTCGCCAGATTGGCTTCGTGTGCGACCGCATGATCAGCAGTGACAGGATTTGCCTGCCAAGCGAGCTCATTACCCGCTAGCAGAATCGAAAAATAGAGAATGTCACTGACTGTGCAGGGGGTCTCGACATTGCGAAGAAGGCTTTGATCGCGTACTGCTTCCGTAATGGATGTCGGCACACCGAGGATGTACAACAGGCTCTCGCCAATGCCTTCGTGCCAGCCGGCAAGCAGTTCGATCATGGCCGACTCATTATTGCGGTACTCGGGATATTCGGCAGCGCGGTATAGCAGGTAATAAACACCAATATTGTGAACCAGTCCGGCCATCATTGCCTCATCCGGTTGAACTCGGCCCAGATGCCGCGCCAGCACTCTGGCGATGGCGGCAACTTGTACGGAATGCTCCCAGGACTCTCGAGCAATTCTGTCGTAGGCGACGAGGTTTCTGGATTTCAACATCTGATCCATGGCTACAGCCAGGGAAGTCGCACGAACAATGTCAAAACCTAGTCGGCCAATGGCTGTGCCGAGATCGGAAATACGCTCACCGAACGGGTTATGGCTGACTGAATTGGCCAAACGAAGCAGTTTGCTTGAAATCAATGGCTCAACGCCAATAGCCTGAACGACCTGCGCAAGATTGGCGAAGGGATCTTTCAGCGTATTGCGAACAAGTATGGCCGCATCCAGACACGTCGGGAAATTGACATCGCCCGACAGATCGCGGGCAATATCCTCGAGAATGCGGAAGTGAATGCTGTTGTTGCCTGACATTTCAACCGGCGATGTAACGCGCCAGCTGATCGATCAAGAATTTCTGATTGCTGATGGTTTCCTTGACCATGTCACCAATGGAGATCATGCCAATCACCCCACCGTCAGCATCCAGAACCGGCAAATGGCGGAAGCGCTTCTCGGTCATTAGCGCCATGCACTCATCGATTGTGCAGGTCGGCGTCACATAGGCCACCTTCTCGCTCATGATTTCGCGAACGAAGGTTTCTTTTGATGTCTTTCCATGCAGGATAATTTTGCGGGCGTAGTCTCGTTCGGAGAATATGCCGACCAACTGCTCGCCATCCAGTACCAGCACGGCACCGACCTCGTGCTTGGCCATGACGGTCAGCGCGTGAAAAACAGTATCGCCCGGTGCGACTACTGCAAGTGGGCGGTCCTTGCCAGCCAGAAGTTGCTTCAATGTCTTCATATCTAATCTCCTACTCTGTTGAGATGCAGTCCGGTCAGTCTATTCTCGTCAGCTTGGTGTGCCAAGGGCGAAAAACAAAAAGGCAGCCGAAGCTGCCTATTTTTGAGTCCGGTGCGTATTAGCGCAGGCCAGCAGCGTACTCGGCAACTGCCTTGATTTCGGCATCGGAAAGCTTGCCGGCAATCATGCGCATCATCTTTTCCGGATCGTTGGCGCGCTCTTCGACGCGGAATGCCTTCAATTGAGCCTCTGTGTACTCTGGGTATTGTCCAGCCAGGCGCGGATATTGTGCTGGCAAGCCGGCACCGGCCGGGCCGTGACAGCCGGCACAGGCGGGGACGCCCTTCTTGAAGTCACCCTGGCGCCAGATTTTCTGACCCATGGCGATCAGCTTTTCATCTTTGGCGGCTGCCGGCTTCTGCTTCTGGCTGGAGAACCAGGCGGCGACGTTTTTCATGTCTTCATCGGAGAGGGCGGCAGCCATGCCGGCCATGATCGGATTGTTACGCACCGCCGGCTTGTCGCCGACCGGCTTGAAATTCTTCAGCTGTTTGTAAATGTATTCTTCAACCTGGCCGGCCAGAATCGGGTTTGCGGAAACCTGACTGTTGCCATCGGCGCCGTGGCAGGCAACACAGACGGTTTCAGCGATTACCTTTCCCTTGGCAGGGTCAGCTTTTGCTGCCGCTTCCTCGGAAGCGTGGGTGACGAAACTGGTAGCAAGAAGAATTGCCATTGCCGCTGTACGGATCATTTCGAACTCCTAGTGCGCGTTTTTGGGCGCTTTGGCCGGAACGGAGGTTACAAACCTGTTATTCTATATCAGTTCTCCGCCCGCTTGGCGGGTCTTCCGAGTTTTTTATGCCTCTGTTCCAACAGGCCGTTTTTCTGACTACCGTCGCCAATCTCCGCGACTTGCCGCAAGACTCTGTTCGCGAAGTTGCCTTTGCCGGTCGCTCCAATGCAGGCAAATCCTCGGCTATTAACACATTGGCTGGTCGCGTGCGGCTGGCTTATGTCAGCAAGACGCCGGGCCGCACGCAACATCTGAATTATTTCACGCTGGCGGATGGAAAGTATTTCGTCGACTTGCCTGGCTATGGCTATGCCAAGGCCCCGGAGGCGATTCGTTCGCAATGGGAGGGGTTGATAGGACCTTACCTGAGCAAGCGGAATCCGCTGGCCGGTCTGGTAGTCATCATGGATATTCGTCGCCCCATGACAGATTTGGATTTGCGCCTGATCGACTGGTTTCGGCCGACCGGTCGGCCGATCCATATTCTGCTGTCGAAATCCGACAAACTGAGTCGGCAGGAGCAGACCAAGGCGCTGCGGTCAGTCAAAGCTGAAGTGGCGACCTGGGGCGATGCCCAACTTTATTCAGTCCAGCTCTTTTCCAGCCTGAAAAAGACAGGCGTCGAGGAGGCAGAGGCTGTTCTGGCGAGTTGGCTGGAGATTGAAATCAAGCAGAAAGAAAACAAAGGGCCCCCGGATAAGGGGGGTCCGGGGGCCAAAAAGCCTTAACGGTGTCAAGGCGCCCGCTCAGGGAGGTGAAGCGGGAGACAGCAGTTGCTGTCTTGGGACTGTGACGTACGTCAATGCAAGAAGTTCCTTATTGCTGAAAAATTGTTTGATGTTTATTCGATTGAGGTTGCAGCATGACTGTTGTTAGCGGTGGTTTTCCCGGAACACGGATGCGCCGTATGCGGCGTGATGATTTTTCTCGCCGTTTGATGCGAGAGTCGGTGCTGAGGGTTGATGACTTCATTTACCCGGTTTTCGTGCTCGAGGGTGAAGGACGGGTCGAGAGTGTTTCTTCCATGCCGGGTGTTGAGCGTCAGTCGCTCGATGTGCTGCTTAAAACGGCAGAGCGTGCCGCAAAGCTTGGCATCCCTGCGCTCGCGTTGTTTCCGGTGATCGATGCTTCATTGAAGACGTTGGGGGCGGAAGAAGCCTACAACCCGCGTGGCTTGGTGCCGCGCGTTATCCGTGCCTTGAAGGAGGCGTTTCCTGGGCTTGGCGTGATAACCGATGTGGCCCTTGATCCCTACACCAGCCATGGTCAGGACGGATTGATTGACGATACCGGCTACGTGCTGAACGACGAGACGCTGGCTGTGCTGGCCAGGCAGGCGCTTTGCCATGCCGAGGCGGGGGCAGATGTGGTGGCACCGTCAGACATGATGGATGGTCGGATTGCCCGCATTCGTTCCGAGTTGGAAGGTGCTGGGCAGATTTACACCAGAATTCTGGCGTACTCGGCCAAGTATGCTTCTGCCTTTTACGGTCCTTTCCGAGACGCGGTCGGTTCGGCAGGCAATCTGGGTAAAGGCAATAAATACACCTATCAGATGGATCCGGGAAATAGCGACGAAGCGCTGCGCGAAGTGGCGCTGGATCTCGAAGAGGGGGCGGACATGGTGATGGTCAAGCCGGGAATGCCTTATCTGGATATCGTTCGTCGTATCAAGGATGAGTTCAAGGTGCCGACCTATGCCTATCAGGTCAGCGGCGAATACGCGATGCTGAAGGCGGCGGCGCAGAACGGCTGGCTGGATGAACGGGCATGCGTTCTGGAGAGCCTGCTGGCTTTCAAGCGAGCGGGTGCTGATGGCATCCTGACCTATTTTGCGCTGGATGCCGCAGAGTATCTCAAGGGTTGAACCGAGAGCGGAGACGTCTTCGGCCATGGAAAGGGCGGCCATGGTCGCCCTTTTGTCATTCAGGCTCCAGGTGCGCCGGATTGTGACAGGCAGGCGAAGTAGAGCATCGGCCATTGCTGCGGCCATTGGGTCAGGGGTTCGCGGATGAAGCCGCTGCGGGCATATTGTTCCCATCGGCCGACGACATAGCAACGCAGCAAGTTGGCCAGTGCGCCGAAATCGGCATCTGGCTTTAGGTTTTCCTGCGTGGCGGCGATGCGCAAGGCTTGCTTCATGGCGCCTTCGACCTTGTCGAGCAAGGCATTGATGCGGAGTTGCAGGCGTTCGTTTTCGTTAACCAGTGCGTCGCCAATCAGTACCCGGGTCATGCCGCGATTTCTTTGCGCGAAGCGCAACAGCAGGCCAATGATTTGTTCGATCTGCTTGAAACCTTCTGTTTCTTCCGAAGTGATCTTGTTGATGACGCTGAAGAGGCTTTGCTCAATAAAGTCAATCAGGCCTTCGAACATCTGGGCCTTGCTGGCGAAGTGACGGTAAAGGGCGGCTTCGGAGCATTCGAGCTTGCCAGCGAGGGCGGCGGTGGTGATCTTTTCCCCTTTCGGGGTCTCCAGCATTGCGGCCAGCATTTGCAGAATTTGCAGCCGCCGTTCTCCCGGTTTTGTCGCCATGGGCCCCCTCCTCAAATTTCGTTTTTGGCTGAAATTTCCAGTCGACCGTAGAATTTTGATAGTTGTGTTGCCGAACGGATTTTAACGTCAACAAAGGGTGACTGACGTGAGCCAGCACTTACCCACACGGTTTTCATGCCCAGCTTTTTGGCGGTCACCAGATTGGGCAGGCTATCCTCGACCATGATGCAACGGCGCGGGTCGAGGTGTTCGGCCCGTAGCAGGGCTCGGAAACCGGCCATCATCGGCTTGGGCTGAAAGCGGACATTTTCGACCGTATAAATGGCATCGAAGCAGGCTCCCAACCCGGTGATGTCGAGGATGGCATCGGTGTAATGCCTGGGCGCGTTGGAGAAAATAATCTTGCGGCCTGGCAAGCGGCGCAATTGGTGAATCAATGGTTTGTCGAAGACCACCATACGTTTCAGGTCGGGGAACTGATGCGTCTCCCATAGAAAATGGCGAGGGTCGGTCCCGTGGTGGCGCATCAGGCCGAGCAGCGTGGCGCCATAGCGTACCCAATAGTCCTGTCGGATTCGGGTGGCTTCAGCATCGTCGACGCCAAGGTGCCGCTCAATGTACTCGCGCATCGAGCGGTTGATGTGGGGGAAAATATGCGGGGTCGCGTTGTGGAGCGTGTTGTCCAGATCGAACAACCAAACGCGACTTGCCGGAGCACGCATGACTGTATGGGTATCGCCCTGCCGAGCTGGCGCACCGTCTTTGGCTCGTCTTTGCGTCACGCCTGCTCCGCTATGACTCAGTGCGACTTGATCATCGTGCCGACGCCATGATCGGTCAGAATTTCGAGCAGCAGCGCGTGCTCGACTCGACCGTCGATGATATGCACCCCCTTGACACCGTTGCGCGCGGCATCCAGCGCCGAGCCAATTTTTGGCAACATGCCGCCGGACAACGTACCGTCTGCAACCATGTCATCAATCTGCTTCGGCGTGATGCCGGTGATTAGATTGCCTTCCTTGTCGAGTACCCCCGGTGTGTTGGTCAGCAGCACCAGTTTTTCGGCCTTGAGGACTTCAGCAATTTTGCCGGCGACGACGTCAGCATTGATGTTGTAGGTCTCGCCATCCTTGCCGACGCCGATCGGGGCAATCACCGGAATGAACGCACCTTTGTCAAGGTGGTCGATCAATGAGGGGTCAATGGAAGTGATCTGGCCAACCTGGCCGACGTCGATCAGGTCGCCTGGATGATCCTTGTCCTCGAGCATCAATTTTTTGGCACGAATGAAGTTGCCATCTTTTCCGGTAAGGCCAACCGCTTTGCCGCCATGCTGATTAATCAGGTTGACGATGTCTTTGTTGACCTGACCGCCGAGGACCATTTCGACCAGTTCCATGGTCTCGGCGTCGGTAACGCGCATGCCCTGGATGAATTCGCCCTTCTTGCCGACGCGTCCGAGCAGGTTTTCGATCTGAGGGCCACCACCGTGCACGACGACGATATTGAAGCCGACCAGTTCCAGCAATACTACGTCACGGGCGAAACAGCTCTTCAGGTGTTCATCGGTCATCGCGTTCCCGCCGTACTTGACGACGATGGTCTTGCCGTGGAAACGCTTGATGTAGGGTAGGGCTTCGGCCAGAACGGCGGCCTTGGTGCCGGGGGAAAGGTTTTCGATGCTCATGGCGGGCTCCAAGTGGAATCGCCGCGGATTGTACAAAGAAAAAGGCCGGAACGGGGCCCGGCCTTCTTGGATGAAGTTGCTAACTCATTCGATATTGAGGCGTCTGGTTGCAGTTGCGGTCCGCTTTGGCAGGGTCAGCTCAAGGACGCCGTCATTGAATTTGGCGCTTGCAGCACCATCGTCGAGATCCTGGGCCAATTGGAAGGAGCGGGAGATCTTTCCAAAATAGCGTTCGGAGCGAAGTACGCGATCTCCGTCCTTCACGTCTTTTTCCTGCTTTGTTTCGGCGCTGATAGAGACTTGGTTGCCATCAATGACGACGTGGATGTCATCCTTCTTGACACCGGGTAATTCGGCATGCACCAGATAGTTGTCGCCCTGCTCCTTCACATCCATTTTGATTGATGGGGGTTGGGCTGGCGCGTTATTGAAATCAACAGGGCGGACGAAAAAGCCGCGGAACAGATCGTCAAATGGATCGACTCGAGTGATATTGGCCATGTTACCTCCTTGGTTGATCAAACTTTCCTGCTACCAATATAGGAGGCGTTTTGGCGGTTTCAAGTCCTCGCGTCGAGTCGCTGGCGAAGCATCAGAACCGCGTCCCGATTGCTCCATGAAAAGCACATCTCTGCGGCTTCCTGCCAGGGTAACCACTGCCAGTTTCTATGCTCATCAGGCGCCGTTGTAATGTTGATGCGCTGTGGCATCAGCAGGCTGAAGACGTGCTCCCTATTGTGCGTGATACCCGGTGCGTAGCGGTGACGCCATTCACGGAATATCTCGTAGGTATTGGTGATACGCCAGTCGGAAAGTAGCCCGCTGGCGGTGTTGATACCCGTTTCTTCCAGCACTTCGCGGCGAGCGGTGTCGATCAGTTCTTCATTGCCTTCGCGGCTGCCGGTTACCGATTGCCAGAATCCCGGGTGAGCCGCTCGTTCTAACAAAAGTACGTCGAGCGCCGCAGTGTGGATGATGACCAGAGCCGATACCGGTTGCTTGGGGGAGGTCATGCCTCGGGGAAGGTCGGAATGCCCCTGGCCGGGGAGTCAATCAGAATCCAGAAAGGGGAATGCATATCACGACGGGCTTCGGCTGCCGCTTTAAACACGTCGATCAGCGTGGCGAAATCGTCTGGATCGGCAGTACGCAAGCGGGAAATGCCACTAATCAACAAGACATGGCCCTTGGCTGGGTGCCAGTCAGGGTCGGTGAGGCAGTCGAACAGGGCGTCAAAATTCGCGCCATACCAGATCGGGAAGTCCAGTGCTGAGCCCAGTTGGTAAAGTACTTTTTCGGCGTTTGGGTATTCGGCGATATCCGCGCTCAGCGCCTTGAAATGAAATCGGCTACATGCCGCTTCTATTGCCGCCCGACGCGGAGCTGGGAGGAAATAAACCCCGGATTGATCGGTATTTTTCAACAAGGCAAGGCTCATCGTTATTCTCTATTCCCGGATGCGCCGAAACGATTTGTAATGGTCGTCAGTGTAATAAAACTCGCCGCGTTGCCCTGAAATGATACGGCGTGGGCCGCGGTCGTTTCTCCAGGGAGTCTTGACCGTGTATTCGTGGTAATAGCCGCGTGGTTGCGCGGGAAGCTGCTTTTCAAAGTTGCCGAAGGTAATGCCATCGCGACTGTAGGGAAACGGCCCGCCATTTTTGATCAGAACAAGCGTTTGCCTTGCTTCTCTGGGTAAATCTGCAATCGACACCCATTCCGAGGTGGCAGGTCGGTCGATCAGCATGCCGAATGCGCTCCCTATCGCCAATATGGCGATAATCAGGAGGCGCATCCAGTATTTCACAATGCCTTAGGTTGGGCTGACTTCGACTTGCGTTTCCACCTTTTGACGCAGGCGGATATGCAGTTCGCGCAGCTGTTTTTCGTCGACGCCTGATGGGGCATCGGTCAGCAGGCATTGGGCGCGCTGGGTCTTCGGGAAGGCAATCACGTCGCGAATTGACTCGGCGCCGGTCATCATCGTAACAATGCGGTCCAAACCAAAGGCCAGGCCACCGTGTGGCGGGGCTCCGTATTTGAGTGCGTCGAGCAGGAAACCAAACTTGGCTTGCTGTTCTTCCGGGCCAATATTCAGGGCAGAGAAGACTTTTTCCTGAACGTCGGATCGATGAATACGTACCGAGCCACCGCCGAGTTCCCAGCCGTTCAGCGCCAAATCGTAGGCCTTGGCCAAGCACTTGCCCGGATCGCTTGCGAGCAAGTCGAGGTGCTCGTCCTTCGGACTGGTGAATGGGTGGTGACAGGCTGTCCATCGATTGGATTCGTCATCGTATTCGAACATCGGGAAGTCGATAACCCATAGTGGTGCCCACTTGGCGCCAGTGACGAAGCCTTTCTCATGGCCTATCTTGATGCGTAGTGCACCGAGAGCATCATTGACAATTTTCGCCTTGTCGGCACCGAAGAAGATCAGGTCGCCGGATTGGGCGCCGGTGCGTTCGATGACAGCCTTCAGTGAAGCTTCGGAGAGGTTCTTGACGATCGGTGATTGCAGGCCGGTTTCGTTGACTTGCGTCACGTCATTGACCTTGATGTAAGCAAGGCCGCGGGCACCGTAGATGCCAACAAACTGGGTGTATGCATCGATCTCGCCGCGGGTCAGCGTGGCGCCACCCGGAATGCGCATGGCGGCGATACGGCCTCCTTCGCTGTTGGCAACACCAGCAAAGACCTTGAAAGCGACATCCTTGAAAGCGTCGGTGACCTCAGTGAGCTCAAGCGTAACGCGAAGGTCCGGCTTGTCAGAGCCGAAACGGTGCATGGCTTCGGCATAGGTCATGCGGGGGAATTCCGGTAGATCGACGTCGATCGCCTCCTTGAAGACTGTGCGAATCAGTTTTTCCATCAGCGCAGTGATGTCAGCCTCGCTCATGAATGAGGTTTCGATGTCAACCTGCGTGAATTCAGGTTGGCGATCGGCGCGCAGATCCTCGTCGCGGAAGCATTTGACGATCTGGTAGTAGCGGTCATAGCCGGCAACCATCAGTAACTGCTTGAATAATTGTGGCGATTGCGGCAGTGCGAAGAACTGACCAGGGTGGACGCGGCTTGGCACGAGATAGTCGCGAGCACCCTCCGGGGTCGACTTCGTCAGCATCGGCGTTTCGATGTCGATGAACCCGTTGTCGTCGAGGAAGCGGCGGAAGGCGCGGGCAGTTTTGTAGCGCAGCATCAGGTTGTTTTGCATCTGCGGGCGACGCAGATCAATCACGCGATGCAAAAGGCGAACATTCTCGGAGAGGTTGTCTTCATCGAGTTGGAACGGTGGTGTCACGGACGGGTTGAGTACTTCAATCTCGTGGCAGAGAATTTCGATTTCACCTGAGGCCAGATTCGTATTGGTTGTACCCGCTGGCCGTGGACGCACCTTGCCGGTGATTTTAAGGCAAAACTCATTGCGAACCGATTCGGCGATAGCGAAGGTGGCGGCTCGATCAGGGTCACAAACGATTTGTGCCAAGCCTTCGCGGTCACGCAGGTCTATAAAGATTACGCCGCCGTGGTCTCGCCGGCGATGGGCCCAGCCGCAAAGGGTGACGATTTGGCCGTCAAGGGTTACATTGAGTTGTCCGCAATAATGGGTACGCATGAAGCTTTCCGGTTGATTCAGGTGTTGGTAATGACTCGGTGGTGAGGGTGAGGCGCTACTACGCCCATCGAGATAATGTATTTGAGGGCCTCATCAACGCTCATTTCGAGTTCGATGACATCCTTGGCCGGGAACATCAGGAAGAATCCGGATGTTGGGTTGGGCGTGGTTGGTACGTAGACACTGACATGGTCGCCACCCAGGTGATTGACGATATCGCCACCGGGTTGTCCTGTCTGAAAGGCGATTGTCCAACAACCTTGATGCGGGTACTGAACGAGTAGCGCTTTACGGAAGGCATTGCCGTTAGGCGAAAACAGCGTATCGGAAACTTGCTTGACACTGTTATAAACGGAATTGACCACCGGGATGCGCGCAAGGACTTTTTCTGACCAGACGACAAGCTTTTGGCCGATGAAATTGGCGGCAAGCAAGCCCGTGAGCAGGATCATGGCGAGCGTCAATACGGCGCCTGCTCCTGGTATGGCAAATCCGACCAGATGCTCCGGATGCATGCCCATGGGGAGCAACCGCAACGACTGGTCCAGGGTGCTGATAATCATCGACAGTACCCAGCCTGTGATGACCAACGGGACCCAGATCAGCAGTCCCGTGATGAAATAACGTTTGATCAGTTGGCCGCGCATGATGAACTGCATCCTTCCCCGGTCTGGCAGGGGGGCGATGCTTCTGCTTTTTTTCCACTGCCTTTGAAGTCAGTGGCATACCAGCCGCTGCCTTTGAGCTGGAAGCCTGCAGCGGAGAGTTGTTTGCAATAGCTGTCCTTGCCGCACGCGGGGCAAGTGGTGAGCTGCGGATCACTCATCTTTTGCAGATGTTCTTTCTGGTAGCCGCAGGAGTCACAGCGATATTCGTAAATCGGCACGGGAGTCCTCCAAAACCTTGAATTATAACCGAGAGTCTCAGTTGGCTATATCGGGTTGGTTGCCGGTTTTTTCAACCGATCAGGTTCAGGTAGCCGCGTGTGATCTGCGTGCCCCAAAACAATGCGATGACGCCTGCAGCGGCCAGGTAGGGGCCAAAAGGGATAGGAACATTCCGGCCATGGCGGGTAGCGACGATCAGCGTGATGCCTACGATGGCCCCAACTACTGACGAAAGTAAAATGATCGCCGGCAACATTTGCCAGCCTAGCCAGGCGCCAAGTGCCGCGAGTAGCTTGAAATCACCATAGCCCATACCCTCTTTGCCGGTCGCGATTTTGAAAAGCCAGAAGACACTCCACAGAGCCAGGTAGCCAAGCATTGCGCCAATAACAGAGGATGAAAGATCGGTATAGGTGGCCCAGAGGTTGAATCCCAGTCCGAGCCATAGCAATGGCAGGGTGATCGAATCAGGCAGCAGTTGGGTATCGAGGTCGATCGCAGAGAGTGCAATCAGAGCCCAAAGCAGTGCGAGGGCCGCAATCGTCTGTACGGTTGGGCCAAAGTGCCAGGCTGCGTAGGCAGATAGCAGTCCGGCCATCGCTTCTATAATGGGATACCGAGGAGAAATTCTGGAGCCGCATCCAGAGCATTTCCCTCTTAAAATCATCAGGTAGCTGATTATCGGAATGTTCTCGAGCGCGGTGATTTGATGTCCGCAATTTGGGCAGCGCGAGCGTGGTTTAGCCAGAGATAACTGCTCTCCTGCGGTCGACGCCATTTCTCCACGTAATTCGGAACACTGTGCCTGCCAATCCTGTTCCATCATTTTGGGCAGACGGTGAATGACCACGTTAAGAAAACTGCCTACGCACAAGCCGAGCAACCCGGCAACGGCTGCAAGTGCCGCCAATGATTCCGGAAGCATCAGACGACTGAGCCCAGCTTGAAAATTGGCAGATACATGGCAACGACCATTCCGCCGATCAGAGTTCCCAATACCACCATAATCAACGGTTCCATTAGACTGGACATGGCATCGACTGCATCATCAACCTCTGCCTCAAAAAAATCGGCAACTTTGCTCAGCATAGAGTCAAGGGCTCCTGATTCTTCTCCAATAGCGACCATTTGCGTCACCATGTTTGGGAAAAGGTTTACGTTTTGCATTGCTGATGTAAGGTTGGTTCCAGAGGATACTTCGCTCTGAATCTGCCGGGTTGCAACTTTGTAAACATGGTTTCCCGCTGCTCCCCCTACCGACTCCAGCGATTCTACTAGTGGCACGCCTGCCGCGAACATAGTTGCTAAGGTTCTTGTCCAACGGGCAATAACAGATTTTCGAACAATGTCACCGAAAATTGGCAAACGGAGTAGTAAACGGTCCATCGTCATCTGAATTTTTTCGGAGCGTTTCCAGCTTTCAAAAAACGCATAGAGGCCGCCGCCAATGACGCCAAATATCGCCCACCAGTAAGCAACGAAAAATTCGGAAATTGCCATAACAATAAGCGTGGGAGCAGGTAAGTCTGCACCAAAACTGCTGAAAACAGTTTTGAATGCCGGAATTACAAAAATCATGATGACTGCTGTGATTACAAACGCAACCACAATCACAGCAATCGGATAAAAAAGTGCAGATTTGATCTTGCCCTTGATTGCCAAAATCTTTTCTTTGTAGGTGGCCAAGCGATCAAGTAGTGTATCGAGAATACCGGCCTGTTCACCTGCTGCCACCAGATTGCAGTACAGAGCATCGAATTGTAGGGGGAATTTTCGGAAGGCTTGGGACAACGAACTGCCTGTTTCAACATCCGATTTGATGTCAAGGAGAAGCTTTCCAACTGCAGGATTTGAATGGCCGCGTCCAACGATATCGAACGACTGTAACAGGGGGACACCGGATCGCATCATGGTTGCCAACTGTCGGGTGAACAACGCAATGTCTTTTTCCGTAATTTTTCCACCGGTTTTGAAGCGGACCTTTGTTACTTTTGCGTTGGTGATGCCTTGTCGGCGTATTGTGGTTTGTACTACTGATCCGCTGGCGGCACGCATTTCGCCCCGCACTGTTTTGCCATCCTTGTTTTTTCCTTCCCATAGGAAGGTGCTCTCCTTGACTGCCGAGGCTTTAGATCTTGCGGCGGTAGCCATACTTTTCCCTTTTCTTCATTAGGCGTTGGTGGTGCTCAAGACTTCATCGAGTGACGTCATGCCCTGTTTTACTTTCAACAATCCAGATTCCCGTAAATCTTTAACACCTTCGACTTTTGCCTGCACCGCCAGATCAAGTGCCGAGGCGCCACTCATGATGAGTCGCTGCATGGCCTCCGTTATCGGCATGACCTGATAAATGCCGACCCGTCCCTTGTAGCCAGTACCTTTACAGCGGTCGCAACCCCCTGGTCCGAACAGGGTCCAGGTGCCATCGAGCTCTTCAGGCTTGTATCCCGCATCGAGTAGCGCCTGTTCCGGTACGGTGATTGGCTTTTTGCATGTACACAAGCGGCGTGCAAGTCGTTGCGCGGTGATCAACAGAACGCTGGAGGCAATATTGAACATGGGAACACCCATGTTCATCAGTCGAGTGAGTGTTTGTGGCGCATCATTGGTGTGTAGCGTCGACAGGACCAAGTGGCCGGTTTGGGCGGCTTTGATCGATATTTCTGCGGTTTCGAGGTCGCGGATTTCGCCGACCATAATGATGTCTGGATCCTGCCGCAGAAACGCCTTCAGGGCCACCGGGAAGGTTAGGCCGGCTCTGTCATCAACGTTGACTTGGTTGATGCCCGCCAAATTGATTTCAGCTGGATCCTCCGCAGTTGAAATGTTAATGCCATCCTTGTTCAAAATGTTCAGGCAGGTGTACAGCGATACGGTCTTTCCAGAGCCTGTTGGGCCTGTAACAAGGATCATCCCGTACGGGCGGCCAATGGCTTCCATGAGCACGGCTTTTTGTTCCGGTTCGTAGCCCAGTGCCTCAATGCCCAACGTTGCGGAACTTGGGTCAAGGATCCGCATGACGATTTTCTCGCCCTGCAAGGTGGGCAGGGTACTGACGCGAAAATCGATGGCGCGGTTTTTCGATAGCACCAAGCGCATTCGGCCGTCTTGGGGAACACGTTTTTCGGCAATGTTCAGGCGGGAAATAACCTTGATGCGCGAGGCAATCTTCTCCTTGATGGCCAATGGTGGTGTGGCTATTTCACGCAGGATGCCGTCTACACGGAAACGAATTCGGTAGAACTTTTCGTAAGGTTCAAAGTGGATGTCTGAGGCGCCATCGTTGATGGCGTCGAGGAGCATTTTCTGGATGAATTTGACGACTGGGGCGTCATCAATATCCTGTCCCGCGGCCTCGTCTGCTTTGGCAACAGACTCTTCGTCCAGAAAGTCGAGGTTAATGTCTTCGCTGGTAAAGCTCTTGAGCGCTTCAGTGGCGGACTCAGCGTATTTGTTAACAAGCGGCGCGAGTTTTGACTGTTCGACAACAATGGGGTCTACGGCCAAGCCGGTCTGAAAGCGAATTTCATCCAGCGCACGTAGGTTGGTCGGGTCTGCAATCGCTACTGAAAGTCGGTTGCCTCGCTTGTTCAGCGGAATAACCTTATGGGTTGCGATCAGTTTGCGGTCAATAGCGTCGACCGGAATGTGTGCTTCATCGAAGGAGGACAAGTCCAGCAGCGGATAGCCAAATGTGTCGGCAACAAAGCGCGCGATATCCAATGCACCGGCCTTTTGGCTGGTGATGATCTGTTCGATTAGCGAGGTCTTGTTGCTATGGGCTTGCGCTAATAACTGTTCCGCCTCTGCCTCCTGGAGTTTCCCGGCTTGTACGAGCGCTCTTGCCAGGCCGCCGAGTGGAGGATTTTGAGGTGTTGCTGCCATTGATCGATGTCAAATGCCGATTAGATCAGTTGATAATGCTACGCAGGCGGCCGTTTGTAAAGGCTGGAGCTTGTCTAGCGGGTGTCCGGTCGAAAGATGCGGACTGTAACTACGCTTCTGTCTTGGGTCTGCAAAATCTCGACGGCAACGCCCGCGAGTTTGATACTCGTTCCAGATTCTGGAATGTCCTGAAAATGCTCGAGAATCAGTCCGTTGAGCGTTTTGGGGCCGTCAACAGGAAAATCCAGACCGAGCATGCGGTTCAGGCTGCGCAATCCTCGTGAGCCTTCAACGATGGCGTCCCCTGCGGGAGACCAGCCCAGTTGCTGATCAAGTCCGGGCAACGAGGTCGTAAAGTCACCCACGAATTCTTCAATGATATCTTCAAGCGTCAGGAGGCCGAGAATTTCGCCATACTCGTCGACGACAAAGCCGATACGTTGGTGGTTTTCCTGGAAAAAGGCCAGCTGTGAGAATACCGGGGTACCCGCGGGGATGTAGTAAGGGGATTGAAGTTGTTGAAGCAAGGCGGCTTCGTCAAAGTCCGGATCCCCCAAATTCGCCAGAAGGCGACGGACAGGCAGGACACCTATCAATTGGTCGAGCGATTCGCGGCACACCGGTAATCGGCTATGGTGGCTTGTTGCGAGTTGCGTGTGTACTTCTTCCCACTGTTGATCGAGATCCAGTATTTCGATGTTGCCGCGAGCGGTCATGACATCTTCGACAGTAATATTGTTCAGTTCGAACAAACTGGAAAGGATTGCATGGTGCTTCTTGGGCATGAGGTGCGCGGATTCTAGGACCAGGCTACGCAGTTCCTCGGGCGAAAGCTTGGCTTCTTCGTGCGTGCCGCCCGGCGCAAGGCGAACGGTTTTCAGCAAGGCCATCACGAAGAGGTTGACGAACCAGATGACAGGATAGGCAAGGCGCAGCAGCGGGGTCAGGACGTAGCTCAATATTGGAGCCAGGCGGTCGGCATGCGTGGCACAAATGACTTTGGGGGAAATCTCCGCTAAAACCAGCAGGGTGAAAGTGATGCAGAGTGTGCCAATTTCGAGTGCATACTTTGATTCCCCGAAAAGGGCCAGCGCGATATAGCCGGTCAGGGTTGCCGCGGCGGCATTGAATAGCGTGTTGCCGAGCAGGATGAGTCCGAGCAGCTTGTCCGTTTGTGCCAAAAGCGCGAGTGCCAATTTTGCGCCGCGATGGCCATTCTGTGCCGCATACCTTAGCCGGTAACGATTGGCTGCCATCATGGCGGTCTCGGACCCGGAGAAAATGCCCGAAAGGATCACGAGCACAAAAAGTGCCCCAAGCATTGCTGACAGCGGTAAGTCGGTCATTGGTTTTGTTTAAACTCGGCCCAGGATAACTTCAGCGACAAAGCGGCTGCCGACGTAGGCCAGGATCAATAGCGCAAAGCCAGCCAAGGTCCACCGCAAGGCGCGTTTTCCACGCCAGCCCCAGACATGGCGTCCGATGAGTAGCGTTGCGAAAATGCCCCATGAGGCAAAGGCAAACAGTGTTTTATGGTCTACGGTCAGTGGTTTTCCGAAGAGTGCTTCGGAAAAAAGAACACCACTCCCGACTGTCAGGGTCAGAAGGATGAATCCAATCAGCAGCATCCGGAACAGCAGCTTTTCCATGGTGAGTAGTGGCGGCAAGCTGCTGAGACTTCGCTTGAGCGCCCGGTTATGCAGCGCTCGTTCGGTAAATCCCATGAATATGGCGTGCAATGCGGAGAGTGTCAGCAGGCTATAAGCCAGCATGGCGGCGAGAAAGTGCAGCTTGAACCCCGTCGCACTGGCATTGGCTACCAAATGAACGTTGGGGAATACGATCGGAAGGACGGTACATGCGGCGGCCAAGGGCAGAACCATGGGTTGCATGCCCTCCATTCGCGCCATGAAACTTTCCAGCCAGTAAATCAGCACGGCGAGCCACATCATCAGCGACAGCGCGAAGCTGAACGAGAAGCGCATGCCCACGTCGGCAAACAATGCATCGTAGAGGCCCGCTGCGTGGATGCCGAGCGCAACGGCAATGGCAATACGTTCCCATGTTTGCATGGGACATGCGACGCACTGGTTTTCTCCCTCACGCCAGCGGGTGTTCCAGAAATGGAAGCCAAGTGCGCCATAAAGCAGGGCGGCGAGAATGTGCGGCAGAAGCTGAATTACAATATCAACCATCCTTAGATTCTACTAGAAGCCCAACTGACATGCTCGATAACCTGACCAATCGCCTTGCTCGCGTCATGAAGACGCTGAAGGGCGA
>DAOLIO010000007.1:0-32123 GCA_035328505.1 Azonexus sp.
CGAAGAAGATACCCAGGGTGGCGTCATGGAAAGCCTTGGCCAACGCAAGGGCGACTTGACGGACATGGTGCCGGACGGCCGCGGTCGCGTCCGTATCGAATACCGTATTCCGGCGCGTGGTCTGATCGGCTTCCAGGGCGAGTTCATGAACTTGACCCGCGGTAACGGCCTGATGAGCCACGTTTTCGACGAATACGCGCCGGTCAAGGATGGCAGCGTTGCCGAACGTCGCAACGGCGTGCTGATCTCCCAGGATAACGGTGAAGCCGTTGCCTACGCACTGTGGAAGCTGCAGGATCGCGGCCGCATGTTCGTCGTGCCGGGCGATAAGCTGTACGAAGGCATGATCATCGGTATCCACAGCCGTGAAAATGACCTCGTGGTCAATCCGATCAAGGGCAAGCAGCTGACCAATGTCCGTGCCTCGGGTACCGACGAGGCCGTTCGCCTCGTGCCGGCTGTCCAGCTGAGCCTGGAAGCTGCCGTCGAATTCATTGAAGAAGACGAACTGGTCGAACTGACGCCGAAGTCGATTCGTCTGCGCAAGCGTTACCTGACTGAAATCGAGCGTAAGCGTGCGGTTCGCGGTCTGTAATATGGCGTAAAAATTGCAGCCAGCTTTCTCATGTGCTGGCGTAAATAAGTACAAAGGCGACCTCTTGGGTCGCCTTTGTTACTTTAGGGGATCGTATGGTGCTTGTGGCGACCTTGTTGGCCGCTCAAATAGCCATTGCTCGGCCTGTTTCCGATTACTGCGGTCAACCGGAAATTATGTGACAAATTAAAAACTGATATGCGACCAGGAAGCGCAATTTTTGGCAGGCTAAAGCAAGCGGCTTTCTTTTATCCACCAGTCATCGACATGAAACGAACGACTTGGGGAGCATCCATCTGCTGTGTGAAGTCGTGGCCGAACGGCTTGATGCCCATGCTGTCGATAATCGCTTGCCGAAGTCCGGCGTTGTCGTCGCTGGCGCGAAGATTTGGCAGCAAATTGGACGCATCGTTTTGTCCGAGACATGGATAAAGCTCGCCTTTGGCCGTGATTCGTACCCGGTTGCAGGCATCGCAAAAATTGTGGCTATGCGGGGAAATGAATCCAATCCGCGATTCGCTGCCTGGTGTTCGCCAGTAACGTGCCGGTCCCCCCGAGTTTTCTGCGGATGGAATCAGTTCGAATTGCCGGGACAGAATCTGGCGCGTCTCTTCCGACGAGATATAGGTGTTGTTGCGCCCCTGAATTTCGCCTAGCGGCATTTCCTCGATGAAGGAAATATCAAGCTCATGGGCAATTGCAAAACGCACCAGTTCGATAAATTCATCATCGTTGATGCCACGCATCATGACCGTGTTCAGTTTGGTTCGCTGAAAGCCGGCGTTGCGAACTGCCGCGATGCCAACAAGCACCTTGGACAGGTCGCCAATTCGGGTGATTTTCCTGAAGCGTTCTGGCTTCAGTGTGTCCAGGCTGATATTGATACGCTTGACGCCTGCAGCCTTCAAGGGCGCAGCAAACCGGTCAAGCTGGGAACCATTGGTGGTTAAAACCAGCGTATCAAGGCCGGAGAGGGCGCCCAATCGTTCGATGAGCCACATGGCATCTTTGCGAACCAGAGGCTCTCCACCGGTCACGCGGAGCTTGGTGACGCCAAGACTGACGAAAACTTCGGCAATGCGCAAACATTCTTCCAGGCTCATCACTTCGCTACGGGGAAGAAAGGTCATTTCCTCCGCCATGCAATAAGTACAGCGAAAATCACAGCGGTCGGTAATGGAAAGGCGAACGTAGGTAATGCGCCGACCGTACTTATCGAGAAGCGTGCCGTCAGTGTGATTCAACCGGCCGGATGAGATAGTTGGTGTGAAATCAGCAAGACCAACTGGCGTCAGTTCTGGCCTAAGGGTTTCATTTTGCATGGCTGAGATTCAATGGCGACTGACAAGAGGGGGCGACTGTCTGGACGCCGATTATCGATGTCTGAACATTACTGAACAAGTAGAGAGATCAAAAATGGAAAAGTTTCTTGGCGTCAATAATCAATTGCCACGCAAGGTGCTTGCGTACGACTCAAATCAGAGTCTGAGATCTGTGCGGTTTTGAAGAAATCACGATCAAATGGCGGTGACGCGATTCAGGAGCACAGCAAGTTCCGGATAAAACACCCTTGAATTGAGTTCGATGCGCCGCCCAATCTGGATGGTTTCGGCAACTTCACGTACTGCTGCAGATTGCTCCAAAAGAGAGGGGAAATTCCTGTTTGCGTCAACGAGGGTCAATATCTTGAACAATAGTCGTCCACAGGCGCAGTAGTAGGCTGGATCCAGGCGGACAAATAACGCACCGGAATCGCAAGCATCCAGATAAGCCGCAGCCGTCGTCGCAGTCGCCTCTAGGGCGCTGAGGTTGTCCTGCGTGAAATAGGACATCGCGCTACCTCTTTTTTCCATAATGTATCGCTAAGCTATTGGAAGCCGCGATGCGCGTCAGCGAATTATTTCACGGATTGGGGAAAATGCTTACGAATGCGTCGTGCCTTAGCAGCAGGATCGGCCCTGGAGTACGCTGCATCCGATGATGCTATCATTATCGGTTGTTGGAATACGTGGACATCCAAATGGACGGTTTTGAATGCTTTATTCATCACTGAAAAAGCAAAAAGCCCGGCCAATTGGGCTGGGCTTTTTGATGATTTCTGGCTCCCCGACCTGGGCTCGAACCAGGGACCTACGGATTAACAGTCCGGCGCTCTACCAACTGAGCTATCGAGGAACAGAGGCAATATTATAGGAGTAGAATCCCCTCTGGTCAAGCGTCTAGTGGTTTTCAAGAAGAAAAATATTGGTTTATGGATCCTAAATTAGTTTTTGCAAAAACACCGATTGGTGATGAGGCGGTACGTCAAAGTACGCGCGTCGTGCAGCGCAATTTGCGCATGGTATTGGTTCAGGTCGACGGAAAAATGAGCATTGAGGAATTAACCTCAAAAATCGGAAATCCGCGTCTGGTTGAATCTGCTTTGCGAGAGCTTGAAGAGGGGGGATTTATCGCGCCCACAGTAGAGGCTGTATCGGTTTGGGAGGAGAGCAAGAAGGCCGCGGCAGGGAGTTCTGAACAGTCAGATCATTCCGTTATGTCACAGTTTTCAACATTTGGACCGAAATCCCTTGCAAACGAGTCAACCAAAGGCGATGGCGTCGGACGTAATTTTTCTTCATTTGGCAAGCCGGCGCTTCATGCATCTTCTGCTAGCGAAAGTGAAGTATTTCAACCGAATAGTATTTTGGCGGATAAAAAACCAGATACCGACAATCGCCGACACAAGCCGCGGATAACTCGTGGGAACATGTTGACTTGGTTTTCTATCGGTCTGTTGACTGCCCTTGTATGTACGGTGTTCTTTTACCCGTATGAGCAGTTCAAGCCTGCGATTGAGTCATCTGCAACACGCTTGCTCAAGACTCCAGTGAAAATTGACCACGTCGGTATGGTTTTATTTCCAAGCCCACGTCTTAAATTGTCAGGGGTTCATATCGGAGAGTTATCGGATAGCACCATTGGGGAGATTCGGATCGCCTCTCCCATTTCCTTGCTGGGCAAAGGGCCGTATGAAATATCCCAGGCAAATGTGCTCGGCGCCGATATTCTGGCAAATCGCCTCATAGCATTACCCATGTTTACAGGTGAGGTGACGAATGATGCTGGTGTGCTAATTCGAAAAATCATCGTTGAACAATCCCGTGTAAGGCTAGGAGAGGACGTTGCGATGGCAGACCTCTACGGCGAGCTGGTTTTTCGTGCGGACGGTTCGATTGAAAAGGCTTCGTTTGAAACAGTTGATCGTACCTTGCTGATTGATGTACTGCCGGGGAGCGACGGAGTTGCGCTAAATATTGAAGGTAGGGCATGGCAGCCTGCAGGTACCCCGATTTCATTTGCATCCTTGCAAGCCAAGGGAAGTTTGCAGAAAGACAAATTGCTGATTCAGAACATCGACACCACGTTTCTCGGCGGCATTCTGCGGGGGAACTGGTCGCTCGAGTGGAGCAATGGTTTATCGATGGCTGGCGATGGAACATTGAGTCGACTCGATAGCCGCAAGGTCAGTAGTGCGTTCGCGCCATCATTGAAGATCGAAGGTGATATGAGCGGAACGATCAGGCTGCGCTCAATCGGTGGCGACTGGAATACCTTGTTGGGCAATGTTGAGGCCGTGCTGAATACCGAGATTACTCGTGGAGTGATTCATGGTGTCGACTTGGGCGAAGCCGCTCGGCGAAATGGCAATTCAGCCGTGCGTGCAGGTGCTACGAAATTCGACCGACTGCGCTCGGTTGTAAGCATCACGCCCAAACAGGTGGTTGTTCGTGATGTACATATGGATGCAGGAATGGTGACGGCCGTGGGTCAATTCGTTTCCGGGCGTGATGGACTGGTTGAAGGCAACATGACCGTTTCCCTGCAGACTTCCGTGTCAAGTCAGTATGCGCCTGTCCGAATCTTCGGCAGATTGCCTGATCTGAGCGCCGCGATTCGCAAATAAAAAAGGCGGAACCGAAGTTCCGCCCTAGGCTGATCATTGTCGATCTAATGACTAGGCTTTTGTAACCGACGCAATGGCCTTTGCCACGTAGTCAAGGTTCTTGGTATTCAGTGCGGCCAGACAGATGCGACCGGTCGAAACGGCATAGATTCCGAATTCCTCACGCATACGATCAACCTGGGCGGAGGTCAAGCCGGTATAGGAGAACATGCCGCGCTGTTGCGCAACGAAGGAAAAGTCCTGGGCTACGCCTTGTGCCTTGATGGCATCAACCAAGCCAGTGCGCATGGCGCGGATGCGGTCACGCATGCCGGCGAGTTCGGTTTCCCACATCTGGCGCAGTTCCGGTGAAGCCAGCACACCAGCAACCAAAGCACCGCCGTGTGTAGGCGGATTGGAGTAGTTGGTGCGAATAACGCGCTTTAACTGCGACATGACCCGAGCCGATTCATCCTTGCCGGCGGTAATGATGGAGAGCGCACCAACGCGCTCGCCATACAGCGAAAAGTTTTTGGAAAACGAGCTGGAAGCAAAAAATTGAAGGCCTGATGCAGAGAAGGCGCGGACGGCAACCGCGTCAGCGTCGATACCATCAGCAAAGCCTTGGTAAGCCATGTCAAGGAAAGGAACCAGGCCACGATTCTGGCAGATTGCAACGATCTCGCCCCATTGTGCGTCGGACAGATCTGCACCCGTTGGGTTGTGGCAACAGGCGTGCAGAAGAATGATGGAACCTGCTGGCAGCCCGTTCAGGCATGCCTTCATGCCGTCGAAATTGACACCACGTGTTGCGGCATCATAGTAGGGGTAACTTTCGACCACGAAACCTGCTGATTCGAACAGGGCACGATGATTTTCCCAGGATGGGTCACTGATATAGACCTTGGCATCCGGGTTCAGGCGCTTCAGATAGTCGGCACCGATTTTCAAGGCGCCAGTGCCACCGAGCGCTTGGGCAGTAATGACCTGGCCCCCTGCAATAAGTGGAGACTCCTTGCCGAGCAGCAGATTTTGCACAGCCTGGTTGTAGGCGGGTGAGCCTTCGATCGGTTGGTAGCCGCGTGGCAGGGCAGCCTTGACGCGAGCATCTTCTGCAGCCTTGACGGCAGCCAGCAGGGGTATCTTGCCGTTGTCGTCGAAATAGACGCCAACCCCGAGGTTGACCTTGGTGGAGCGTGCATCGGCATTGAAAGCTTCGTTCAGACCGAGGATAGGATCGCGCGGGGCCATTTCTACCGCTGCGAAGATCGAAGATGACATAGGAACTCCGTGGAATAATACAAATAGTGTTCGCGCAGCCAATTTGCCCCGCGACGAAAAACCGAAGAATTCTAGCATGAGCGAAACCAACAAAATCATTCCGGTAGTGTGCTTTGATGGCAGCCCGTTTCGTTTGCATCAGCCATTTCCACCGGCTGGCGATCAACCTGTCGCGATTCAGGAGCTGGTCGAAGGTCTGAAGGATGGCTTGTCCTTTCAGACATTGCTTGGTGTCACCGGCTCGGGCAAGACATATACGATGGCCAATGTTATTGCGCGTACCGGCCGGCCGGCATTGGTGCTGGCGCCAAACAAGACACTGGCGGCGCAGCTCTATTCGGAATTCAAGGAGTTCTTTCCCGAGAACGCCGTTGAGTATTTTGTTTCCTACTATGATTACTACCAGCCCGAAGCATATGTGCCCTCGCGCGATCTTTTTATCGAAAAGGATAGTGCGATCAACGAACACATCGAACAGATGCGCCTATCGGCCACAAAAAGCCTGATCGAGCGCCGTGATGTGGTGATTGTCGCAACGGTTTCCTGCATCTACGGCATCGGCGATCGTGACGAATATCACAACATGATCCTGACCATGCGTGTCGGAGACAAGCTGGATCAGCGCAGCATTATCAAGCGCCTGAGTGATATGCAGTACGAGCGCAACGAGATGGATTTTCATCGCGGCACCTTCCGGGTGCGCGGCGACATCATTGATATATTTCCGGCAGAACATGCCGAACATGCAATTCGGGTGTCGTTATTTGATGATGAAGTTGAGGCATTACAGTTCTTCGATCCACTCACTGGCCATCTGTTGCACAAAGCATTGCGGTTTACCGTTTTTCCGGCGTCCCACTATGTGACGCCTCGCGCTACGGTGTTACGTGCCATTGAGGCAATCAAGGCAGAGTTAAGCGAGCGAATTGAATTCTTTACTCACAATAATCAGCTGGTCGAAGCCCAGCGGATTGAGCAGCGTACCCGCTTCGATCTGGAAATGCTGGATCAAATTGGTTTCTGCAAGGGTATCGAAAATTATTCCAGACACTTTTCCGGGAGGAAGGCCGGGGAGTCGCCACCGACGCTGATTGATTATCTGCCTGCCGATGCACTGATGTTCATTGATGAATCGCATGTGAGTATCGGGCAGGTAGGCGGGATGTACAAAGGCGACCGTTCACGCAAGGAAAATCTGGTCAATTATGGTTTTCGACTTCCGTCGGCTCTCGATAATCGGCCGTTGCAGTTCGACGAATTTGAGGCGCATCTGCGACAGACTATCTTTGTTTCGGCAACCCCCGCTGACTACGAGCAGCAGCATGCCGGTCGGGTTGTCGAGCAGGTGGCGCGCCCGACCGGATTGATCGACCCGGAAGTCATCGTTCGCCCTGCATCAACCCAGGTGGACGATCTGCTGGCGGAAATCGGCAAGCGGGTTTCCGTCGGGGAGCGCGTACTGGTCACGACCCTGACCAAGCGCATGTCGGAAGACTTGACGGATTTTCTTGCGGACAATGGTATCAAGGTACGTTATCTTCATTCGGATATCGACACTGTTGAGCGCGTTGAAATCATTCGGGATCTGCGACTCGGCGAGTTTGATGTTCTCGTGGGCATCAATCTGTTGCGAGAGGGATTGGATATTCCAGAGGTGTCATTGGTGGCGATCCTTGATGCAGACAAAGAGGGGTTTCTGCGCTCCGAACGGTCGCTTATTCAGACAATCGGACGCGCTGCACGCCATATCCATGGCACAGCGATCTTGTATGCTGATACGATTACAAGGTCCATGCAGCACGCGATAGCCGAAACAGGCAGGCGGCGTGAGAAGCAAATTGCCTTCAATCTGGCGCACGGAATCATTCCGCGGGGCGTGTCCAAAAAGATTAAGGACATCATCGATGGGGTTTATGATTCTGGAACGGTTCAGACAGAATTGAAGGCTGCGCAGCAACAGGTCGCATATGCAGCAATGGATGAGAAAGCAGTGGCCAGGGAAATCAAGCGACTCGAGAAGGCGATGCTGGAGTGTGCGAGAAACCTGGAATTCGAAAAAGCGGCGGCCGCCCGCGACGAACTGTTCCGTCTCAAGGAGCAGGTATTCGGTGCAGCGCGGCACGACCCCTACGGAGAGACAAAATGAGCTATCGCGTGCTACTTGTCTGCATGGGCAATATCTGCCGATCACCAACGGCAGAGGGTGTGTTCAGATACTTTATAAAAATCAATAACCTTGGTGACGAAGTTGAAGTAGATTCTGCCGGCACACATGGCTATCACGCGGGCGAAGCGCCCGATTCGCGGACTCAACGGGCGGCCGCAGCTCGCGGCTATAACCTATCCCAATTGAGGGCGCGCAAGGTGGCGCGCCAGGATCTTGATTACTTCGATCTGATTCTGGCCATGGACAAGAGTAATCTGGACAATCTGCGGCGCATGGCAACCCCGGAGCAGCAGGAACGACTGGGATTGTTCATGGATTACTCGAAGAATTTTGACGATGATGAAGTGCCTGATCCTTACTATGGGTTGGGTCATGGTTTTGATCTGGTTCTTGATATGGTCGAGGATGCATCGCTCGGCTTGGTCGACGAAATCAAAAAGAAGCTAGGGCGTTCCTGACCACCGATCAAAATAAAAGGGGCTTCCGCGGAAGCCCCTTTTTTAATGCGTTGTGACCAGTTTATTTGCTACCGGTTTCAACCAGGACCAATGGTTCATTTTCAGCCTGATCCGTCAATGCTTTTTGCTTGCGAGGGCGTCCCAGCTTGATCGGCGCTTCGGCGGGAGCAACTGCGACGGTTGTCGTGTTGGTCTGAACCAGCACCAGGCCGCTATCGGCGAGTGCCGAAGAGATGTCGATCGGTTTGGCCGCAGTAATTTCCGGCTGAATTTCTTCAATTTTTGGGCTGATTTCCGGGTTGACCGCAGAAATCTCCAATGGGGCCGGCTCAACTGCCAAAACTGGGGCAACGGGCTCCGGCACGGGCTCCGGAATCGCTGGCGCGATTTCGACCAATTCCTTCATCGGTGCAATTTCTGCAACCTGGGCAACTGCTTCAACAGCGGTGACGGGTTCAGATACAACGGCCGGAATGAGGACCACGACCGGCGCCTGTTCCGGCGACGAGCTAGCAGATTCCTGTCCAGACGTTTCAATCGACTGTTGTGGGGTGGAAGTCGTTTCGGATTCATTGCGGCGCTCACCGCGGCCACGACCACCGCGGCGACCACGACGGCGATTGCCTTGATCTTCGCCGCCATTCCCGTCGGTAGAATCGGCGCTCACCAGCGGGGTAATGCTTGCCGACTGATCAACGTTATTGGCTTGTTGGCTCAATTTGCTATCAACGGCTTCAACCTGGGGGCGCTCACCGCGTGGTTTGCGTTCACCGCGAGGACGACGTTCCTGGCGTTCGACATTGGTAACGTTCGGCTCGTCGGTCGGTGCTTTATCTGCATTACGCTCGTTGCGGTTCCCGCGTTCCTTGTTGCGATCACCACGCTCTTCTTCACGCTTGTTGCCATTTCGGCCGCTGCGGCGCCCATCGCGATCGCGACGGTTTTCATTGCGGCCTTCGCGGGGCTTTTTGGCGGGCTCTGGTGCTGCAATCGGTTCAACTGGCTTGGCTGGCGCCCTGAACCACGAGAAGATCTTCGAAAATAGACCCGGTTCTGGCTGGGAAGCGACGACCACAGGAGCCGCCGCTTTTTCCGGCATGATGGGTGCAGGCTGATCCGGTGAAATGCCTTTGATGGCGGCTTCCTGACGTGGCTTGACAACCTCTTGCTGGGTGGCCAGCTTGATAGCTTCTTCGAGCGGCATGTCCATCATCCGATAGGATGGCTCGCGTGGCTCGTCGTGGTTAAGGTCATCGTGGCGCAGGCGAGTGATGGTGTGTGCTGGTGTTTCCAGGTGAACATTTGGAATCAACAGGATAGTGACCTTGTGGCGTAACTCGATGGCCTGGATATCCGGGCGCTTTTCGTTGAGCAGGAAGGTGGCGACATCCACCGGAACCTGAACATGCACGGCGCCGGTGTTTTCCTTCATTGACTCCTCTTCGAGGATGCGCAGGATGTGCAGCGCAGCCGATTCGGCGGAGCGGATGTGGCCGGTGCCGGTACAGCGCGGACAGGGGATGTAACTGGTTTCAGCCAGAGCCGGGCGCAGGCGCTGGCGGGAGAGTTCCATCAGGCCGAAGCGGCTGATCTTGCCCATCTGAACGCGGGCGCGGTCGAAACGCAGGCCATCGCGCAGGCGGTTTTCAACGTCGCGTTGGTTCTTCTGGCTTTCCATGTCAATGAAGTCGATGACGATCAGGCCACCGAGGTCGCGCAAGCGCAACTGGCGGGCCAGTTCGTCAGCTGCTTCCTGATTGGTCTTGAGCGCGGTTTCCTCAATGTCGGAACCCTTGGTCGAACGACCCGAGTTCACGTCGACAGCAACCAGTGCTTCGGTGTGGTCGATGACGATGGCGCCGCCGGACGGCAGGTTGACCTGACGGGCGAAGGCGGTTTCGATCTGGTGTTCAATCTGGAAGCGCGAGAACAGCGGCACGTCGTCGCGATAGCGCTTGACGCGATTGACGTTGCCCGGCATGACCGTGCCCATGAAGGCGCGAGCTTGTTCGTAGACTTCGTCGGTATCGATCAGGATTTCGCCGATGTCCGGCTGGAAATAATCTCGGATGGCGCGAATGACCAGGCTGCCTTCCAGATAAATCAGGAAAGCGCCGCTCTGCTGTTGGGCAGCGCCGTCAATGGCGGTCCACAGTTGCAACAGATAGTTCAGGTCCCACTGCAGTTCTTCGGCCTGGCGGCCAATGGCTGCGGTACGGGCAATCAGGCTCATGCCGTTGGGCACTTCGAGCTGATCCATGACGTCACGCAGTTCGGCGCGCTCGTCGCCGTCGACGCGGCGGGAAACGCCGCCACCACGCGGGTTGTTCGGCATCAGAACAAGGTAACGGCCAGCCAGTGACACGTAGGTGGTCAGGGCGGCGCCCTTGTTGCCACGTTCGTCCTTGTCGACCTGGACGATCAGTTCCTGACCTTCCTTGAGTGCATCCTGGATTCTGGCACGTCCAGCTTCAGTGCCCGGCTGGAAAAAGGCACGGGAAACTTCCTTGAACGGAAGAAAGCCGTGCCGGTCTGCACCGTAATCGACGAAGCAGGCTTCGAGCGATGGTTCGATGCGGGTGATAACACCCTTGTAAATGTTGCTTTTGCGTTGTTCCTTGGCGGCGGACTCAATGTCGAGATCAATCAGTTTCTGACCATCGACAATGGCGACACGGAGTTCTTCCGCCTGTGTCGCATTGAATAGCATGCGTTTCATTATTTTCGGGCTCCAGCGCACAGCAGCACGCTGCAACGAAACGCCCGGGCAGGCAGCGACAGTTTCAGTTTTCGGGTTGCGTCATAAATGGTGGGCAAAGGCGATGGTGAAAGTGCTGATCAACAAACGGTCGCGTGTTTTTTATTGAAATGCGCGGCCTGAAAATTCCTGCAACGGGCAATCCGTGCGTGCTTACAGTGGGCTTATCCATTAACATCACTACTTTTGGTGAGTGAACTTAACCAGTCGTTTTACGTTGGTCTGGCCTGGGCAGTTGGCACAGGTGAGACTTTCGAGCCTGCCGCCTGGCGGTCGCGCATTCAGCGCGAGGGCACAAACGGTCTGACGGTTCGGCATCTCTTGCAAACCGAGACGTAGAACGCAGGCAGTATATTAGAAAATGACCGGGGTAGGTAACAATTCAGTCACGCATGCCTTGATCGGCGAAGAGGAAGAAGGGCAGCGCCTGGACAACTTTTTGATCCGTCGCTGCAAGGGGGTTCCGAAGAGTCATATTTACCGGATTTTGCGTAGCGGTGAGGTGCGGGTAAATAGCGGTCGGGTTGATGCAACCTACCGTCTTTGCACCGGTGACAATGTGCGAATCCCACCAATCCGGATTGCCGAGCGACCTCAAAATGAAGTCGACGAGGTGGCGAAAGCGCGGGTTGATCTGCCGATCATCTACGAGGATGACGCCATGCTTGTCATCGACAAGCCGGAAGGCATTGCCGTGCATGGCGGTAGCGGGGTGAGCTTTGGCGTCATCGAGGCGCTACGCCGACAGCGACCCCAGGCCAAATTTCTGGAATTGGCGCATCGACTGGACCGGGAAACCTCAGGTGTCTTGCTTGTGGGGAAAAAGCGCCTGGCGCTGACCGCGTTGCACGACATGTTTCGGGAGCACGGTGCTGGTGCGGACAAGCGCTATCTGGTGCTGGTCAAAGGGCGCTGGATGAATCTGACCCAACACGTCAAGCTTCCACTCCACAAGTATTTGACCGATGGCGGGGAGCGCCGCGTGACTGTGGATTCGCAAGGTAAAGCGTCGCATACGGTCTTTCGCTTACTGGCTCGATGGTCGGACATGAGCTTGCTCGAGGCGCAACTGAAAACCGGGCGGACCCATCAGATTCGCGTCCATTTGGCGCATCTTGGGTTCCCCATTCTGGGTGATGAAAAATACGGCGATTTCGCACTTAACAAGAGCCTCAAGCGTGGGGGGCTGAAGCGAATGGCGCTGCATGCTTGGCGGATGGCTTTTCGTCATCCGCTAACCGCTGCGTCTTTGGAATGTGTTGCGCCGCTGCCAGATAGCTTCGGTGGGTACATTGCTACGGTCAACCGGGAAAAAGACCCGGAATTCAAAGCCGAAAATCTGGATCAAATATTGAGCAATACATGAAATACGAATTGGTTGTGTTCGATTGGGATGGCACGCTGCTCGATTCGGCGGGGGCTATTGTTCGTGCGATCCAGTCATCGTGCCAGGATCTTGATTTGCCGATTCCGGATGATGCGCGAGCGCGACATGTCATCGGTCTCGGTTTGGCTGATGCGCTTCGACATGCGGTTCCTGAATTGAAGCCGGATAACTATCAGGCCATGATCGAGCGTTACCGCCACCATTACCTGGCGGGTGACCAAACGCTGAAATTGTTTGATGGCGTGCCGGAAATGTTGGACCGATTGGCTTCCGCCGGGCACGTGCTGGCAGTGGCGACAGGCAAAAGCCGCCTGGGGCTTGAGCGAGCGTTTGATCATTCCGGTTTGCGCCGCTTTTTCCAGGCATCACGTTGTGCCGACGAGTGTCACTCGAAGCCGCATCCGCAGATGCTTGAGGAGTTGATGGCAGAGTTCGGCGTGACTGCGGATACGACGGTGATGATCGGGGATACCTCCCATGATTTATTGATGGCGAGTAATGCGGGGGTCGATGGCCTGGCGGTGACCTATGGTGCCCATCCGCACGAGCATTTGCTGGCGTGCCGGCCGATTATTTGCCTGAATAGCATTAAAGAGCTTGATCAATGGTTACGGGATTTCGGCTGATTTGCCCCGCTGGTGAGGTTGCCGAGGCGGGGAAGGGTGTTCGATTTACGGTCAGCAGATATGGGCGAGAGGTTCCCGCTTTTGTTATCCGCTTCCAGGGGCGCGTTCATGCCTACATAAACGAATGTGGCCATGTTCCCGCGGAACTCGACTGGCAGCCCGGCGAATTCTTCGATGATTCCAAGCTATACTTGATTTGCTCGATTCATGGCGCACTTTATGCTCCGGAGTCAGGTAGGTGCCTCGGAGGTCGCTGCCAGGGAAAAGGCTTGAGGCCCCTTAGGGTGCAAGAGATTGATGGACAGATTTTTTTAGAGCAAGAAACTAATCATGGATAACCCCCAAACTTCCAACAACGATTCCGCCTGGGAACGGAAAACCCTCGAAAAGCTGGTTTTTGCTGCACTTGATGAGCAGCGGGCCCGGCGGCGCTGGGGAATCGCCTTTAAGGCACTCGGCTTTGTCTATCTGCTGGTCGTGCTATTTGCGGTAGTTGATTGGGGAAGCACTGCTGAACACCAGGAACGCCATACCGCAATGGTGAATCTGACTGGCGTCATTGAAGCCAAGGGTGAAGCCAATGCCGAGAATCTCGTTGCAGCGCTGAATAGCGCCTTTGACGAGAAGAATGTAGCAGGCGTCATTCTGCGCATTAATAGCCCAGGTGGCAGCCCGGTTCAAGCCGGAATCATCAATGATGAAATCCGTCGATTGCGTACCAAGTATCCGGACAAGCTGCTCTATGCGGTGGTTGAAGACATGTGCGCCTCGGGTGGTTATTTTGTGGCGGCTGCTGCGGACAAGATCTACGTCAACAAGGCCAGTATTGTGGGCTCCATTGGTGTTTTGATGGATGGCTTCGGCTTTACCGGGGTCATGGATAAAGTAGGGGTAGAGCGTCGCCTGCTGACGGCTGGTGACAACAAGGGATTTCTCGACCCGTTTTCGCCGCAAGCGCCTCAGCACAAGGCTCATGCGCAAACATTACTCAATGATATTCATCAACAGTTCATCGATGTGGTCAAAGCCGGCCGCGGCAATAGGCTGAAGGAAACGCCGGAAATGTTCTCCGGCCTGATGTGGACCGGCGCCCAAAGCGTTCAGATGGGTTTGGCGGACGACTTTGGTAGCGTGGACTCAGTCGCCCGGGATGTGATCAAGGCTGAAAAGGTGCTTGATTATTCAGTCAAGGACAACATCGCCGAGCGCTTTGCCAAACGCCTGGGCGCCAGCACGTTTGCTGGTTTCTGGAAGGGGTTTTCAGAAAGCGCCCAAGGGGTTCGTTTGAACTGATGCCTAGGCAAGGAGTAAAAAGACTGTCGGACGCCGCTCGATATCGGGTGGCGTTTGTTTTTTCCAGATCTGGATTGTTCGGGTAATTACCGATTCGGTGGCGAGCGTCAGGTCGGTGGCGACGGTCATTCTTGTGGCCGGCTGACATGCCATAAGAATGGCGTCGAACATGGTGCGATTTCGGTACGGCGTTTCGATGAAAAGCTGGGTTTGCTGACGCTTTCTTGACTCACTCTCCAAATCGCGGAGTGCCTTGGTTCGATCCGCTTCCTTGGTGGGCAGGTAGCCCTGAAAGGCAAATCTTTGACCATTCAACCCGGAAGCCATTAGCGCCAGTAGCAAGGACGATGGGCCAATCAGCGGTACCACGCGGATATTTTCTTTTTGGGCCAGCGCGACCAGATTCGCGCCTGGGTCGGCGATGGCGGGGCAGCCGGCCTCGGATAGCAAGCCGACGTCGTGACCAGCGCGCAACGGTTCCAGCAGGCGATCCAGGACGTTATCTTTGGTGTGCTCGTTCAATTCCTCAAGTTGCAAGGCTTGCAGCGGCGCATCTGTCCCGGCGGCCTTGAGGAATGCGCGCGCGGTCTTGGCTTGTTCGACGACAAAATGAGTAAGCGGTTTGATAACAGCAATGACGTTGTTCGGTAGCGAGTCCTGGGGGGGCGTAGGGCCAAGCGGTACGGGGATAAGGTAGAGGGTTCCCGCCATTAGATAACCGCCACACCTTGATTGCGCAACATGTCACACAGCGCAATCAGCGGAAGCCCGATGAGCGCATTGGGGTCATCGCCATGCATGCTGCGTAACAGCGCGATTCCCAGTCCTTCGGATTTGGCAGAGCCGGCACAGTTGTAGGCGGGCTCACGTCGTAGGTAGTTCTCAATTTCCTGATCACGGAGTTGCCTGAAAGTGACCAGCGTCGGTACGCCACGAACTTCAGCCAAATTGGTTTTTGCGTTGAGTAAGCATAGGCCCGTAAAGAAATTAACGGTTTTCCCTGATAGCTCGCGTAGTTGTTGGACGGCACGTTCGTGGGTTTCTGGTTTTCCGAATATTTTGCCGTCGACCGTAGCAACTTGGTCGCTACCGATAATCAGGGCATTGGGGTGAAGTGCCACAACAGCTCTCGCCTTGGCTTCGGACAGTCTCAGTGCCATGTTTTCCGGGGGCTCCCCGGGCAGGGGGGTTTCGTCAGTTTGTGGATTGGCAACTTCAAAGGGAAGGCCGAGGCGGCCAAGCAGTTCGCGGCGGAACGGTGAGGTCGATGCAAGGATCAGATTTTGCGGCATGAAAGACTCTTTACAACAAAGCGTTGCGATGAATACTTGAAGCAGCACTTTGTTTTGACTTGGAAAGCCAAAAATAATATCATTCAATGTTTAAGTCGCAACAGGTCAAGATTGAAAAGGATTTCCGACGCTTTCGCATTTGCCAGAGATGGTCGTGTTCTTGAAGGAACACTGGCTATTTCGAAACTCGATCGCCTGCATGATCTGCTGGTGGGTCAAGATGGTGAGGTTGCTTACCGTCTGCGGGGTTTCAAGGGTGATAGCGGCGAGCCGATGCTGCATCTGGAGGTTTCGGGCTTGCTCCCGCTAGCCTGTCAGCGCTGTCTGGAAGCGGTGCCTTTTGATCTTGAAGTCGATAGCTTGCTGGAACTTGTTCCTGCTGGTGCCGAATTGTCGCAAGACGAACTGGAAGACGACACCCGGGATTTCCTGCCGGTGGAGCGTGAACTGGATGTGGTCGAGTTGGTTGAGGATGAAATCCTCCTCGCCCTGCCAGTGGCGCCGCGGCACGAAAAATGTGGTTTACCTGGCGCGGCCGATGCTGGCGAACGGATCAATCCATTCGCGAAATTGTCCGGGCTACAAGGTAAGCCGAACTGATTTTTTTGGAGTAACAAAATGGCCGTTCAACAGAACAAAAAGTCCCCGTCCAAGCGTGGCATGCACCGTGCTCATGATTTCCTGACCGCGCCGCCGTTGGCTGTCGAGTCCACCACAGGTGAAGCACATTTGCGTCACCATATTTCCCCGGCTGGTTTTTACCGCGGTAAAAAAGTCGTCAAGGGTAAGGGCGAGTAATCGTTCAATGAAGGGCAGGCAGTTCTTTGTGAGCTGCCTGCCTTTTATTTTGCCATGACAACCCGCATTGCCATTGATTGCATGGGGGGTGACCACGGTCCGTCTGTGACGGTGCCTGCGGCCATTCAGTTTCTTGCGGAGCATCCGTCAGCTAATCTCGTCCTGGTTGGCCAGGAAGAAATCTTGCGGCCGTTGCTCGCTACCCATGCCAACGATTCCCGTATTCGTCTTGTTCACGCCTCAGAGATAGTTGGCATGGACGAGTCGCCTGCGCTCGCGTTGCGCAACAAGAAAGATTCTTCCATGCGTGTCGCCATCAATCAGGTCAAGAGTGGTGATGCGGATGCTTGCGTTTCTGCAGGCAACACGGGCGCCCTCATGGCAATATCCAGATTTGTGCTGAAGATGTTGCCGGGCATCGATAGGCCAGCGATTTGTGCACCGTTGCCGACTGTCAATGGCCATACCCACATGCTCGATCTGGGTGCCAATGTCGATTGTGGGCCGGAGCACTTGTTGCAGTTCGGAATAATGGGAGCAATGCTTGTCTCCGCCATGGAGCACAAGGATCAGCCTACCGTCGGTATTCTGAACATAGGTGAAGAAGACATAAAAGGAAACGATGTCGTCAAGGCCGCGGCAGGTTTGCTGCGAACATCTGGCCTGAATTTCATAGGCAACGTTGAAGGCGATGGCATCTACAAGGGCGATGCTGACGTGATCGTTTGCGATGGCTTTGTCGGAAATGTTGCACTAAAGACCTCCGAGGGGTTGGCCCAGATGCTGGCTTCCTCATTGCGTGGGGAATTCAAACGAAATTGGCTGACCAAAATTGCAGCGTTGATAGCGATATCGGTACTCAATAATTTTAAAAAGCGTTTTGATCACCGTCGTTACAACGGGGCTATCCTTCTCGGTCTAAAGGGAATTTCAGTCAAAAGTCATGGTTCTGCTGATGTCATGGCCTTCGGAAATGCGATTTCACGTGCTTATGATGCTGCCGAGAGTCGTGTTATCGAGCGTATTACCAGCCGGTTGGCTCAGATGACGCCGGTACCTGCCGTAGCCTTGGAGAGTGTCTGAATGTACGCACGAATTATTGGCACCGGTAGTTATCTTCCCGGTAATCCGGTTAGTAACAGCGATTTGGCAGCTCGTGGTATTGATACAAATGATGAATGGATCGTTAGTCGCACTGGAATTCGTAGCCGCCACCTTGCCGATCTTGGAACTACTTCAAGCGAATTGGGTTTCATTGCCGCTCAACGTGCTCTCGAAATGGCACGCGTCGCTGCCAATGATCTTGACCTGATTATCGTTGCAACATCCACGCCGGATTTTATTTTTCCAAGTACTGCCTGTCTGATTCAGGCAAAACTGGGTAATAAAGGTGCGGCGGCATTTGACGTGCAGGCCGTTTGCGCAGGTTTTACCTATGCGCTTGGTATTGCGGAAAAATTTGTTCGCTCGGGAAGCCACAAGAAAGTTCTGGTCATTGGCGCTGAAGTCTTTTCGCGAATTCTCGACTGGAATGATCGTGGAACCTGCGTCCTATTTGGTGATGGTGCGGGTGCGGTAGTGATGGAAGCATCATTGGAGCCGGGCATATTGGCAACAGCGATGCATGCCGATGGAAGCCAAAATGGTATTTTGAATGTCCCCGGGCAAATTTGTGGTGGGCAGGTAACCGGAGATCCATTCTTGCGGATGGATGGACAGTCTGTTTTCAAGTTTGCTGTTCGTGTTCTCGCGGATATTGCTGAGGAGGTCTGCCAGATAGCAGGTTTAAACACTGCTGAAATTGATTGGCTTATTCCACATCAGGCCAATATACGTATCATTGAGGCAACGGGTAAGAAACTCGGCATCGAACGTAATAAAGTTATCGTGACGGTTGATCGCCACGGCAATACATCTGCAGCCTCAGTACCGCTTGCATTGGATGAAGCGGTACGCGATGGTCGCATTCAACGAGGCCAGAAGGTGCTGGTTGAAGGGGTTGGTGGTGGTTTTACGTGGGGCGCAGCCCTGCTTGAATTCTGAACCAGGGGACGAAACCATGTCTTTTGCATTCGTATTTCCAGGCCAAGGCTCTCAGAGTGTTGGCATGATGGCGGCCTATGGCGATTCTGCTGTGGTTCGTGAAACGTTTAATGAGGCTTCGTCCGCGCTTGGGGAAGATCTTTGGGCGATGGTTGCTGATGGACCGGCGGAGGCATTGACACAGACGGTGAATACGCAACCTGTCATGCTGACAGCGGGTGTCGCGGTGTGGCGCTTGTGGTGCGAAAAAGGCGGGCGCATGCCTGCCATCGTCGCTGGACATAGTCTTGGTGAATATTCTGCGTTGGTTGTTGCCGGAGTTCTCGATTTCAAAGATGCGGTTCCGCTCGTTCGTTTACGTGCAGCGGCCATGCAGGCGGCAGTACCCCTTGGAACAGGTGCTATGGCTGCTATTCTTGGCCTTGATACTCCAGGCATTCTGGCTGCTTGTGTAGAGTCGGCGCAAGGTGAAGTAGTAGAGCCGGTTAATTTTAATGCCAATGGCCAAACGGTGATTGCCGGTCACAAGGCTGCGGTCGAGCGAGCAATGGAGGCCTGCAAGGCGCGTGGTGCCAAGATGGCCAAGGCGTTGCCAGTGTCGGCACCATTCCATTCATCACTGATTCGTCCGGCGGCTGAAAAGCTCGCAGAACGCCTGGCAGGGTTGAAGCTGAAATCTCCCGAAATTCCGGTAATTAACAATGTGGATGTTGCTATTGAAACGGATCCAGCGCACATCAAGGATGCACTGATTCGTCAGGCCTATAACCCTGTTCGCTGGGTTGAAACCATCCAGAAAATGGCTGCAATTGGCGTGTCGACTGTAGCTGAATGTGGTCCCGGTAAGGTGCTGGCTGGGTTGACCAAGCGCTGCGCCGACGGCGTTGCCGGGTTGGCCTTGGCCGATGCCGCTGCCATCGAAAGCAATCTGGGCTTGGAGTAATCAATGCTGAATGAAAAAATCGCTTTGGTTACTGGCGCCACCCGTGGCATTGGCCGAGCAATTGCGCTTGAGTTAGGCAAGAAAGGTGCTACGGTAATAGGCACTGCAACTAGCGAGGATGGCGCAGCGAAGATTTCTGCCTATCTTTCAGAAACGGGTATTGCCGGAAAAGGTATTGCCCTGAATGTTTGCGATGTTGTTCAAACGGATGCGGTGTTGACAGATATCGCCAAGGAATTTGGTCCTGTCACGATCCTCGTTAATAATGCCGGCATAACCCGTGATAACCTGTCTATGCGGATGGGGGATGATGAATGGGATGCGGTAATCGATACTAATTTGAAGGCAGTTTTCCGCCTGTCACGAGGAGTGATGCGCGGAATGATGAAGGCGCGATTTGGGCGTGTAGTAAATATCACATCAGTAGTCGGTTATTCAGGTAACCCAGGACAGGCAAACTATTGTGCTGCCAAGGCTGGCGTTGCAGGTATGAGTCGCTCACTCGCTCGTGAACTCGGTAGCCGTAACATTACAGTTAACTGTGTTGCGCCAGGCTTTATTGCGACAGACATGACGCATGCGTTGACCGAAGAACAGAAGCAGGCCATGCTGGCATCTATCCCGTTGGGACGCGCTGGTACGCCAGAAGATATTGCCGGCGCTGTCGGTTTCCTAGTATCCCCGGCTGCTGCATATGTCACAGGCACAACAGTGCATGTGAATGGCGGCATGTTTATGGATTGATTTCCTGAAGCCTCGGCTTTTGGTAAACTAATAATGTTTTTTTTCGTACCCCTGAGGGGAAGGAGTTTTTCTAATGGATAACATCGTAGAGCGCGTCAAGAAGATCGTCGCCGAACAACTGGGCGTGAACGAAGCGGACATCAAGAATGAGTCCTCCTTTGTGGACGATCTGGGCGCGGATTCCCTGGATACCGTTGAACTGGTCATGGCACTGGAAGAGGAATTTGAGTGTGAAATTCCTGACGACCAGGCTGAGAAAATCACCACGGTCCAGCAGGCTGTCGATTTCATCCTCGCCAACAAGAAGTAATCCAATTCTGGTTGACCCAGGCAAGGCCGGCCCCCATGGCCGGCCTTGCTACATTTGCTTTCGGAGTGCACCTTGGCACGTCGCAGAGTCGTAATTACCGGTTTGGGCATTGTTAGCCCAGTCGGAAACACCGTCGAAGAAGCTTGGCAGAATATTCTGGCAGGTAAGTCCGGTATTTCAGCTGTCACTAAGTTTGATACTTCAACATTTCCGGTCCAGTTTGCCGGTGAAGTCAAGAACTTCGACATTACCCAATATATTTCCGCAAAGGATGCGCGCCGTATGGATGACTTTATCCATTTCGGACTTGCGGCGGGCATTCAGGCTGTGCGTGATGCTGGCTTGGACAACGAAGGTACCGCAGATCCTGAACGGGTCGGCGTAGCGATCGGCTCCGGTATTGGTGGGCTGCCATTGATCGAAGCAACCAAGGACGAGTACTCCGCGGGCGGTGTACGCAAGGTTTCCCCGTTCTTTGTTCCAGGTTCGATCATTAACATGATCTCTGGCAATCTGTCGATTGAGTTTGGCTTCAAGGGACCGAATATCGCTTTGGTTTCTGCCTGCACCACCGGTACACATTCGATCGGCGATGCTGCCCGTATTATTGAATATGGTGATGCGGATGTCATGGTGGCCGGTGGCGCTGAATCGACAGTTTCTCCATTGGGTATGGGCGGATTTTGTGCTGCCCGGGCCTTGTCCACCCGCAACGACGATCCTGCCACGGCCAGTCGGCCTTGGGATAAGGATCGAGACGGCTTTGTACTTGGTGAGGGTGCCGGCGTCATGGTCCTTGAAGAGTACGAACACGCAAAGGCTCGGGGCGCGAAGATTTATGCTGAGCTGATTGGATTCGGGATGAGTGGTGACGCTTACCATATCACAGCCCCCAATACAGATGGCCCGCGTCGCTCAATGCTTAATGCCTTGAAGAATGCCGGAGTTGCACCCTCAGAGGTTCAGTACCTGAATGCCCATGGAACTTCTACGCCTCTTGGTGACAAGAACGAAACCGATGCAGTCAAGCAAGCCTTTGGTGATGCAGCTTATAAACTAGTGGTGAACTCGACCAAATCAATGACTGGGCATCTGCTCGGTGGAGCAGGTGGTATCGAGTCATTGTTTACGGTGCTGGCTATTCATAACCAGATTTCCCCCCCCACTATCAATATCTTTAATCAAGATCCCGAATGTGATCTTGACTATTGTGCGAATGTGGCTCGGCCAATGAATATTGAGGTGGCGCTGAAGAATAATTTCGGTTTCGGCGGAACCAATGGTTCGCTAGTATTCAAGCGCATCTAGGCTAAGTATCTTAGTATTTCTAAGTAGCCAGATGAGAGAACGGTGCAGTTTCCGGTAGTTATCGGGCTGCGCCGTTCGCGCATATTGGATGTTGTGATACTGATACTCGCAATTTTGGGAACGCTGTCCATTTTTTATTTTTCAAGGACGCTACTAATTCAAAGTGGAATGTTATTTGTAACGTGGTTTTTTGCATTTCTGGCATGGATTAATCTAGCCCCATATTTTCCAGCGATTCGGCTTGAGCGTAATGGGCATATATTTGCAACTAGTAAAGAAGGCGTGGGTTTTTCACAAGTTGCAATGCAACCGTACTCGTTAGTTCATTCTTGGCTAACCATTGTTCGCCTAAAGACAGAACTTGGTCACATTCGAACGCTGGTTATTACGGGCGACAGCATAACGAACACAGAATTCAGGTATCTGCGGATGTTTCTTCGTTGGAAAGCTGAATTCAACGCGCCGGGCGACGACGTCTAAGAACCGTATTCTTCGCCTTATTAGCTGTTTCTGGGTAATCTCTTGAAAAATGGAGCCCACGGCTTTCCTTTCGCTGCATGGCACATCGAACAATCAAATCTGCCGTCGCGACTAGGTTGCGAAGTTCAATCAGATCATGACTTACTCTGAAGTTCGCATAGAACTCGTCAATCTCACGTTTTAGCAAGGCTATGCGATGACCCGCTCGCATTAGGCGTTTGGTTGTGCGAACGATGCCAACATAATCCCACATGAAGCGTCGAAGTTCATCCCAGTTGTGAGAGATTACAACCTCTTCGTCAGCGTCTGTAACCCGGCTTTCATCCCAGAGCGGTAACAGGGGAAGCGTTAAATTTTTTTTGGCTAAAATGTCGTTGACTGCAGCTTCTGCGAAAACCAAGCATTCCAACAAGGAGTTTGATGCAAGACGGTTAGCGCCATGAAGCCCTGTGCATGAGGCTTCGCCAGCTACGTAGAGCCCTGCAACGTCGGTTCGTCCGTTCAAGTCGCTAACAACTCCCCCGCACGTGTAGTGCGCCGCAGGTACGACGGGTATCGGAGCTTGGGTAATGTCAATGCCGAGTTCCAAACATCGTGCGTAAATGTTCGGGAAATGATTCCGGATAAATGCTTCACCCTTGTGCGAAATATCGAGAAAAACGCAATCCAGACCTCGCTTCTTCATTTCGAAGTCTATGGCGCGAGCGACAATATCTCGCGGGGCTAATTCTGCACGGTCATCATGTTCCGGCATGAATCGGGTACCATCCTGTAGCCGGAGAATCCCGCCTTCTCCGCGAACCGCCTCCGAAATCAGGAATGATTTTGCCTGTGGATGATACAGGCACGTTGGATGAAATTGGATGAATTCCATGTTGGATATGAGGCAGCCAGCCCGATAGGCCATGGCGATTCCATCACCAGTAGAAGTGTCCGGATTTGTCGTGTAGAGATAGACTTTTCCCGCACCGCCTGTGGCCAAAAGCGTGTTGGCTGCCCCAATTGTCACAACTTCACCGTCTTGAGTATTTAGGATATATGCTCCAAAACAGCGCTTTTCTCCAGTTCCCAATTTGTCGCCAGTAATTAGGTCTATGGCAATGTGGTCTTCGAGAACGGTAATGTTTGGGTTTACACGAACTTTTCGGGTTAGCGTATCCTGAACCGCAGACCCCGTAGCATCTGCTACATGAATGACTCTGCGCGCACTGTGCCCACCTTCTCGAGTTAGGTGGTATCCGATATCATCTTTTGTAAATGGGACACCTTGTTCTATGAGCCATTCAATTGCACGTCGTCCATTTTCCACGACAAAACGGGTTGCTTTTTCATCGTTCAGCCATGCGCCAGCTACAAGAGTGTCATGAATGTGCGCTTCAATTGAATCGCTGCTATCGAGGACTGCAGCAATCCCGCCCTGCGCCCAACCGGATGCGGAGTCTTCAAGCCCGCGTTTGCTGACCAAGGCGACTTTGCATTGCGATGCAAGTCGCAATGCGGCAGATTGGCCCGCGAGCCCGCTACCAATGATAAGGACATCAAATTTCTGCACGCTGTTCTCTGAGGATAGTTTTCCGACAAATATAGCACGCGCAAAACCATAAATCCGGTTACAGAAAGTCACAAATAGGGATAAATACCTACCCGCTTCATGAAAACTGCTGCGCTATACTGCGCTTATAACAGATAGACATGTACAACTCCCAGGGAAAACAACAACCATGAGTGAGCGCGAGATCGATCAAGTACTGGTCGAGCGGGCGCAAGGCGGAGATAAGCGCGCCTTCGACCAGTTGGTGAGCAAGTACCAGCGTAAGTTGGGGCGTTTGTTATCGCGTTTTGTGCGTGATCCAGCAGAAGTTGAGGATGTTTCTCAGGAGGCGTTCATAAAAGCTTATCGAGCTTTGCCATCCTTTCGCGGAGATAGTGCTTTCTATACTTGGCTATATCGAATTGGTATCAATACCGCCAAAAATTATCTCGTTTCTCAAGGACGGCGAGCACCGACAACCACCGAATTTGATACGGATGAGGCTGAAACGTTTGAAGACGCAACGCAGTTGAGGGATATCAATACACCGGAAAGCCTGCTCCTGACCAAACAAATTGGTGAAACAATTAACGGTGCCATGGATGCTTTGCCTGAAGAGCTGAGGGCAGCGATTGTGTTGCGTGAAATAGATGGAATGTCTTATGAAGAAATTGCAGTGATTATGGATTGCCCAATAGGCACGGTCAGGTCAAGAATTTTCCGTGCTCGCGAAGCCGTCGCGGCAAAACTGCGCCCGTTGCTCGATACTGCAACTGATAAGCGGTGGTAACTATGTACACCGAACAAACGACGATTCATGCAGTTGTACGGTCGCTGGAGGGAAGAAATGCCGTCGTTGAAACGGAGCAGGGCGGGTGTGGTCGTTGCCACGAGAAAGGCGGATGCGGTGGCCAGCAATTGACTCAGATGTTCTGTAATGGAAAGAAGATATTCCACGTAGATAATGCTATTGGTGCTGCCGTTGGGGACCGAGTAACCATCGCCGTTGCGCCTGGTAGTGTTCGACGGACTGCAAATTTGGCCTATGTGCTTCCGTTAATTGCAACAATTGTCGGTGCAGCTTTAGGCGCTTCGTTCGGTGGCGATCTTTCAGCAATAATGGGGGGGGCGGTTGCTTTGATCATTTCCTTTCTTTATGTAATTTTTCGCTCCCAAGGTGATACTGGAAATTTTTCGGGGCGCCCCCATATTATTTCCCGGTAATTGTCAGATTATGAGGTTAAATCGTCTATGAACAGGCTGATGGTCCTTGCATTCGCGTTGCTATTCAGCGCGTTAGCCATGGCTGAAGGGCGCAGTTTGCCGGATTTTTCGGAGTTGGCTGAAAGGCAGGGGCCGGCTGTCGTTAATATCAGTACAACGCAGGTTATTCGTGGGCAAGCTCAAATGGCACCGTTCCCATTTGATGAGAGTGACCCGGCATTCGAGTTTTTTAAGCGTTTTATCCCCAGACTCCCTGGTGGTTTAGTTCCGCGTGATCTTGAGAATAAATCATTGGGATCGGGATTTATTACGAGCGGGGATGGCTACATTTTGACGAATGCCCATGTCGTAGATGGCGCTGATGAAGTTACGGTACGACTTACCGACAAGAGAGAGTTCAAGGCGAAAATTATTGGTACAGACAGACGTACGGATGTCGCATTGATAAAGATCGAGGCAACTGGGCTTCCTGTCGTCAAACTCGGAGATCCGGCACAACTTAAAGTGGGTGAATGGGTTGTAGCAATCGGTTCTCCATTCGGTTTCGACAACTCTGTGACTGCCGGAATAGTCTCTGCCAAAGGGCGTTCATTGCCACAAGAAAGTTATGTTCCATTTATTCAGACCGATGTTGCCATAAATCCAGGCAACTCTGGTGGCCCGCTATTCAATATGCGGGGAGAGGTGGTTGGTATCAATTCCCAGATATATAGCCGTAGCGGTGGTTATATGGGCTTGTCTTTTGCCATCCCGATCGACGTCGCTATGGAAATACAGAACCAACTGCGAGCCTCAGGTAAAGTTAGTCGCGGTCGACTTGGCGTAGTGATCCAGGAGGTTAGTAAGGAGTTGGCAGAGTCTCTCGGGTTATCCAAACCCGTGGGTGCGGTCGTGACTTCTGTTGAAAAGGGCAGCCCTGCTGATAAGGCGGGTATCGAGGCAGGTGACGTAATTCTCAAATTTGATGGGAAGGCGATTGCTAATTCGGCTGATCTTCCTCGCATAGTGAGTGCTACGAAACCCGGAAGCCGTTCTGTTACGCAACTTTGGCGTAAAGGGACCATCAAGGAAATCAGCGTTATTGTCGGTGAGGTGTCTGATGAGAAACCCACAACGCTGAAGCCGCAACGCAGTTCAAAAGCACCTGAAAAAATCGCCAATCCAATAGGTCTGGTGGTCAGCGAGCTTACGAATGAGCAAAAGCGCGAGTTGAGAATAAATTCAGGATTGCTGATCGAAGCGATTCGAGGTTCAGGACAGCGCTCCGACCTCCGTGCAGGAGACGTGATAATTGCCTTGATCAACAAGGGGGGGGCTACGGAGATCAAGACGGTTGACCAGTTCAATAAGCTCTTGGCTCCATTCGATAAAGGCAATAACGTGACGCTCCTGATTCGGCGTGGCGACATGCAAACCTTTATTACTGTTAAGGTTTTGAATGGTAATTGAACTCCGGCTGATGAGTCGTGGCTACTGTCATCTGTGCCATGACATGGAAGAGGGTTTGGTACCGCTAGTTGAAGAGTTGGGCGCTACGCTAACAGTGCTTGATGTTGATGCGGACCCAGCGCTTGAGGCTAGATTTGATGAACTGGTCCCGGTCTTGCTGCACGGAGAGAGCGAGCTATGTCACTACTTTTTGGATGAAGCCAAAATCCGTGAGTATTTTGCCGGATTCCGCTAGAATTCGGGGTCTTCTGAAAAGGGAAGGGCGCCGGATAGCGCCCTTTTTTACTGGTACCAATGGATCATATAAGAAACTTCTCGATCATCGCGCACATTGATCACGGCAAGTCGACGCTGGCCGACCGCATTATTCATCTTTGCGGTGGCTTGTCTGATCGCGAGATGGAAGCGCAGGTACTCGATTCGATGGATATCGAGCGAGAGCGCGGAATTACGATCAAAGCGCAGACGGCAGCGCTAGATTACAAGGCCCGCGATGGCAAGGTGTATAACCTGAATCTTATCGATACACCGGGACACGTTGATTTTTCCTATGAGGTATCCCGATCACTTTCAGCTTGTGAAGGTGCGTTGCTCGTTGTAGATGCCTCACAGGGTGTCGAAGCACAGACGGTAGCCAACTGCTATACGGCGCTTGAGCTTAATGTCGAGGTAGTACCCGTATTAAACAAGATTGATCTGCCTTCGGCTGATCCAGAAAATGCACGTCAGGAAATTGAGGACGTAATTGGCATTGATGCTTCTGAAGCAGTGCTTGCGTCAGCTAAAACAGGCCTAGGTGTACAAGATATTCTGGAGGCAGTTGTGGCACGGATCCCTCCACCCAAGGGGGATCCGAATGCACCGCTCAAGGCATTGATCATCGACTCATGGTTCGACAATTACGTTGGTGTCGTCATGTTGGTGCGTGTCATGGACGGCGTCTTGAAACCCAAGGACAAATTGTACTTCATGGCTACCGGTGCTCAGCAGTTGTGCGAGCAGGTTGGGGTTTTCGCTCCTAAGTCTGAGTCACGAGAGATGTTGCGAGCAGGGGAGGTAGGGTTCGTTATTTCCGGCATCAAGGAACTGAAAGCAGCCAAAGTGGGCGATACGATTACCACTATGGATCGCAAAGCATCGGAGGCGTTACCTGGCTTCAAGGAAATAAAGCCTCAGGTTTTTGCCGGCTTGTACCCCGTAGAGTCAAATCAGTACGACTCACTGCGTGAATCGCTTGAAAAGCTCAAGTTAAATGATTCATCTCTACAATATGAGCCAGAAGTATCCCAAGCTCTCGGTTTTGGCTTTCGTTGTGGGTTTCTTGGACTTCTGCATATGGAGATCGTTCAGGAACGCCTGGAGCGTGAGTTCGATCAGGACCTGATCACAACGGCGCCAACGGTGGTGTATCAGGTTGTCATGCGCGATGGTAGCGTTGTTGATGTGGAAAACCCCGCCAAGCTGCCAGATGTCACGAAAATGGAAGAGGTACGAGAGCCAATCATTACGGCGACCATCTTTGTGCCGCAGGACTACTTGGGCAATGTCATTACCTTATGCAATCAAAAGCGTGGCAATCAGATTGACATGCATTACCACGGCCGCCAGGTAAAGCTGGTCTATGAAATGCCGATGGCTGAAGTGGTGATGGATTTTTTCGACAAGTTGAAATCTTGTTCGAAAGGCTATGCATCGCTTGATTATGATTTCAAGGAATACCGTGCCGCTGATGTAGTCAAATTGGATATCCTGATCAATAGTGAAAAGGTTGATGCGTTGTCGCTGATCGTGCACCGTGCCAATGCGCAATATCGTGGTCGCGAACTGGCAAGCAAGATGCGCGAATTGATACCACGTCAAATGTACGATGTGGCAATTCAGGCTGCCATCGGTTCACACATCATCTCCCGCGAAAATGTGAAAGCGATGCGTAAGGATGTTCTGGCCAAGTGCTATGGCGGCGACATCTCACGCAAGAAAAAATTGCTGGAAAAACAAAAGGCCGGTAAAAAACGGATGAAACAAGTAGGTAGTGTCGAAATTCCGCAGGAGGCGTTTCTTGCCGTTCTGCGTGTTGATAGCTGAGAGTAGCGATGAACTTTGCCTTAATTTTATTCGTGCTGCTTGTCGTTACTGGCATGCTCTACGCGTTTGATGTCCTGAAATTTCGAAAATTGCGTACCAAGGGTGCCAAAGAACCATTGTGGGTTGAGTGGGGCGCCAGCTTTTTTCCGGTTATCCTGGTCGTGTTTGTACTCCGCTCATTCCTGTTTGAGCCGTTCAAAATTCCTTCCGGTTCGATGATTCCGACCTTGTTGGTTGGAGATTTTATCTTGGTCAACAAGTTCACCTATGGCATACGCTTGCCCGTGATCAACAAGAAAATTATCGATATCAACTCGCCAAAGCGTGGCGATGTCATGGTTTTTCGCTATCCTGAGGACCCGTCGCTGGATTACATCAAGCGAGTCATCGGGCTCCCCGGGGATACCGTTTCATATCAGAACAAGCGGTTGACGATTAATGGGCAAGCTGTAGATACCCAAAAAACGGGAGATTATCTTCACCCAGAACGCTTATATTATTCTGAACAATTCGTGGAAAAACTGGGTGATGTAGAGCATCGTATGCTTAACGATTCCGATGCCCCCGCATTTGTACCCGATGCGGCACAATTTCCGAATCGCGAAAACTGTTCATACAATGCGTCAGGCGTCGTCTGCAAGGTGCCGGCTGGCCACTACTTCATGATGGGTGATAATCGCGACAATAGTCGCGATAGTCGTGCATGGGGTTTTGTGCCAGAGCAAAATATTGTTGGGAAGGCGTTCTTTGTCTGGTTGAACTTCAGCGATTTCAGCCGGATTGGTTCATTCAGGTAAGGAAATAGAGATGAAATATCAACGCGGCGTTGCCCTGTCCGGGCTATTGTTCTGGAGTATCGTTCTGGTATTGGGTGCAGTATTGAGTATGAAGGTGGCGCCCACCTATCTTGAGTATTACAAGATTCTCAAGGATGCTAAAGCGACAGTAGCCAAGGTTGGTTCAGATGCCACTGTATCGGATGTTCGGCATGCATTTGACAAATTTGCTGAAATCGACATGCTGGATTTTCCTTCGAGTCAACTGGATGTTTCGAAAGATGGCGGCCGGGTTGTTATTGAATTTGCATACGAAAAGCGTATTCCGCTCTTTGGTAATGTCAGCCTCGTCATTGATTACAAGGGGTCCACGGCAGGTTAAGCAATGTCCGCGCAATCTGTGGCTCATAGCGTTGGCCATGCTTTCTCTGACCCAGTTCTATTGCGGATGGCGCTGACCCATCGCAGTTTTGGTACCCCAAACAATGAGCGATTAGAGTTTCTGGGTGACGGTGTCCTTGATTGCGTTATCGCTGCTCTCCTGTTTCATCGTTACCCCGATCTGCCCGAGGGGGATTTGTCCCGATTGCGGGCAAATCTGGTTAACCAGAATGTCTTGCACCAACTCTCCCTACAGCTAAATATTGGGAATGCCCTGCGATTGGGTGAAGGGGAACTGAAAAGTGGCGGCGCGCTTCGACCCTCCATTCTTGCCGATGCATTGGAAGCACTGTTTGGTGCCATCTATCTAGATGCAGGGTTTGATGCAGCAAAGGTTGTTATCGAGACACTCTATACACCGCTAATCAAGCGTTTGCAGCCCGGGCAGTTTCAGAAAGACGCGAAAACGCGTCTTCAGGAGTGGCTACAGGGACGCAAGAAAGGATTGCCTCGGTATCACTTGCTGGAAGCCACCGGCGCGGCACATGAACAGCGTTTTGAGGTTGCCTGTGAAATCGAACACCCACCTTTGCGAACCACCGGTTTTGGTGCAAGTCGCCGGATCGCCGAACAGGTGGCGGCCGAGAAGGCCTTGAAAGAACTTACTGAATGAAAAAAATCCGTTCCGGGTATATCGCCATCGTTGGTCGCCCCAATGTTGGTAAATCGACGCTGCTTAATCGGCTGGTTGGCGAAAAAATCAGCATCGTTTCACGTAAGGCGCAGACAACGCGACACCGGATTACCGGAATTCTTACCAAGGATGATGCGCAGTTTGTCTTTGTTGATACGCCGGGATTCCAAACAAAATTTTCAAATGCCCTGAATCGATCAATGAATCGTGGTGTAACGCAAACCCTCAGCGATGTCGATGTCGTACTGTTCGTCGTAGAGGCTGGTCGTTATGACATTAAGGATAAAGCGGTCGTTCGCTTGCTGCCGAAGGATAGGCCGGTCATTCTTGTTGTTAACAAGACCGATCAGTTGAAGGATCGCGCGGCCTTGTTGCCATTCTTGTCCGAAGTTTCGGCCGATCATGACTACGCTGCCATTGTTCCAGTCAGCGCCGCCAAGGGGCGGCAGACAGAGGATTTGCTGAGTGAGGCTAAGAAGCACTTGCCTAATGACGGGTTGATGTTTCCGGAAGATGACCTGACGGATAAAAGCGAGCGTTTCCTTGCTTCCGAGTACATTCGGGAAAAAGTCTTTCGGCTCCTGGGTGATGAATTGCCTTACGCCACCGCCGTCGAAATTGAAAAATTCGAAATCGAGGGCGATCTTAGGCGAATCTTTGCGGCGATCGTTGTGGATCGCGATGGCCATAAGGCGATTGTGATTGGCAAGGGTGGTGACCAACTGAAACGCATTGCCACGGAAGCCCGACACGATATGGAGCGCCTGTTTGGTGGCAAGGTCTATCTTGAAGTCTGGGTCAAGGTCAAGTCTGGCTGGAATGATGACGAGCGTCTGCTCAAGAGCCTCGGTTACGAATGAACCTGCGTAGCAAAGTCGATAGTCAGCCGGCTTACGTTTTGCATGCCAATCCCTTTCGGGAAACCAGTCTCATTGTTGAAGTCTTTTCCCGTGATTTCGGGCGTGTGGCACTGTTGGCACGCGGTGCGCGACGCCCACGCTCGGCCATTCGCGGCCTGATGATGGCCTTTCAGCCTCTGGAGATATCATGGTCCGGAAAAGGTGAGGTACTGAATCTGATGAAAGCAGAGTGGCAAGGTGGTCAGCCATTACTGGTTGGGGACGCTTTGTTCTGTGGCTATTATCTCAATGAGCTACTCATGAATTTGTTGCCACGCGAAGATGCTCATGAACAGTTATTTGCCAGCTACGCCCAGATGCTCGGCCGTCTGGCAGCCGATCCATCGGGTAGGGTTCGTGAAGCAGATCTGCGCTGCTTTGAGAAAGCATTGTTGCAGGAACTGGGCTATGGTTTGACGCTAAATCATGACAGCGACGGGCAACTCATTGACCCTGATACTTTCTACAGCTATCGCATGGAACAAGGTCCGGTGCGCCTTGAGCACGCGGAGGCATCAGCTCAGGTTGTCAAAGGTAAAACGTTGCTTGATCTTGAAGCAGACGATTTCTCAGATCCCCGTTCCCGTCGGGAGGCCAAAGCATTAATGCGTACCTTGATGGCTTATTATCTGGCCGGCAAGGAGCTCGAAACACGCAAGATATTTAAGGAGTTGCA